>JAEZCG010000260.1 GCA_023430065.1 Pseudomonadota bacterium | reverse complement strand
AGCTAGACGTGGTCCGCCACTACACGTCGCTGTCCCAAAAGAACTTCTCGATCGACACGCATTTCTACCCGCTCGGCTCGTGCACGATGAAGTACAACCCGCGCGCGGCGAACGTGCTGGCGATGCTGCCCGAGTTCCTCTCGCGCCATCCGCTCGCCCCCGACGCCACCGGGCAGGGCATGCTGGCCTGCCTGGTCGAGCTGCAGGAGATTCTGAGCGAGGTCACCGGCATGGCCGGCGTGAGCCTGGCCCCGATGGCCGGCGCGCAGGGCGAGTTCGCCGGAGTGGCGATGATTCGCGCCTGGCACCGCAGCCGCGGCGACCTCGCGCGCAGCGAGATCATCGTGCCGGACGCGGCGCACGGTACCAACCCCGCCACGGCGACCATGTGCGGCTATGCCGTGCGGGAAGTGCCGACCGACCGCGACGGCAACGTCGACCTCGATCGTCTGCGTGCGGCGGTGGGTCCGCAGACGGCCGGGCTCATGCTTACCAATCCCTCGACGCTGGGGGTGTTCGAACAGCGCATCCTGGACATCCGCGACATCCTGCACGCGGCCGGCGCGCTGCTTTATTACGACGGTGCCAATCTGAATGCGATCGTCGGACAGGTGAAGCCCGGCGCGATGGGGTTCGACGTCATTCACATCAACCTGCACAAGACCTTCTCCACTCCGCACGGCGGCGGCGGACCCGGATCCGGGCCGGTCGGGGTGTCGGAACGCCTCCTGCCTTTCCTGCCGGTACCGATTGCCGCACGCTGCGAGGCCGGCGACGGCAGCGCCGCATACCGGCTGCTCACCGAAGCGGACCGCCCCGACAGCATCGGCCGTCTGTCCGCATTCACCGGCAACGTCGGCGTGCTGCTGCGCGCCTACGTCTACGCCCGCATGCTCGGGCGCGAAGGCATGGGACGGGTGGCACGCTTCGCCACCCTCAACGCCAACTACCTGATGGCGGAACTGCGTCGTGCCGGCTTCGACCTGGCCTATCCGGCCCGGCGCGCCAGCCACGAGTTCATCGTCACCTTGCGACGGCTCAAGGAGGAGACCGGCGTGAGCGCGATGGACTTCGCCAAGCGGCTGCTGGACAAGGGTGTGCATGCCCCGACCACGTACTTCCCGCTGCTCGTTCCCGAGTGCCTGCTGATCGAACCGACCGAGACCGAATCGAGGGAGACGCTCGACGCATTCGTCGCGGCCATGCGCGCCGTGCTGGAGGAGGCGCGCAGCCAGCCCGAACTGGTGAAATCCGCGCCGCATACGATGCCGGTCCGCCGGCTCGACGAGGTACGTGCCGCCCGGGAACTGGATGTGGCATGGAAGAAATAGAGAAAGACCTCGCGGTCAGTCCGCACAAGGGCCAGACCGGTCTGCGCCGCCTGTTCAATGCCTTCTTCTATTCGCTCGAGGGTTTCCGCGCCGCGTTTCGGTACGAGGACGCGTTCCGCCAGGAGACGCTGCTCGCGCTGGTGCTCGTGCCGCTGGCCCTCTTCCTTCCCGTCTCCGGTCTCGGCAAGGCGCTGATGATCGGCGCGGTGCTGCTCGTGCTGATGGTGGAGCTGATCAACTCCGCGGTGGAAGCCACCGTGGACCGCATCTCCCTGGAGAACCACCAGCTGGCAAAGCGTGCGAAGGATCTCGGCAGCGCGGCAGTGTTCGTCAGCCTGGTCAACGTCGTGGCCGTCTGGGCGCTCGTGCTGATCGGCTAGCGGTGCGGGCGCATGGCGGTCCTGACCTTGGTGCCTGCACGCGGCGCCCGCTCGCGTGCGTGTCGTCTGACCTGAACGCAGGAGGAGTCCCATGCCCGCCTATCTGATCTCGACCATCGACATCCATGATCCCGCCGGCTACGAGGAGTACCGCAAGCTGGTGGCGCCTGCACTGAAGCAGTACGGAGGGCGCTTCCTGGTCCGCGGCGGTGCCATCCACCCGCTGGAAGGGACCTGGGTGCCGAAGCGGGTGGTGGTGGTCGAATTCGACAGCGTGGAGCAGGCCAAGGCATTCGATGCCGCACCCGAGTATGCGCACGCCAAGTCCATCCGCCACCGCACGTCGACCTCCAGCGTCATCGTGGTCGAGGGCGTCTGATCGGTTCGTCCCCCCGGCCCCCGTCCACGCTTTCCGCTGGACGGTGCAAGCCCTTGCCGAATCTCACGAATCGCCGGTGGCATAGGCCTTGCAATTGACAAATCCGGCCCGCGTCGCCGACGGTACGGGGCGCGGCCGGTGCAATGCGGCCGGTCGCACCGGACGCCGGTGCCGGTCGCTCCGGCGAAGCCCCGCAGACTTGTTCAACTCATTGAATCCTCTCTGGAAGAAGAGAGCGTTGCCGTACCAACTCGAACAACATCAAGCCATGCTGCAGCGTCTCGTCCACCGCTCCCCGTCGCGCGCCCCGGGCGCGATCGCCGCACCGGCGCCGCCAGCCTTGGGCAGCTCCACATGACGGCACGCGGCGCCTCGTCGATGCGTCTGCTGGCCGCGATCGGTGCGGCGGCAGTCGCGTTCGCGCTCGCCCTCGCGGTACCGTTCAATGCACTCGACCGCTTCGGCTACGACAGCGGATTGCGCCTGTCCAGCCGCACGCCGGCCGCCGAGGTGGTGATCGTCGGAATCGACGCACGGACGGTCGCACAGCTCGGACCGATCGGCTGGTCACGCAGCATCGACGCGCAGGTGATCGACACGCTCGCTGCAGCGGGGGCGCGGGTCATCGGTTACGCCACGCACTTCCCCAACGCCTCGCGCGACCCGGCCGCGGAGCAGTTCAACCGTCTGGACGCCCTGGTGCAGGGGCTGGGTGCCCAGACACTGGAGCAGATGCCGCAGCTGGGTCATGCGCTGGACGAGGCGCGCCGCGCCGCGGACGCCGACGGCCGCCTCGCCATGAGCCTGGCGCGTGCCGGCAACGTCGTCCTGCCGGTGCGTGCCCGTCTTGCCGAGGCGGTCGCGCAGGCCGATGCGCCGTTCGAGGCCGGCGACCTGGACGTGCCGGTGCTGCCGCGTTTCAGTGAGACCAGCGCCGGGGTCGGCTTTCTGAATCCGCTGCCGGACGCGGACGGTGTGCTGCGCCGGGCACCGCTGGTCCTCGGTTACGAAGGGGAGCCGTTGCCGTCGTTCGCGCTGCAGGTGGCTGCACGCGCGCTCGGCTACGAGGGCGGAGACCTGGTCCTCAACCTCGGTCACGGCGTGAGCGTGGGCGATCGCAGCTGGGACACCGACGCGAACCTGCGTCTGGCCACCTACTTCTACCCTGTGGACGCCTTCGAGACGCACTCCTTCGTCGATGTCTTCCGCGGACAGGTGACACCCGACGCCTTTCGCGGTCGCGTGGTGCTCGTCGGTCCGGTATCGGGACCTGCCGCCGGCGCGGTGCGCACGCCGCGCGCCAACGCCGTGCCGGAGACGGTGGCGCTCGCCCACACCGTCTCGACGCTGCTGCGCGACGACGTCCCGCGAGCTCCCGGCTGGGGCACGGCAGTCCTCGGGCTGGTGCTGCTGTTCTGCGCGCTGTACCTCGCCCTGGCGGTACCGCGCCTGCCGCGCCAGGTCGCCCTACTCTCGACCCTCGGCGCGGTGCCCGCTCTGGCCGGGATGCAGCTGCTCCTCATGTACGCATTGCTAGTGTTCGTCCCGCTCGCGCCGGCCATGTGCCTGCTCGTTGCCGGTCACCCGCTGGCCCGGCTGTCACGCCAGGCTGCGGCACCGGCCACCGCGGACGTGGCCTCCGAGAGCGCCCCCGCCGGCAACCGCATCCTGGCGCTCGCGTACCAGGGGCAGGGCCAGCTCGACCTCGCCTTCGAGCAGTTCAAGCTGTGTCCGATGGACGCGCAGCTGATGGACAACCTGTACAACCTGGCCCTCGATCACGAGCGCCGGCGCCAGTTCAACCGCGCGCAGGCGGTGTTCGAGTACATCGCGCAGTTCGATCCGAAGTACCGCGACCTCGAGCAGCGCGCGCTGCGGCACAAGCGCATGCTCGACACCTCGCCTTCGATCGAGGCGCTGCCGCAGTTCGATCCGGCGCCTGTGCGCTCGCTGGTCAACGGGCACCTCGGACGCTACGAGATCGATCGCGAACTGGGCAAGGGCGCGATGGGGGTCGTCTATCTCGGACGCGATCCGAAGATCGGCCGCACGGTGGCGATCAAGACGCTCGCGCTCTCGAGTGAATTCGAGGCGGAGG
>JAEZCG010000200.1 GCA_023430065.1 Pseudomonadota bacterium | reverse complement strand
CCGGCCGCCGCAGGGAGGCGGGCAGCAACGGCGCCCTGACCGCGAGCGCAGCCAGGGCCAGGGAGAGCGACCCGATCGGCACGCACGGGCGGAACGGGGCGAGCGCCCAGAGCGCGCTGTCCCGGGTGGTGCTCTGGAGCAGGCAGGTCGAGCCGAGGCCGCCGCTGCACAGGGTGAACGGCGCGAGCGCGGCCAGCGCGCGGAGCGCCAGGATCGCAGCGAGCGGCCGGAGCGTACCGAACGGGCCGAACGGGCGGATCGTCAGGAACGGCCCGAGCGGCAGGAGCGCGACGTTGCCGCGCAGGGCGAGAGCGGGCAAGGACGAGGCCGACGTCGGCGTGGACGGCGGGATCGTGGCTCCCAGGGAGAGGGCGGCGAGAGCCACGCCGTTTCGCAAGAGGTAATGATGATGTCCGCGGTGACAGCGGTAGCGTCGGCAGACTTGCCCGACCAGGCCACCGAGATGCGAGCCGACAGCACACCGGAAACCGTTTCGGAGCCTTCCATTCCGATCCCGGTTCAACGCTCCCTGGACGCAGAGGTCGACGATTCTCGAGCACCGGCAACGGCCGAAACGATGCCGGCGCCGGTACCGGTACCGGTACCGTCACCTGCACCCAGCGAACCGGCCGTTGCACGGCCTGAGCCACCGGTCTCGGAGATCAAGCCGAATTTGTCCCAGCCGGGTGTAGCGCCCGCCGAACCGGTGTCGTACGAGTTGCCGGCACACATGGTTCAAGTGGAGACGAGCCATGTGCCGGTCGCCGAGGCGGAAGCAGACGACACCGTAGCGCGGGAGCAGCCGCGCAGGGCGCGCCGTCCCCGGCCTGAGCCCCTTCCTCAGGAGCCCATGGTCCAGATCGAGACGCGCAACGAGTAGCAGCTCGCCATCGCACCATGTGGACGGGGCCGGGAGACCGGCCCCGTTTCATTCCTAGCGCGAGGTCATACTCGCCCGGATTGCCTGCAGCAGACCGTAGGCGGCAGCTTCGACGAGGTCCAGCACCAGATCGAAACCTGCGTCGTCTCCGTAGTAGGGGTCTGGCACCTCACGGTGCTCGACCTCCGGCGCGTAGTCCATGAACAGTCGGATCTTGCTTCGGTGTTCGGGCGGGCTGTTGCGCAGCATGATCGACTGATGCCCCCGGTCCATGGCCAGGAGATGGTCGAAGCGTGCATAGTCGTCGGACAGCAGTCTGCGGGCGCGCAGCTTCGACAGGTCGTAGGAACGACGCTTGGCAGCCGCCTGCGCGCGCGGGTCCGGGCGGTCGCCGACGTGATAGCCGTGTGTACCCGCCGAATCGACGACCACCAGGTTCTCCAACCCTGCCCTGTGCACCATGTGCAGGAACACACCCTCCGCAGTGGGCGATCGGCAGATGTTGCCCGTGCAGACGAAGAGCACCCTCGTCATGAACGCACCTTGCGCCTGCCGCGTCCGTTCCCGCCAGCCGCTCCGCGCGACTTCCGGGCATCGGAAACAGGCGCGAGCGTCGCCCCCTCCTGCTCGACACCGAACAGCTGTTCCTTCAGCGCGCGGATACGGTCACGCGCCTGGCCAGCCTGCTCGAATTCGAGATTGCGCGCGTGCTCCATCATCTCCTTCTCCAGCCGGCGGATCTCCTTGGCGAGGTCGCCCTCGCTCATGCTCCGATAGCCGGCTGTGCCTTGCGCCGCTTTGAGCTCCTGTCGTGCACTGCGCGGGTCGTATACCCCGTCGATGATGTCGCGGATCCGCTTGCTCACCCCACGAGGGGTAATGCCCTGCGCCTCGTTGAATGCAACTTGCTTCGCGCGCCGACGGTTGGTCTCGTCGATCGCCCGACGCATCGACCCGGTGACCTGGTCCGCGTAGAGAATGGCCGTGCCGTGAAGATGCCGGGCCGCGCGGCCGATGGTCTGAATGAGCGATCGATCGGAGCGCAGGAAGCCCTCCTTGTCGGCGTCGAGTATTGCGACCAGCGATACTTCAGGAATATCCAGCCCCTCGCGCAACAGGTTGATGCCCACCAGCACATCGAACTGACCGAGCCGAAGATCGCGAATGATCTCGACACGCTCGACGGTGTCGATGTCAGAGTGGAGGTAGCGCACCTTCACACCATGCTCACTCAGATAGTCCGTCAGATCCTCGGCCATGCGCTTGGTAAGCGTGGTGACCAGAACCCGCTCGCCGCGCTGCGCGCGCAAGTTGATCTCGGAGAGCAGATCGTCGACCTGGCTTCCGGCAGGGCGCACGATGACTTCCGGATCGACCAGCCCGGTCGGACGCACGACCTGCTCGACAACCTGCCCCTGGTGGGCTGCCTCGTAGTCCCCGGGGGTGGCCGAAACGAAGATGGTCTGAGGCAGCATCGCTTCGAACTCCTCGAACGTCAGCGGACGGTTGTCGACCGCAGACGGGAGACGGAATCCGTAATCGACCAGATTCTCCTTGCGGGCGCGGTCGCCGCGGAACATTCCGCCGACCTGCGGAATGGTGACGTGGCTCTCGTCGATGACCATCAGCGCCCTGGATGGCAGGTAGTCGATCAGCGTAGGCGGTGGTTCGCCGGCACGCCGGCCCGACAGATGGCGCGAGTAGTTCTCGATCCCCTTGCAGAATCCCAGTTCTGCGAGCATCTCGAGGTCGAATCGCGTCCGCTGTTCGATGCGCTGCGCCTCCAGCAACTTGCCTTCCCTCTGAAACGTTTCGATGCGCTCGCGCAGTTCCGCCTTGATCGCCTCGATCGCCCGCAGCGTGGTCTCGCGCGGGGTCACGTAGTGGCTGGAAGGATAGATCGTGTAGCGCGCGACCTTCTGCAGCACCTGGCCGGTGAGAGGATCGAACAAAGAAAGGTCCTCGACCTCGTCGTCGAACAGACTCACCCGCAGCGCCAGCTCCGAGTTCTCCGCGGGGAATACATCGAGCACGTCGCCCCGCACCCGAAACGTTCCGCGCCGGAACTCCAGCTCGTTGCGCTGATACTGCATTTCGGCGAGCCGTCGGATCACCTCACGCTGCGGGGCGCGCTCCCGGGCACGCAGGTGCAGCACCATGCTGTGATAGTCCACGGGATCGCCGATGCCGTAGATGCACGAGACGGTCGCGACAATCACCGTGTCCGGCCGCTCGAGCAGGGATTTCGTCGCAGACAGGCGCATCTGCTCGATGTGCTCGTTGATGCTCGAGTCCTTCTCGATGTACAGATCCCGAGAGGGGACGTAAGCCTCCGGCTGATAGTAGTCGTAATAGGAGACGAAGTACTCGACCGCATTGTCCGGAAAGAACTCGCGCATTTCCGAGTAAAGCTGTGCGGCGAGCGTCTTGTTCGGTGCCATGATGAGGGCGGGCCGACCAACCCGGGCGATGACGTTCGCCATCGTGAACGTCTTGCCCGACCCCGTCACCCCGAGCAGCGTCTGGAAGGACAACCCGTCTTCGATGCCTTCCACGAGCTTGGAGATCGCCTCGACCTGGTCGCCCGCGGGGGAAAACGGCTGATGCAGTCTGAAGGGGCTGCCGGGAAACACCAGCGGGGCCTGCGGACGCGGGAGTAGATCGGGTGCGGTCATAGAGGATCCAGGACAACTGGTAATTTTCCCACAAGCGACCTGCTTGCCGCATCCCGGCGGCGGCAAAAGTTCAGGCTCCGGTAGAATGCGCTGGTGTCCGCACGGCCTCATTGGACACCGCCCCTTCAACTTTCATCCCGCCATGACTGCATCCATCCTGGCCGGCGTCGAAATGGCGCCGCGCGATCCGATCCTCGGGGTCACCGAGGCCTTCAATGCCGACACCAACGCAAAGAAGGTGAATCTCGGCGTAGGCGTGTACTACGACGACAATGGGAAGGTGCCGCTGTTGGAATGCGTCAAACGAGCCGAGCGCCAGGTTCTGGACGCGGCACCCGCGCGCGCCTATCTCCCCATCGACGGCCTGGCCGACTACGATCGGGCAGTTCAGGCACTGGTCTTCGGAGAAAGCGCTGCGCGAAAGGACGGCCGTATCGTGACGGTCCAGGCGCTCGGAGGGACCGGAGGGCTCAAGATCGGCGCCGACTTCCTGCGCCGCTTGCAGCCCCAGTCCGAGGTGTGGATCAGTGATCCGAGTTGGGAGAACCACCGCGCCCTGTTCGAGAATGCCGGATTCGCCGTCGAGGCCTACCCCTACTACGATCCGCGCACCCGGGAAGTGGATTTCGACGCAATGGCCAGCAGGCTGCGCGGCCTGCCCACGGGGGCGATCGTGGTACTGCATGCCTGCTGCCACAATCCCACGGGCGCAGACCTCACCGACGATCAATGGGCCGAGGTCATCGACATCGTACGCGACCGCGGGCTGATTCCATTTCTCGATCTCGCGTACCAGGGATTTGCCGAAGGGCTGGACGCCGATGCACGGCCGGTCAGACGCTTCGCCGATTCCGGCATGCCGGTCTTCGTTTCCAACTCTTTCTCGAAATCCTTCTCGCTGTACGGTGAGCGCGTGGGCGCGCTCAGTGTAGTCACCGGCTCGCCGGACGAGGCAGCGCGCCTCCTCAGCCAGATCAAGCGCATTGTCCGCACCAACTATTCGAACCCGCCCACTCATGGCGGCAGGGTGGTGGCTACCGTGTTGGCAAGCGCAGATCTGCGCGCCCTCTGGGAGCAGGAGCTCGGACAGATGCGCGCGCGCATCCGCGACATGCGCAGACAGTTGGTCGAACAGATCCATGCACGCGTCCCGGAGCGGAATTTTTCCTTCGTGGAGCGCCAGCGGGGCATGTTTTCGTACTCCGGATTGACCAAGGACCAGGTCGCTCGCCTGCGCGAGGAGTTCTCGGTGTATGCGATCGACTCCGGGCGTATCTGTGTGGCCGCGCTCAACACCCGCAACATCGGCTACGTGGCAGAGGCCATTGCAGCGGTGATTCGGTAGACTCCGACACCTCGACGGCGTGCGCCGGATACCCGGTTCAATCGCGCAGGAAATCGATCAGATCCTGTGCGAGCTGACCGGCTTTTGCGCCGATAGCGGTGCCCACGCCGGGCAGAATGGCAGAGCCGACGGCGGCACCGGCGAGCGCCGCCGCCGTCGGCTGGATACGAGGATCGTCCAGCGTCCCGGACACGCGCAGCGGTACCGTCAGCAACCCGCCACTGTTTGCAAGCTGCGCATCGATGCGTCCGCTGAGCGAGCGATCGGGCGCGACAGACACCTGGCCGGTGGCCATCAGGGGGCCTGCGCGTGCGCGCAGGGCGGTGAACGCAAACCGGCCGCTTGTCATCGCGACATGACCGGATACCTGCTCGAAGCGCGTTTCGCCGGTCTTGCGCGATACGTTCTTCTTGATCCCGCCGGCGGCCGGCAGATCCACCCGACGCACCAGGACGTTGCGCACGGAGAAATCGGATGCGAGTTCCAGGCGCGCGAGTAACTGCTCAGGATGGCGCGCGCGCGCGGCGAATCGCGGCGTTGCATCCAGAAGCCCCTCCAGCAGTGGCGGTTGCCGGGAATCAACCTGCAGCCTGCCCACTGGAATGGCTCGCAGCGAGAACTCCCCGGTCAGACTCCAGCGTGGCTCCCAGCGGAGCGAAACGAACCCGAAGGCGGAACCCTTGCCCACCTTGGCCTGAACGTTCCAGGCCTCGAGTCGCCGTTGCTCCAGGATCGCGGTTGCCTGCACTTCGTCCACGAGAAGCCGAGGCTCCCAGAGCAACCGCCAATCGCGAGCCTGTAGAGCAAGCTGCAGGGCGCCCGAAGCGGTCGGCAACACTTCCAATCCCACCCGACCGTCCTCCATCGTCACGTAGATCCGGCGCGGCCTCCCATCCGCCCCGAGGGCGATGTCGGCATTCACCCCCTCGAATGTCAACTTCCCGACGACCACCCTCGCCTCGCTGACGCGGACACGCCGGATGGTCAGTCCTTGCGATCCCGGCCCGACATCGCCGCCCAGGATGGGGGCGAGGATCGCAGGCTCGAGGTGCAAGCCCTCGAGGGCGATCTCGTTCAGGATCACGTGATCGCTCCAGAGGCTTCGGATGACTGGCGCCGCTACGACGCGCTGCACGCGCAACCGGCCCGATGCTGTGGCGAGCCCTTCCGCCACCAGCTGGATGCGTGGCAGGATGGTGAAACGCAGCCGTTCCACGCGCATCGGCTCGCCAAGGCGCTCGCCGAGTGCCTGCTCGATCGAATGTCGCAGGGAGTCCGCGGGAATCGCCCTTGGGAGGACGACAAGCCCGATCAGACACGCGACAATGGCAGCGAGCCCCTTCGTGATGCGCTGCAACTACCCTCTCCCGGTACATTGACCGGCCGGCGGCCCGTCGTTAAAATGCTGCGCTTTGTCAGATCCCCGATAGCTCAGTCGGTAGAGCGACGGACTGTTAATCCGCAGGTCCCTGGTTCGAGCCCAGGTCGGGGAGCCACTCACATCGCTTCGCCGCAAGCGTTCCGTGGCAGAAATTCGTTCCATGCACGTCCCCGATTCAAGTTTCGGGCCACGGGAACGCGGCGGATGAAAGCCACCTCGGCCCCTGCTCTTGTGTTCGCCGAACCACCGGCCATCTACCGTGCTGGCCGGCACCGTGCCTGATCAATGTCCGTAAGCATCAAGAACTCAGCAGATATCGAGAAAATGCGCGTGGCCGGGCGTTTGGCGAGCGAGGTGCTGGATTTCGTCGCTCCCCACGTCAAGGCGGGCATCTCGACCGAGGAACTGGACGCTCTGTGCCACGATTTCATGGTGCGCACCCAGGAATGCGTTCCCGCTCCGCTCAATTACGCCCCGCCTGGCTATCCGCCCTTTCCCAAGTCTGTCTGCACCTCCGTCAATCATGTGGTTTGTCACGGGGTCCCCGGCGGCAAGCGACTCAAGAACGGCGATATCGTCAATATCGATGTGACGGTGATCAAGGACGGATTTCATGGGGATACGAGCCGGATGTTCTATGTGGGTGAACCATCGATCCAGGCGCGTCGCCTGGTCGAGGCCACCTATGAGTGCATGTGGCGCGGTATCGCCTGCGTGCGTCCCGGCGCCCATCTGGGAGATATCGGACATGCGATCCAGTCCCACGCCGAGCGGCATGGTTTCAGTGTGGTCCGCGAGTTCTGCGGGCACGGCATCGGGCGCGAATTCCACGAGGAACCACAGGTGCTGCACTATGGCAAACCGCACACTGGCCTCAAGCTGCACGCGGGCATGACCTTCACCATCGAACCGATGATCAATGCCGGCAAGGCCGGCATTCGACAGCTGGCCGATGGCTGGACCATCGTGACCAAGGACCACAGCTTGTCGGCGCAGTGGGAGCACACGGTCCTGGTGACCGACAGCGGCTACGAAGTCCTGACGCGGTCCGCTGGAACACCCGCGCCCGCGGCACTGTCGAGCTGACGCAAATGGCGTCTCGCCAGCGGGCGCCACGTTCGTATCGCAGCGGCTCCCCCGGTCTGGTCCACTCGCGCGAGCGACTCGCGCACGGCAGAACCAAGCTCGAAGCCGGGTACCGGGAACGCCCCTGTCCGGCACGCTTTCTCGCGCGCCATAGTGCGCTGGTCGACAGGGTCCTGCGCGAAGTCTGGGATGTCGCTGCGATTCCTGAGAGGCTCGCCCTCGTCGCCGTGGGCGGATACGGCCGCCAGGAGATGTTTCCCCACTCCGACGTCGACGTCCTGGTGCTCCTGCCGGACGATTGCGACGAGCCGATGCGCGACGCCGCTTCCAACCTGGTGAGCAGCCTGTGGGACGTGGGCATCGAGCTCGGACACAGCGTGCGAACAGTCGAGGAGTGCCTGGCGGAAGCGGCGCATGACGTGACCGTACAGACCACCCTCAACGATGCACGCTGGGTTGCCGGAGACAAGAGCCTGTTCAAGCGGTTCGTCTCCGCCGTGCGCGATGCGCTCGACCCGCGCGCATTCCTGGAGGCAAAGGTGCTGGAGCAGCAGCAGCGCCACAACCGCTTTCAGGAAACGGCCTACAACCTCGAACCGAACCTCAAGGAAGGGCCCGGTGGACTTCGCGACCTGATCAACATCCTATGGATCAGCGGCGCAACCGGGAAAGGCACCACCTGGCGTGCGCTGGCAGGCCACGCCATGGTCACCTACGAGGAAGCGGCGCAGATCGAGCGCCGCGAAAAGGTGTTGCAGGACCTGCGCATCCGTCTTCACCTGCAAGCGCGCCGACGGGAGGACCGCCTTCTCTTCGACCTGCAGACTCCGCTCGCTCAGGAGATCGGATTTGCCGACAGGCCGGACCGACGCGCCAGCGAACAGCTCATGCAGCGCTACTACCGCACGGCTCGCGCCGTCACGCAACTCAACGAGATCATCCTGCAGGCTCTGCGGGCCGCCGCGATGCCGGCACAGGCCGTGAAGCCACGCGCCGTAAACGAACGATTTTCCGCACACGCGGACCTGCTCGCATCCGTGGACCCGGCGCTGTTCGAACGCGAACCTCGTGCGATTCTCGAGGTGTTCGAACTGATGCAGCAGCATCCGGAGTTGAAGGGCATCGAAGCGACGACGTTGCGCGCTTTGTGGAGGGCGGCCCGGCGTATCGACGCGCACTTTCGTGCCGACGCATGCAACCGCGCACGGTTCCTCGGGATGTTTCGGCACGGGAGTGGGTTGACCCACGCGCTTCGCCGCATGAACCGCTACGACGTGCTCGGACGCTACCTGCCTGTGTTCGGCCGCATCGTGGGGCAGATGCAGCACGATCTCTTCCACGTCTACACCGTGGACGAGCACATCCTCATGGTGGTGCGTAACGTCCGTCGCTTTGCGGTGCCGGAAATGGCGCACGAGTATCCGCTGTGCAGTCGCCTGATCGCGGAGTTCGACAAGCCGGAACTGCTCTATCTGGGGGCGCTGTTCCACGACATCGCCAAAGGCCGCGGCGGCGACCATTCGCAACTTGGCCAGGCGGATGCACGCGACTTCTGCCTCGACCACGGAATGGACCGTGAAGATGCCGATCTGGTGGCATGGCTCGTCGAACAGCATCTGTTCATGTCTTCGGTCGCCCAGAAACGCGATCTTTCCGATCCTGCCGTGGTCGCCGAGTTTGCGCGCGTGGTTCAAAGCGAGCGAAGGCTCGTTGCGCTGTATCTCCTCACCGTGGCAGACATTCGCGGAACGAGCCCGAAAGTGTGGAACGCGTGGAAAGGCAAACTGCTGGAAGACCTCTTCTGGTCCACGCGGCGCTTTCTCGGCGGCGACACCGATCCGGCCGGGAGCCGCCTCGAGGCGCGGCAGGCGCTCGCCCTGCAGAAGCTTCGACTCTACGCCGTACCCGAGGGTGCGCACGAGAAGCTATGGCGCACGCTCGACACGCCCTACTTCCTACGCCACGATGCCCGGGAAATCGCCTGGCACGCGCGATTGCTGAACTATCGCGTCGAGACGCCGACCCCCGTTGTCAAGGCACGCCTGAGTCCCGTCGGAGAAGGCCTTCAGGTACTCATCTATACGTCCGACCAGGTGAACCTGTTCGCGCAGATCTGTTCGTTCTTCGAGCGCACCAGCCTGAGCATTGCAGAGGCGAAGATCTACACGACCACGACGGGCTATGCGTTGGACACGTTCCAGGTCCTCGATCCCGCGCGGGCCCTTGGCGAGTATCGCGACATCATCGCCTACGTGGAGCACGAACTGACCGCCCAACTGCAGGAACGCGGCCCGCTTCCCCCGCCCATGCGAGGCCGCCTGAGCAGACGAGTGCGCAGCTTTCCCATGGTTCCCGAGGTCAGCATCCGTCCCGACGAGCGGGGTAACGCGTGGTACCTGTCTTTCACTGCAGGCGATCGACCGGGGCTGCTGTCATCGGTCGCCCGTGTCCTGGTCGACTATGGGATCAGTGTGCAGACGGCCAAGATCAATACGCTGGGTGAGCGCGCCGAGGACAGTTTCGTCGTCACCGGCGAGGTGTTGCGGGAGACGCGCAACGTGATTCGCTTGGAAAGAGATCTCATCGCCCAACTCGAAACCAGTTGACCGTCACACCTGAGGCGGGGGCAGCGACGCACCTGCTTCCACGCGATACAGCCAGGCGAGCAGTTCCGCCACCGCAAGGTAGAGCTGCGGTGGAATGCGTTCATCCATGTCCACCTGCATGAGTAATCCCACCAGCTCCGGCGACTCGTGAACGTATATGCCGGCATCTCGAGCGCGCTCGATGATGGCCTGCGCGATCAACCCGCGCCCCTTCGCAACGACGCGCGGAGCGCCTTCCTCCTGCTGATAGGCGAGCGCCACGGCCAGAGGCGATCTGTCAGGCGGCTGCGGCACCGACATCGAACTCTACAAGGGAAAGCCGTGCATCCTCCAACTGTGCGAGCAGGCGGGGTTGCCCGTCCCGCAGTTCGGCTGCGGAGTCGGCATCTGCCGCACGGATCCTGACGCGCAGTTGCTGCCCGCTCAACTGCATGACGACGTCGACGCATCCCAGCCGAGGAAGCTCGAGCCGCAGACGCGATGTCCACGGGCGCGCGCCATCGGGTTCCGTGCCTGACTGCGGTTCCTCCTCGATCTCGATACGCATGTCCTGCCCCGACCACACCTGGCCTTGCCAGGCGATCTGTCCGGATTGCAGTAGCTCCAGTTGGGCTCGCACCTGCGGCACCGCTGCCGGGTGGACAGCGTCCGGCCCATCCTCCCCGGCAACCGGCTGCGCCATCACATTTTGGGCGTTCAGCTGCGACGGCCGTGGCAGACGATCGCTGGCCTCCTCGCTCGTACCGGAGCGCGCAGGCACCGCCAGCTGGCCCTGCGGTTCCTGGCGGATGCGTTCCAATGGCAACCGGCCTTCGGCCCAATGCTCCAAATGCGACTCGTAGAACATTCCGCTGCGCGAGACGCGTTCCTGTAGCGCCGTCGCGAGCGCCTTGGCGTCCGCCGGAAACCCTTGGACCAGCGGCTTCACTTCCTTGATCGCCTCGTCGTCCTGCTCAGGACTGCGCGCGAGCGCAGCGAAGATCGAGTCGAGCCGCCGTGCGGCTCGGCTGATGTCGACGTGCTTTCCCGGGTCAGGCGTGTCGGGGTCAGACGGTGCTGCTGCCGACGGCACGAGTCCGAAGGTCACGCGAGGCGAAGCGGAGATGAAGACCAGCTCGAGCTTTTGCCCTGGATAGGCGCCAGGGGGCACCGGCGCGTCAAACGCGAAGCTGCCGATGCGAAGGATAGCCCGCTCCGATCCCCGCAGGATGTCCACCGAGGCGGACAGCCGCTCTCCCGGACGCCAAGGCAGCTGCGGCACCTGTGATATGCGTGCCGCCGCAGATTCTGCGCGCAGCTGCCCTTCGAGGGAGCCACGCAGCAGCTGAATCTGGGCAACGAGCAGGCGATCCACCAAGGCAGTCAGACCCCGTCAGCTAGCCGGCATTGGACGGACGCGGCAACTCGCCGTGCACGCCCGCTTCGCTGGATACGGTGCGGCGATACAGCTGGTTTCCCGGCGGGAATCCACGCATCCGGTACGAATCAACCGCCGTACGTGCGGCTGAGCCGCTGCTCGGTGCTCACGCTGTTGAGGATGTCGCGCAGCTCATGCATCCAGTCCTGGGTCAGAAGCTGGATCTCCTCATCCATTCTCAGCATCTCCGAAATGACCGCACGCTTGCGATCGACTCCAACGTCGTTTCCTGGCGAGGGGTCCAGCGCCCCCAGCGCTTCCACCACCCGGCTGCGGGCGGACTCGAGCTTGACGAGATTGTCCCAGTCCCCGGCGCGAGCGACCGCCAACATGTCGCGCGTCAGCGCCAAGGCGTGCTCGTATTGCGCGAGCACGCTGTTGCCGCTCACGACGTCAGGCCCGGCCGTAGCTCAGCGCCGCAGCACGCGAGGATTCGGGGGCGGACCGGGAAGCGGGCGCCGGTCTGGCGTCATCGAGCTGCTCCCATGCAGAGCGCAGATCTACCATGAGTTTGAGCGCTTCGTCGATCGAGGCCTCATGGCTCTTGAGATTCGCATACAACAGTCGGTTGCTGATGTGCTCGTAGAGATTGTCGAGATTGGCTGCGATGTCCCCGCCCGCATTGCGATCGAGCGCAGCGCGAAGCCCCTCCTCGACGATCGAGATTGCCTTCGAGATCGATTCTCCCCGCACTCCGATCTCGCCGGAGGAGAACGCTGCCTTGGCACCCAGCATCGCCTTGATGGCCCCGTCGTAAAGCATGATGATCAGTCGCTGCGGGGAGGCGGCCTCGACGCGTGTCTCGAGGTCGGTACGGGCATACATGTCCACTGCACGTCCAGAAGTCATGAGTCTCTCTCGTTGTCGGCCGTTTCTACGAGCCGGAATTGAGCTTCGCGAGCTGCTGTGTCAGAAAGACGCTGGTCGCATTGAGATTGCTGATCAAGCCGTCCAGCGTCGTGAACTGGGCCAGATAGCGGGCTTCAATGCCTTCCAGACGTCGATTCAGGTTATCGCGCTGGCGCGAGATATCCTGAATACTTCGATTGATGCCGTCCGTTCGACTGGTGAGCGGACCGGTCCCGGAAAGGAAATCGTCCAGCAGTTCGTCCAGGGTCTGGGTGAAGCTCTTGCTCACCGTAACCGTGCCTCGCGATCCGGTGGCGGTGCCGCCGATCTCCAGCGTCAGGCCGTCCACGTCGGATCCAGCCGAGCCGATCAGCGTTTGCCCTGTAGCGGTCGCGGGAAGACCATTGATGGAGCCAGCCACGTCGACTCCCATCGTCGCAGTCGGTGCTGCGCCGAGCAGACCGGCAGCGGCGTTTCCGCTGGCGGAAACCTTGGACGCGCTTCCGAAGCGCTGGGACGTGAGCGTCAGGACACCCGATTCCTCCGACGCACTGATCTTGGCGTCGGCGCTCTGAAACGCCCCTGCGCCGTTGACCGCGGCTTCCACCATCGATGCCAAGGTCGCGGCCGTGTAAGTGCCTGGCGTCAATGTCACTGTACCGATCACGCCATCCACATCCAGGGTGAGGCTGTCGTTGACGCCTTCGGTGACCGTCAGATTCGCCGCAACGGAGCCGACGAGCACGCCTCGCGTGGCGGCAGTGGTCAGGTCCACGGCATACGTTCCGGCGCGCGCGGCGCCGTTCGATACCACGCGAACCAGGCTATCGGATGACTTGACCGATGAGGAGAACAGCCGCAGCACCCCCTGGGTGTCCTCGCTGAGCGCGGCACCGAGCTTCGACGAATCCAGCAGCAGCGAGCCGTCGCGCTGGAACGTGATGCCTACCTGCGACAAGACGCGAATCTCTCCTTCGAGCGTGCCTCCCAATGTGCCACCCAATGCAGCACGCAGGCGCGCCTGAATCGCCCGAGCAGCAGTATCGCCCAGCAGCGCGCCTCCCTGCTTGGTGTCCGCGTTGTACCCGGTGAGTGACCGTATCGAGGTGTTGAGTTCGTTGTACGACTTCACGAACGCATCGACCGCCTTGCTGATCGCCGAATTGTCCTGCCCAACGCTTACGTTTGCCGTTCCGACCTTTACCAGATTGAATGTCACCCCCTCGATGGCGTCGCTGATCGTGGCGCTGGTGGAGCTGACCGTCACACCGTTGATCATCACCTGGCTGTCCTGCGCGGCCAGTGTCTGGGTCAGGTTCTGCGTGCCGGACGCGTCGTACGAGAGCAGTGCCGCGATCTGTGCGTCCCCGGAGACGCCGATGCGCATGCTATTGGCCGCTCCGCCGTTCTCCGACTGAAGTACCAGCCGGTATGGCGCAGCACTTCCATCCTTGACGATGCTCGCCTTGACGCCGATGTCTGCACTGTTGATGGCGTCTCGGATTCCCTGCAAGGTATTGTTGGTGGCGTCGATCGTCACCGTCTGCGCGCTCGCACCCGATGCGGTGAACGTCGCGCCGCTGTAGCTGCCGTCGGTCAAGGTGCCGCCGGAAATCGATCCGAACTCGAAGCTCAGCGTGGTCGTGCTGCCATCGCCGATCAACGCGCTGTTGCTCGACTGCCCCGTGGTAACGAGTGACTGACGCTGCGCAAGCTGCAGAACATCGAGGGCGTAGCTGTTCGTCTCTGCGCTCTTGCTGGCACTGGCAGTGACGACCGCGTTGTCGGAACTCGTTGCCGAGAAGGCCGGGGACGACGCGGCCGACTGCAGGGAACTGACCGAGTCCTGGAAGGTCGCCAGCGCGGCGCGGAGGACGCCATAGGCGGAGAGCTTCGCCTGGAAGCTCGCCTCCTTGTTGTTGAGCAGCGTGAGCGGTTGCTGCTCGATACTCATGAGGCTCTTGACGATGCCGTTGACGTCGAGGTTCGATCCCACCCCGGGGGCGGCCAGTGCCATGCCTTTCTCCTCTACCCGACGCTAAGGACGCAACGGACTCCGTGCCGTCGGCACGTCACGCGCCCGCTGCGCCTACCTCATGCTTCCAGCTTCAGCAACACGCCCTGCAGGCGCTCGAGGGAACGGCTGATCGCCAGAACCTCCTCGGACGGAATCTGGCGAATCGTCTCGCCTGTCTCGGCGTCCACGACGCGGACCACAGTGGTCCCCGTCTCGTCGTCTACCGAGAACTCCAGCCCCTGCCGGAGCGCGTTCAGGTGCTCGTTGATCTGGTGCGCGGCTTCCTTCACCCGATCGGCATCCACTGCCGGCGAAGGTGCGCCAGCACCCGGCACGTACTCGGCGCGGACGACGGGCATCGCTGCCGATGGCGCCGCCCGTTGCGCATCGCCTGCCCGAGTTGCAGAGATTCCGCCGGCGCCGCTGATGATCTGAGTGTTCATGTGCACCTCATGCAGGCTGCTGTGATTCATGTCGCACCCACGAGTGTGGATACGACCGCCCCATGTGGCGCGGGACGGGGACCTTCCCCGTCCCGCTCATCCTCGATGCTGCGCCGATTACCGGAGCAGCGTCAGGACGTTGTTCGGAATGGCATTGGCCTGCGCCAACACCGCCGTACCGGCCTGTTGCAGGATCTGCGCGCGGGTGAGCGCTGCGGTTTCTGCAGCAAAGTCGGCATCGCGCACGCGGCTGCGCGACGCGCTCAGATTCTCGGAGGTCGTCTGCAGGTTCGCAATGGTGTTCTGGAAACGGTTCTGTACTGCACCGAGGCTCGCGCGAATCCGATTGACCTGGGCCAACGCCGCATCGACGATGTCGATAGCGCTGTTCGCACCGGTCACGGTGGAAATGTCCACGGACGACAGCAGGCTTGCCGTCGATGCGGTGGTGGTCGTGCCGCTGGTGATCACGTCCGTACCGGCGCTGGACACGGCAGTGAAGCCTTGATCGGAGCTCAGGCTCACCGTGCCCCCGATGCGCGTACTGTTGGTGCCGCCGCTGGTCAAGGCCTCGTTGGTCGATGCGGTTGCGGAACCGTCGACCTGGACCGTACCGCCGGCCGAATTGGTGAACCCATCAATGACGATGTCCTTGCCGTCGGCCTGCTTGATGGTCACCGACGCTTTGTCGGCCGAAAGGGTGGCCGTGACGCCGGTTTTGCCGCTCACGTCGTTGATCGCAGTCGCGAGGGAGGTCAGATCGGTGGTGGTGACCTGCGCCGAGATCGCGGTAGCCGTTCCGCCGCCGTTGATCGTGAAGCTCACCGTTCCGTCAGCGGACAGCGTGCCGATGGTCGCGCTGGTTGTCGCCTTCGCCGCCACCCCGGTGCTGCCGACGACGGCATTGATGGAGGCAGCGATGGTCGAAGCCTGGTCATTGGCCGAGACGCTGACCGTGCTCGAACCGGCAGCACCGGCGATCGTCAGGGTCTGTGCGCCTACTCCATTGCCCGCAGCAGCCGTGTTCGCGGCAGCGGCCGTGGTGGTGCCCAGGCCGTCGTTGTCGGTGTTCGACTCGAGTGAAATGACGTTGTTCTTGAGATCGTTAGCCGATGCACCCTGCACCGACACGCCGATGGTCTCGTTCGCGTTGGCGCCGACCTGGAACTGCTGACCTTGATAGGTGCCGTCCAGAATCTTCAGTCCGTTGAAGGTGGTGGTGCTCGCGATCCGGTTGACCTCCTGGATCAACTGGTTCACTTCGTCATTGAGGGCCTTGCGGTCGGTCGCGGAGTTCGTCGCGTTCGCCGACTGCACGCCGAGTTCTCGGATGCGTTGCAGGATCTCGTTGGTCTGCGCGAGGGCGCCTTCTGCCGTCTGGGCCAGCGAGATGCCATCGTTGGCGTTGCGGCGCGCCTGGTCGAGACCTCGGATCTGCGTGGTCAGGCGATCGGAGATCGCCAGGCCTGCCGCATCGTCGCGCGCAGAGTTGATGCGCAGACCGGAGGACAAGCGAGTCAGCGCGGTCTGCAGCGAGCCCTGTGAGGTAGTCAGATTGCGCTGCGCAGTGAGCGAAGCGATGTTCGTGTTAATTACCTGAGACATGGAATAGTGCTCCTTGAGTGTCCGTCACCTGAGAAAGGATTGATTCGTTCGTTGCGAGTCAACCTTTGCTGCGGATTAGCGGCAAGAACTGCCGGAACTTGAGTTGGGGAGGCACTATCTGACGACCGCGCAACTAGTGAAAAAACTTTGTGAATGAGTATGTTGCGCGGATGAGGCGGAGCCGGAGGCAAGGCTGGACTACGGCATGCCGGCGGCAAACTTGAACCGCGTCAAGGGACGAATTCGTTCACTTGCCGGGCACACCACTGCATCTGTTCACGCGTCATCAACGGGTCCATGGGCAGGCTGAGCACCTCGCTCGCGAGGTATTCCGCGGTGGGGAAGGCGCCTTCTCCGAAGCCATGTTCCGCGTACGCCTCGAGCAGGTGCGGTGGCCGCGGATAGTGGATCTGAGTGGCGATACCATGCTGCGCAAGATGCTCGCGCAGTGCGTCGCGAACTCGGGTGCGCACGACGAACAGATGCCACGCATGCTCGCGTACCCCGGCGGAGGCAGGGAGGGTCACCGCCGGATTGCGAATGGTGGCAAGGTAGTGCTCGGCGATCTTGCGACGGTTCTCGTTCCATGCGTCCAGGTACTTGAGTTTTGCCCGCAGGAAGGCTGCCTGCAGTTCGTCCAGGCGCGTGTTCAGTCCGAGCGCGTGGTGCTCGTACTTCCGGATACCTCCGTAATTGCGCAGCATACGTATCTTGTCGGCGAGCGCATCGTCGTCGGTGACCACTGCGCCGGCGTCGCCGAGCGCGCCAAGGTTCTTGCTCGGGTAGAAGCTGAACGCGGCAGCCAATCCCAGCGTCCCGCTGCGACGCCCCCCTTGCTCGGCGCCATGAGCCTGAGCGGCATCTTCGATGACCACCAGACGGTGGCGCTGCGCGATGGCGCGGATGCGCACCATGTCCGCGACCCTGCCATACAGATGCACCGCCACGATGGCACGCGTTCGCGGTCCGATCGCAGCCTCGATGCCGGTGGGGTCGATGCTGTGCGTATCGGGATCCACGTCGACCGGTACCGGGCGCGCACCGGCATGCGTGACGGCCAGCCAGGTGGCTACGAACGTGGCGGCGGGTACGATCACTTCATCGCCCGCTGCGATCTCGTATCCGCGCAGGATCGAGTGAAGGGCGTCGAGTCCATTGCCGACGCCGATACAGTGGCGTGCTCCGCAGTACGCCGCGAACTCCGATTCGAAGGCCTCTACTTCGCTACCCAGGATCCACTGACCGGCGTTCATCACGCGTCGATAGGCTCCATCCAGATCGGTGCGGACGCGCGCATGCAGTCGGGCCAGGTCCAGGAATGGAACGGTCGGACCCGGGGGCAGCTCAGGCCGGGATGAGGTCGGGCTTGCTTGCTGAGCGGACTTCACGGAGAAAGCGGTCGTAGTCACGTATGTACTCTGACTCGTCGAAGTTTTCGGACGCCAGGGCGAGTGCGACCGAACCGGAGGAGAAGTTGTCCAGTTCGCGCCACACCATGGGCGGTACGTAAAGACCGTAGTACGACCGGTTCAGGTGAAAGCGCTGCTTGCCGTGTCCGGCATCGAGAATCACGTCGAAGCTTCCCGACATCGCGATCAGGACCTGCTTCAGCTCGCGGTGTGCGTGTCCGCCGCGCGACGATCCGCCCGGCACGTCGTACAGGTAGTAGATGCGCTTGATGTCGAACGGGACGTGCCGGGTGCCCTCGATGAAGGTGAGGTTGCCCCGCTGGTCCTCGATCTTGGGAAGATCGATCAGGTGACAGTTGGCGATTCGCATCGTCACCCTCCGGCGGGAAACGCGTAGAGCACGAGATCCGTGCCATCGAAGCCGTGCGAACGCAGCACGAACCTCGCGTGAGGCATGATTTCATCGACCTGGCGCGGCAGTTCGACGATGTCCTCGGGTCGATGGTAAAGACTGACCGCGACTCCGCTGCGCCCGGAGCCGAGCGTACGTCGGGCACCACGCAGGGCGCAAGACTCGGCCCCTTCCACATCCAGTTTGATGAGGTACGGTAGGTCGGGCTCGAGCAGATCGTCCAGGGCCACGACCTCTATGCTCGCATCGCCACGCCCGTCGAGACAGGACGCCGTGGTCCCGGTCGCAGCGAACCGCACGCGCCGCGAGCGGTCCGATACGCCCAGCAGGAAGGTCGAGATGCGGCAAGAATCGGTGGCCGGCATGGTGCCGATGCGCATGAGCAGGCGCGCGTAGTTGCAGGGGTCGGGTTCGATCGCCTGCACGTGCTGGAACCTGCCCTGCGTCCGGTCGATGAACGCGGCAACGGTGTCGCCGTCGTAGGCCCCGCAGTCGACGAAGTGCAACCGATCGGTGTCGGCCGGCCAGTCGGACACGCCGCTCATGGGCGGTGAAGGCCGGTGATCCGTATCGGGATCGAGCTGCATCCGAAGCGCCAGTTCGCGCTCGAGTGTCTCTCGGGACAGCTCGTCGGCCAGGCGCGTGCGCAACCAGCCAGCCGCCTGAACCCGTTCACCCGCCAGGACGGAGTCTTGATCGAAGCAGTAGAGGGGCGGGAATCGATCGAGCTCACGGATCAGGGGCAGGAATGCATGAGCCTCGATGCCGGTCTGTTCCTGAACTCGCCGGCACGCGTCTGCGAGACTGGCATGTGGGAGGTAGAACGCACAAACGATGCATCCCTCCCGCGTCAGCCGCACGGCCGCATCAGCCAAGGAGACGACATCGATGCCGAGTACCTGCGTCGCCTGACGATCGGGCGACTCGTCGATGAAGCAGACGACGGGAACGCCGCGCGCGCGCAACCCGTGCACGACCGCCTGTCCCACCTGTCCCGCTCCCAGGATAGCCATGGGAGTGCGCCGCCGCACATTGGCGATCAGCCTCGAGCAGGGGGTGCCTCGCGCAACCGGCGGTAGGCGAGGCGTGCGAGAGACTGCGTGCAGCATCGTCATCGCCCTGTGGCCTCGATACGTTCCCCTCGCCACGCCTCCACACTCGGGCGCGGATTCCAGCGATAGCCCAGGTAGCGCGACAGGAAGGGATCCGCCCGCCCCCTGCCTTGCAGCATGGCCGGCAGGTCGATCTGCTGCGCAAGGAACGGCCGGCCAATGACATGGTTCACCCCACGCCGCGTTCTATCCGAGCGGTTATGGCCAGCCCGGTGATAGGTCATCGCATTCGCAATCAGAATCGCTCCCGGCGGAGCATCGACCGGCGTTTCGTGCTTGCGCACGTATGCATCGGAGGGGAACCGCTCGATTTGATGGCTGCCGGGCAGGAAAACCGTTCCCCCGGTATCTTCCGTGAACGGATCCAGGCAGAACAAGGCATGTATCGCCAGAGGCTGGGTGGCAACCCAGTGCTGGTAGTTCAGATCCCGATGCCAGCGCGCCTGGAAGTGCTCGTGCCCGGGAGGATTGACGACGCCGTTCTGCATGAGGAGGACGAAGTTTTCGCCCAGGATGCGTCGACTCACCTCCATCAGGACGGGATGGACGGCAAGTTCCATGAACGCCTCGTCGTACGCGAGCGGACAGCGCACCACGTCCGCGTCATTGATGCGCTCCAGGGTCTGCCGCCCGCCGGCCTCCTGCTCTTGACGTCGCGCGACGGCATCGAGGCGGCCGCGAAGGCGTTCCAGATGCTCCAGCGATAGACCGCTGTCCAGCACGGTGTAGCCCCGCCGCTCCAGCTCCTCCAGCGCCAGGTCGAGTGGACCTCCTGCCTGGCTCCGATCGGTTACCCCGTAGGTGAGTGCGTGCGCCATGTGCCAATTTCGTCAAATGGGCGGGCCACTTGAGCCGGTCGACTGGAGGGGGAGTTCGTAGAAATCGTAGGTCGTCGCGCCCGCCCCGAAGCCCGTCTTGAACTCGTGCAAGCCGCTGTTCAGCACCGTACCCTGCGACTCGGTGCTGATGCCGAAGTCGAACCAGCGCAGCCCGCACTGGCGCGCCTGATCGATGGCCGTCTCGAAGACCAGATCGAGCGCTCCGAGGGCGCTTCCCGCTTCGCCGGCAGCAATGTATTGCGCGTGGCAGACCGTCTCGGTGCGGAACAGAACCGCACCGGCAAGCAGCTCTGCCCCGCGCGCGGCACCGATGAACTCGATCTGACGCGGAAACCGGGCCGCCAGGAGGCGGATCTCGGCTAGATCGTGCACCGGGCACACGCCGTGACGTGCGCAAAGCACTTGCTCGAGCACTGTCCAGAAGGCGGAAAGGTGCTCCAGCCCATGGACGATCGCCACATCCTCAGACCGGGCCCGCTTCGCTCCTCTTCTGCGACGCTGGCTGAACGGTTGCGGACAGGCGAGATCGACCGTGGCGCTCAAGTCCCGGCGATACAGCCGTGCGTGGCGTCGGAACAGGGCGTACAAGTCGTCCTGCGCAGGCCAGCGGTGGTACATCGCCGGGACGGCCTTGTAGCGCAGAGCGTGCAGGCCGTGCGCCCGGTAGTGGTTGAGAATCGCATCGAGCGCGCTGAGCACACCGTCTCCGCGAACGGCGCGTCCGTGCACCAGCCCCCCGTAGGTGATGCCCGGATGGCTGATCACGATGTCCGCGTTCGCGGGATCGAGTGCGGCGGGAAAGACGGCGACCGGTCTTTCCCTGTCGTCGATCAAGATCAGCGAACGGTCCTCGAAGCGATCGCCGTGGTACGACAGAAAGCGTCGGGTGTGCAGAAACGTGCCGTTCGCGCCGGCCGCAACCAGTTCATCCCAGTCGTCTGTTCGGCCGGGATCGAAGGTTATGCAGCGTAGGTGCATCTCAGCGAGATTCCAGCACGGCGACTGCGAAACCGTCCCGGCCGAAGTCGTTCCCGTTGTAGAACAAGAATCGACCGGCTGGCGTTTCGATTACTGCCGAATACATGATCGCCTGCGAATCGAATCCGTCCTGCGAGACATCGAGCCCTAGTTCATGGTCGCGTCGCGTCCAGGCCAGACCGTCCGGCGACGTCGCATATCCCAGACGGTACGCCCCGACCGAGCGCCGCCGCACCGAAAGGAACATTTCGTAGCCGGAATCCGCGCGCATCACCCAGGGCCGGCCGAACCCGTGCTCGTCCGCATCCGATATGTCGAGGCAGGGCCGCCCCGCGTTCGCCCAGTGCAGTCCATCGCCGGATTCGAGGTACTTCACCGCGTACACCGGCATCGACTTGCCGTTCACTTCTGTCCACTCGCTGCCGGCCACGTACCACATGCGGTGCGTGTTCCCCTCCACGACCACCTGGTTACCGCAGCGAAAGTACAACTCGGCATCGCTGCGCTCGAGCACCGGCGTGCGCATGACGCGACGGAACGTCGCTCCGTCGTCGCTTTCTGCCAAGCCGGCAAGGAGACGGTAACGGATGCGCGTGCCCAACTCGAACCCGACGAAGTACATGCGCCAGCCGGCCGGGCCCGCACGGACCACCGAGACTGCCGCAACACCGTTCTCGTCGAATGCACCGGGCTGCCCGACATCCAGCAGCGGCTCGCGCGACACACGCAGCACGCGCGTCGGATCCTCCTGGCTGAGGTCGACGTAACCTGGCCTGCCCACCATGGCCTCGTCGCAGCAAGTCACGTAGACACGGATGGATCCGTCGTCGCGCAGGACCGGGGTGGGGAGCATTGCATGCGACCGTGTCCATGCCGAAGCGCCGTCCGGCCCCCACACGAGACCGAGCTTGCGCCACTTCACACGCGCACCTTGCAGAAGCGCGGTGCGGACACCTTCGCAGGCTCCGGCTGCACCGCACCGTACAAGGCTCCAGCCGGTGTGTCCTTCACAATCGTCACGCCGGGGCCGATCCAGTTGTCGCAGCCGATGCGAACGTTGTTGGCGATCGTGCAGTTCACCCCCAGAAAGGAGGAGTGGCCGATCTGCGCGTAGCCCGAGACGACGCAGTGCGAGGAGATGAAGCAGTGGGCGCCGACGCTGCTGTGGTGACCGATGTGATTGCCGCTCCACAGCACGACGTCGTCGTCCACCCGGCAGAACGGCTGTAGCGTGTTGTCCTCGAAGACGAAGCAGTGCTCTCCCAGTTCGGCGTTCCGCCATACGAACGCTCTGCTGCTCACGTAGCGGGCGAGCCGGTATCCCTTTCCTCGCATCAGCGCGCAGAGCCGCGCACGCAGACGGTTCAGCTGCGTATAGGTGACTGCGACGAATACGTCGTGCAACGAGGGATCGTATCGTTCCTCGACGCCTTCGACGGCAACCACCGGATGCCCGTGCAGCACATCGCGCGTCAGGTGGGAAGCTTCGACGGCGAAAGCGACCACTTCGTATGCCGAGTCGAGCGTGAAGTACTCACAGGCGACCTCGGCGAAGGCACTGTCGCCGACGATGAGCAGCTTCCGGTGCGTGACGGACATGTCAAGGCCGCACGAAGAGCAGATCTTCCCGGCGGGAAGCCATCGGCAGCGCCCCATCCTGTGGCAAGACGTAGCCGTGGAAGCCGGCCTCCCTTGCTCGCATCAGCATGCCCAGCACGACTGCGTCGTCCATCTCGCCGGGCGCCGGCCGGCCGAAGCCGACTGACGGAGCCTCGTCGCGCCCGCTGTACTCGCGGTGATAGCGGTGGCCCGCCTCGCTGGCGAGGAAGCGGTTGCGCATGCTGCGGTTGGGGATGTCTGCGCAGAGCAGGCGTCCGCCCGGCGCGAGCAGGCTCAGCGCGCAATCCAGAAAGCGCCAGACGTTCCCCTCGGCAAACGCGTACTGGACGACGCTGTACGCAACAACGGCATCCACGGTTCCCGCCAGCCCAGCCAGGATCTCGGCGCAGTCGTCGGGGAATCGCCCCGGGACTCGGCGCAAGGCCGGGCTGCTCGGCAGCAGGGCCAGCATCTCGGGCGCATCGATCATCGTGACGACATGACCCTTCGCCTCACACAGCGCGATCAACGCCACAGGCAGTCCGGCGCAACCGGGTCCGATCTCGACTACGCTCTTGTTCGCCTCCTGCAGAGCGGGGATCTTCCGGAGCACGTCTGCAAAGATCGCCTCCTCGCGACCCTCTCGGTAGCTGTCGGGGAATCCGACCTTCTCGTGGCGGGAAAGCGACGGATCGGCGGCCCGGAGACGAAACGCCTCGTAGCCCAGTCCCTCGAAACGCAGATGCTCGTTCATGCGCGTCTTACTCCATATCCAGCCGCCGCAGCGCACGGCGCACGTCATCGAGCTCGATCATGAAATCGCTTTGGTAGTAGTAGTCGTGACGGGCGACGATCCTGCCGAGAACGTGCACGAGCTGATGCCCGAGCTGATGCGCAATGTTGGCGAAGAAGTGGTAGTTGATGCGCGGGTGCCACATCGCGAGCATCACGATTCGCGTGCCCGGATTGCAGAAGATCGTGTCGATCATGTTCGACCCCGCCGCGCCGGCAACGACGCTCGCCTCGTTGAAGGTCGCCACCTGCTCGGAAAAGGACATCGTTTCCGGGTAGATGAGCTCGAAGCCGTACTCCATGAACAGCCGCTCGACTGCCTGCTCGTTCACCAGTCTGCGAAAGGCCGTCTGCCTTCGCCGGGACATGTACAGGCGCCGTCCCTGCAGGGGAGCGCCGCATTCCGCCTCGAGGCCGAGCAGGCGCTCGCGCAGGAAGCGCAGTGCTTCCGGGGCGACCATCGCGCCGTCCGCACCCGCCTGCACGTAGGGGCGATAGCTCTGCATCCGCATCCCCGACAGATCCGATGCGAGCACCAGATCGTCGACACGGCAGCGCGCATGGGCAGGGATGGCGACGAGTTCTCTGGAAGCGCCGGCGATGCATCGCAGACTCTCGATCTGCTGCGGATACAGACCCGCGTCGACCAGTATCGGCCAGTCGGCGTACTCCGGGCACTGCTCGAAGAGCAACAGCCGCGGGAGGAAATCGATCAGCCAGTGCGCGTAGCTATCCCACCCGCGGCCGGCGAGCATCAGACCGCGCGCAACGCGCAGGTCGGATTCTCCGATGCCGTCGATCAGTGCGTGCACGGGCGTGACATAGCGCGCAACGCCATGCTCGCACTCCAGCCCGTGACTTCCCGCGCGCGTCGGCATGTCGTACAGGACGGTTCTGGGTGCGTGCGCCACGATGACGTCGTTCCAGCCGACGATGTCCGCGGGTCCGACGGCGGCCACGACGGCTGGCGCGAGCATGCCGGTGGCCTCCGGGATGGGCACGACCGGGTTGTCGAACACCGGCGCGGGCGCCTTGAAGCTTCGCTCGGGCGCAAACTGTCGCCAGGGCCGCTCGTTTTCCACGCAGAAGCGCGCGATAGAGCGCAGCGGGAGCACTTCCTCCTCTGTCTGCCGCAGGGCGGAGCCCTCGGGAAGGCTGGCCTTGAACTGCCGATAGTGGAACTGCGCGCCCTCCACATGCCCCACGGTCAGCAGACTCCTGCCCAACGCGAACTGCGCATCCGCATAGCCCGGGTCGATCGCCACCGCACGACGGTACGCAGCGATCGCCTCCGAGTCGGCACCGGTGACGAAGTGCACCTGTCCCAGGCCGAAATGCGCCCGCGCACAGGTGGGATCGCGCGCGAGGGCGAGGGCGTAGGCCGCCGCTGCCTCCTCGTACCGCTCGAGCCAGGCATAGGTGTTTCCCAGGTTGCAGGCGGCATCGACGTAACCCGGATCCAGTTCGAGCGCCTTGCGGTACAGCTCCACCGCCTCATCCATGCGCCGCAGTTCGTGCAGCGCGGTGGCGAGATTTGCGTAGTACATCGCGCGATCCGGAGCCAGTTCGATCGCGCGCGCGATGAACTGGATCGACGCGCGCGCATCCCCCATCTGCTGGACCAGTACGCCGATCAGATGCCATGCATCCGCACACGCGGGGTCGCGCTGCAGGACGGAGAGATACTGGGCTTTGGCTCGCTCCAGATCGCCGAGGCGATGCATCGCCACACCCGCCTCGATCCCCGCCACGATCGCCGGTCCTGCACCATCGGCCGCCGGAACTGCTTCCGCCACAGCGCTCATTCGCCCTCCTTGCCGGCGTGCGAGGCCAGGGACGAGAGCAGTGCGGCGTAGGCGGCGTAGGTCGCCTCGTTGTCGTACAGACGATGCAGATTCGCGAGGATGCGTTCGCTCAGGTGATCGCGCAGCTGCGCGGATGCGGCGATCGCGACCGCCCGCTCGACGTACGCCTCGGCCGAGTACGCCAGACCGGCGTCGATGCCCATCAACCCATAGTAGCTAGACGGACCCCGCCCACGGCATGTTGCGCCGACGAGGCTGACGATGGGCGTGCCGGCGGACAGCGCCAGATTGCTGGTGGTGCCCCCGCCGTGGTGCGGCGTGTCCAGTACCACTTGCGCGCTCGCCATCATTGCCCGGAAGCGGGTGCGATCAGGTTCGAAAGGAAGGAAGAGCACACGCGATGCGTGCGCGCCGCAGGCGGACTGCACGCGGGCCTGCAGCTGTGCCGCCCACGCTTCGCTGCGCTGATCGGAGAAGAAGGCCACGTGCCCTTCCCGATCACGCAGGAGAATCTGCGCCACCAGCGCATCCATGTCCGGATGCACCTTCTGAAGGCGCATGGGACACAGATACAGACGCCCGGTTGGCAGCCCCAGTGCGCTGCGATCCGGTATGGCGTCGAGCAGCGGTTCCGGCTCGAGATGCATGGGCAGCGTGTCGAGCAGCAGCAGCCGCTCGGCGTACAGGTCCTGTGCACCGTCCGGTTCGATCAGGCGACTGGAAATGAAGTAGTCGACCGCCGGCACGCCGCTGGTGTCCGAGTGCCCCTGCAGCACGCACTGCACGGGGGCCAGGCGCGAGAACGAGAGGAAGTAGGTGTACGGGTCCATGCCGATGTCCGCATACACCAGCACATCCAGGTCGCGCGCAGCGATCGCCTGGCGGCCCGCGTCGAGCGTGCCCGGGTCGAGCGTGACGTGCTCGGCGCATGCGCTCGCGACACGCGCGAGGACGTTGTCGGTCCGATAGCCGACGCTGAACAGGTGGACGTCGAACGACGCCGAGCGTGCGAGGTACTCGATCACCGGGTTGAAGAAGTTCCCGACCGAATGGTTGTAGAAGAACCTGGAGACGAAGCCGATGCGGATCCGCCGTTCCCCGGTTCTGGCGGCCGGTCGAGAGGCGATGGACGTCTCCAGCGAGGGGCAGGCACGCGCATAGACCTGGGCGAGCGTGCGCAGGAGGTCGCGATCGTTCTGGCCGTGATACGCAAGGTAGAACGGGGGCTCCGGATAGCGCAGCACATCCGATTCGGTGCATGGGGGCGGATCATCGACCAGGCGCGACAGCGCCGCAGCGAGGCGCATCCGATCGCTGTCGATCTGCTCGCGGGAAAGCATGATGGGGGGCAGCATGGTCGCGGCCCGGATCGCCAGGGCACCGCTGGCTGACTGCTGCAACGATCGTGCATACCAATGGTGCGCCTGGTCCAGGTCCCCGTTGCGCTGATAGACGACGCCCACATTGGCCGCCGCCTCGGCAAAGCCCGGGCGAAGGACGAGTGCCTTCTCGAAGGCTTCCCGTGCACCGACGCCGTCGCCCTCCTCCCAGGCTGCCATGCCCAACCCGTTGTAGGCCTCGGGAAAGTCGCCGCGCAGCGCGATCGCACGCGCGAAGCACCGACGCGCCGGCCCGAATCGTTCGCGCCTGCTCTGCAGATTGCCCAGGTTGTTGTACGCCTCGGCCAGACCCGGGTCGGCCGCTACGGCACGCTCCAGGCAGACATGCGCCTCGTCCATGCGTCCTGCGTCGAGATAGATCACAGCCAGGTTGTTCCACGCCTGCGCGCACGAAGGGGCCGCAGCGAGCAGCTCGGCATACTGAGTGGCCGCCTCCTCCAGTTCGCCGGTGCGCGTCAACGCGACGGCCAGCGCAAGGCGGCCGTCCACGGATTCCGGCGCAGCAGCCACTGCGTGGCGGAGATGCTCGAGTGCCGCCGGCTCATCGCCCATCTCGAGCAGCAGCAGCCCGAGGTTGACATGCGCCTCGCACATTCGCGGCCGAAGCGTCACCGCGCGCACCAGGCAGCGACGCGCTGCCTCATGCTCGCCCATTCTGCGCAACAGATTACCCAGGTTGTGCTGTGCCTCGACAAAGTCCTCCTGCAGCGAAACAGCCTGTTCGTATGCGTCACGCGCCTTGAACAGGTCGCACGCGGCCTCGGCCATCTCGCCCAGGCGAAACGCCGCCATCGGCAATCGGCAGCCGAGCTGCAGCGCGCGCTCCAGGCCGGCTGTCGCGGCTGCGTGATCGCCGCGCGTGCGTGCGATCTCTGCCAGGTAGTAGCACGCATCGGCTGCCCCCGGGTTCAGCCCGAGTACGCGCACAAGGGCGTGGTGCGCCTCGTCGAGTGCCCCGATCTGGAACAAGGCAATCCCAAGCAGATGCAACGGTTGCCAGGCACACGGCTCCGCGCGGCAGATTCTGCGGTACGCATCGATCGCCTGGCCGAGCTCGCCGTTCCGGTGCAATGCGACGGCATGTCCGAGCGCCTGCTTTGGCGCTGATCGGGTCGCCACGCTCATGGCCGACTCTCGGATCGGCCGGCGAGATGCGCGTCCCATGCGGTGCGATACGCGTCCTCCAGGGAACGGGCCACCCGCCCGGGGCGGAAGAAGATGGGAATGGCATCTCTGAGGCGCGCGCGCAGCTGCGCACGCATGGACGAATCCTGGGCGAATCGGACCGCCTGGGACACATAGGCGTCCAGGTCGCAGACCACCAGTTCGCCCAGCCCCAGCGCATGCAGCAGGCTGCCCGCCATGCGCGACACGTAGCAGTTGCCGACCAGGGTCAGCAGGGGAACGCCAGCCGCCAGCGTCTGCCCCGCGGTCGCGCCGGCCGAGTACGGATGCGTGTCCAGGAACAGATCGGCAGCCGGCAAACGATCCGAGTGCTCCTCGAATGCGACCATGGGCGCGAAGACCAGACGCCGATCGTCGATGCCCGATTGACGCGCGTTCCGGCGCAGGGTGTCGCACGCGACGGCGTGGCTTGCGGGAAGCCACAGCACACTGCCTGGCACCGCACGCAGGATGCGCATCCAGGCCGCAAACGTGGCGGGGCGGATCTTGTAGGGGTGGTTGAAGCAGGCGAACACGAAGCCGTCTGCAGGCAGGCCATGCCGGGAGCGGTCGGGTGGGTCGGCCCACAGCCGTGTCCCCCAATCGGGGCTCGGCTGGTAGCAGGCGCCCACGTCGAGCACACGCTCGTCATAGAGGGGGTGCAGCGGTGGGGGTACCAGATGGGCATCCCCGAGCAGGTAGTCGACGAAGCAAGAACCCATGCTGCCCGGGTAGCCGAGATAATTCATCTGCACGGGAGCCGGTCGCGCACTCAACACTGCACTTCGGCCGAATTCGGTATACCCGCTCAAGTCGACCAGAATGTCGATGCCATCGTCTCGGATGTGCGCCGCGAGGGCGGCATCGTCCAGCGCGGAGACGTCCACGAAGTGCTCGGCACCCTCCCTCACCCGCTGCCCCACCCTGCCGCCGTCACCGGGTCCGCTGCTGTAGGCAAACGCTTCGACCACCCGGCGATCGTGAGCACCGAACAGATCGCAGATCAGGTGCCCCACGGCGTGATCCCGGAAATCGCCGGACAGATAGCCGACGCGAAGGCGGGAGCCGTGCGTCCGCGGCGCTCGCTCGGGTAGCACCGCCAGCCGGCGCACCCGGTGCGTGGCCCAGTTGTGCGCGCACTGCCGCTGCAGAACGGGGTCCGCGCTCAGCTGCAGGAAGGAAAACGGTGCCACGGGGGCATCGGGACGCTCGCGTACCAGCGCTTCCACCTGCTCGCGCAGCGCGTCGATCTCGCGCCAGTCGCAGGCGCGCAGGCGAGCACAGGCGAGTCCGACCAGTGCTTCCGGGAAGTCGCGCCGTACCGCGAGGGCCTGTTCGTAGTGTGGAATCGCCGCGACCGGATCGGTGAGACAGGTGGCCAGTCCATAGCGCGCTTCGGCATGCGCCGGAGCATGTGCCAGCACACGGCGGAACTGCTCGGCTGCCTCCATTTTTGCGCCGGCATCGAGCAGCGCGTTGCCGAGGTTGTAGCGTGCGGCAATGTCGGCAGGCGCCAGGCGCAACGCCTGCTCGAACGCGTCGCGCGCCTGATCGGACCGGCCCAACTGGCGCAGGACAATGCCGCTGTTGTTCCACACTTCCGCCCAGCCGGGCGCAGCGCCCCGGGCGAGTTTGTAGTGGTGCAGGGCTGCATCGCGATGACCGAGGTCCTGCAACAGGGCCCCCAGGTTGGCATTCAGGACGGCATGGTGGGGGGCGAGGCGCAATGCGGCCGCCCAGGTGGAACGCGCGGCGTCGGTCTCGCCCGCACCGCGTAAGACGAGCGCGAGCTCGTTCAGGGCGGACACGGTCGCGGCAAGCGTTGCCGGCTGCGAGGCCGGTTCGGCAGGGCTTGCCGCGGGAGCGGCATGATCGGTAGGCATCTGCTGGCCGTGGACTGGAGCGCGTGCGTCATTGCACGACGCTTGCCAGTTTTTCGGTCGGCAGGCGGGAAAGTTGATGCGCAGCCGGGTCGCCGCGCCGGATCAGTCGTCCCGGTCGGGCTGATCCGGGAACAAGACGTCGTGGAAACCGAAGGCGCGCAGGTCGCGGATGCGCATCGGATAGAGGATGCCGTCGAGGTGGTCGCACTCGTGCTGGACCACGCGCGCGTGGAAGCCTCCGACGCTGCGATCGATGCGATTGCCGAACTGGTCGAAGCCTTCGTAGCGCAGGTCCGCATAGCGCGGAACCAGGCCGCGCATGCCGGGCACGCTCAGGCAACCCTCCCAGCCCTCCTCCAGTTGCTCGGAGAGCGGGGTCAAGACCGGGTTGATCAGCACGGTGTAGGGAACCGGCTCGGCCTGCGGATAGCGCGGGTTGTGCTGCAGGCCGAAAATCACCACGCGCAATCCCACTCCGATCTGCGGAGCGGCGAGTCCCGCACCGCTCAATGCCTGCATGGTGTCGCGCATGTCGACAAGCAGGGCGTGCAGCTCCGGCGTGGCAAAACGCTCGACCTCGCGCGCCCGCTGGAGCAGCCGTGCGTCACCCATGCGCAGAACCGGCCTAACTGCCATGGATGACGACCAGTTCGTCGATGATGCGTCGCACCTTGCCGAGTGCGGTCTGCAGGGTGGCGTTGATCTCGTCCATGCGGATACCTTCGCTGCTAGCGGCTCTTCCGGCCGCATAGTTGGCGACCACGGCAATCGTGGCGTAGGCAAGTTCCAGTTCGCGCGCGAGCCCGGCTTCCGGCATCCCGGTCATGCCCACCATGTCGGCCCCGTCGCCTTCCAGGCGGTCGATCTCCGCTGCCGTCTCCAGGCGCGGCCCCTGCGTGCAGGCATACACTCCGCCTTCCACCAGGGGTTGATGGGCCGACTTCGCCGCCGCCAGGCAGCGCGCGCGCAGGTCGGACGAATAAGGGTGGGTGAAGTCGACGTGCACGACACCGCGCTCGTCGCCCTCGTAGAAGGTCGACTTGCGGCCCCAGGTGTAGTCGATGATCTGGTGCGGCAGGGCGATCACCCCGGGACCGAGATCGGCACGGATACCGCCTACGGAGGCCACCGACACCACGTGGGTTGCACCGCGCGCCTGCAGGGCCCAGATATTGGCACGGTAGTTCACCATGTGCGGGGGGATGGTATGACCATACCCGTGCCGGGCGAGAAAGATCACGTCCCGACCGTTGATGCGGCCGAACGTGAGCGCACCGGACGGCTCTCCCCACGGGGTGCGAACCACCTCTCTGCGCGTGACCTCCAGGTTCGCGAGTTGCGTCAGGCCGGTGCCGCCGATGATTCCGAGCATGATGGGTGTGGTCGTGGATGAGCGCGCAGCGCGGATCGGGGTATCGCGGCTCAGCTGCCGCGCATGGCATAGATCTCGGGCAGGTTGCGCCAGGCGCCTTCGACGTCCATGCCGAAACCGAACACGTAACGGTCAGGCAGCGTCACACCGCGGAAGTCGGGCTGCAGCGGCTTGGTGCGACCGATGTCCTTGTCGGCGAATACCGCGCAATGGAATGCGCGGGCGCCCTCGCCCAGCAGCCGCTCGCGAATCGCCAGCATCGTGTGCCCCTCGTCGAGGATGTCGTCCAGCACCAGCACCGTGCGACCGGCGACAGGATGGCGCGGCAGCACCTTCCAAGACAGCGACCCGCCGTGGATCGCTCCATCGTAGCGGGTGACGTGCAAATAGTCGAAATCGAGCGGGAAACGCAGCAGGGGCAGCAGCTGCCCCGTGAACACGACGCTGCCACCCATGACGCACAGGACCAGAGGATACGCCTCGGACAGCTGCCCGGTGATTTCGCGGGCCAACGCCTCGACGGCCGCTCGCACGCTCTCCGCGTCGAACACCAGGTCCGCCTCGCGCAGGATCTGCCAGGCGCGCGCTCGATCCGGCATGGGGTACCTACGCGTCGTCCCGCTGGGAGAGGCGACGCAGGAAGCGCCCGAATTCCGCAGCCGTCTCCGGATGCTTGAGTCCGAACATGACGTTCGCCTCCAGGTAGCCCAGCTTGGACCCGCAATCATAGCGGCGTCCTGCGAAGCGGTACCCGAGCACGGCCTCGTCGTGCAGGAGTGCCGCAATCGCATCGGTGAGCTGGATTTCGCCGGCTGCTCCGGCCTCGATCTGCTGGAGATGACGAATGATCGCCGGGGCCAGGACATAGCGGCCGACCACGGCGAGCGTGGAGGGGGCCTGGTCGGGCTTGGGCTTCTCGACGATGCCGGTCATGCGCAACAGCGTGTCGCCCTCGGGCTGCCCCTCGATGATGCCGTAGCTGGCCGTCTCCTCGCGCGGAACATCCTGCACCGCGATCACCGATCGCTGGCGTTCGTCGAACACCTCGATCATTTGCCGCAGACAGCCGGGCTCGCCGTCGATCAGGTCGTCGGCCAGGATCACCGCGAACGGCTCGTCCTGCACGACCGCCTGGGCGCACAGCACCGCATGCCCGAGACCCAGGGCGACCGATTGGCGCACGTAGGAACAGGTGACGTGCTTGGGCAGAATGTCCTGCACTTGCTGCAGCAGCTTGTCCTGTCCGCGCGCGGTCAGTTCCGTCTCGAGTTCGTACGCCTTGTCGAAATGGTCCTCGATTGCGCGCTTGTTGCGCCCCGTGACGAAGACCATGTGGTCGATCCCCGCCTCGACCGCCTCCTCGACCGCGTATTGGATGAGCGGCTTGTCGACGATCGGCAGCATCTCCTTCGGACTGGCCTTGGTGACGGGCAGGAAGCGTGTCCCCAGCCCAGCGACGGGGAAAACCGCTTTGGTGACTTTCACGGCGCGCCTTGAGAAGGGTTGGACTTGAGCAATTCTATCAACCCCGGCTCGTCGAGGACTTGGATGGACAACGACACCGCCTTGTCGTACTTGCTACCGGGATCGGCGCCGGCCACCACGTAGTCGGTCTTCTTCGACACGCTTCCGACAACCTTGCCTCCCGCGGCCTCGATCATCGCCCGCGCCTCGTCGCGGCTCATCGAGGGCAGCGTACCGGTGAGCACGAAGGTCTTGCCGTGCAGCGGTGCAGCGGCCGCGGCGCGCACTGGCTGCCCCTGCGGTTTCACCCCCAACGCGAGCAGTTCCCGGACGATCAGGCGGTTGTGCGGTTCCGCGAAGAAGTCCGCGATGCTCTGCGCCACGACCGGTCCCACATCGGGCACCTGCTGGAGCCGTGCGACATCCGCCTGTATCAGGGCGTCGATGTCACCGAATGCGTGCGCCAGATCGCGCGCCGTCGACTCACCGACATTGCGGATCCCCAGCGCGTAGATGAAACGCGCCAGGTTGGGCTGCCGGCTCGCGGCGATCGCCTGAACCAGGTTCGCGGCCGACTTCTCCCCCATCCGCTCCAGGCCGGCCAGGTCGTCGGCCTGGAGGCGGTAGATGTCGGCCGGGCTCTTCACGCGGCCGCTGTCCACCAGCTGTTCCACCAGCTTCTCGCCCAGGCCCTCGATGTCCAAGGCACGCCGGGATGCGAAATGCAGCAGGGCCTGCCTGCGCTGGGCCGGACAGAACAATCCGGCCGTACAACGCGCGACGGCCTCGTCCTCGCCGCGGCGCACCGCGGATTGGCAGACCGGACAGCGATCCGGCATGCGGAACTCGCGCGCGTCCGCCGGGCGCCGCTCCGGAAGCACGCGCACGACTTCGGGGATGACGTCGCCGGCACGCCGGACCATGACGAAATCGCCGATACGCACGTCCTTGCGCCGCACCTCGTCCTCGTTGTGCAGGGTGGCATTGGTCACCGTGACGCCGCCGACGAACACCGGCTTGAGCCGCGCGACCGGTGTCATCGCGCCGGTTCGTCCGACCTGCACGCCGATGTCCAGCACCTGCGTCACCGCCTCTTCGGCGGGAAACTTGTGTGCCACCGCGAAGCGCGGGGCACGCGACACGAAGCCCAGGCGGTTCTGCAGGGCAATCTCGTCGACCTTGTAGACGACGCCATCGATCTCGTACGGCAATGATGCGCGCGCGAGTCCGGTGTCCGCGTAATACCCGAGCAGACCCTCGATGCCGCGCACGACCTGGCGGCGGGGCGACACCGGCAGGTGCAGGGACTCGAGCCAGGCCATCTGCCGACTGTGACGGTCAGCCGGCGGGCCGCTGCCCTCGCAGCGCGCGATGCCGTAGGCAAAGAAGCGCAATCGGCGGGACGCCGTGATGCGCGGGTCGAGCTGGCGCAGCGCACCCGCCGCGGCGTTGCGCGGATTGACGAACTCCTTCTCCCCGCGTGCCCGCTGCTGGACATTGAGGGCGGCGAAGTCGCGCTTGAACATGACCACCTCTCCTCGCACTTCGAGCAGCACCGGCACCTTCTCCGCGGTCAGCGCCAGCGGTACGGAAGGCAAGGTGCGCAGGTTCGCGGTGACGTCCTCCCCCGCATAGCCGTCCCCGCGCGTCGCCCCCACGGACAAGCGTCCCTGCTCATACGTCAGACTCACGGCCAGACCATCGAACTTCGGCTCGGCGCAGTACTCCACCTGTTCCAGGCCGAGCGCTTCGCGTACGCGCCGGTCGAAGGCGGTCGCTTCTTCCGACGTCAGCGCATTGTTCAGGGAGAGCATGGGCACGGCGTGCGTGACGCTGGCCAGCCCGCCCTGGATCGGTGCCCCCACGCGTTGCGTCGGAGAATCGGGCGAGGCCAGGTCGGGGTGGGCCTGCTCGAGCGTCTGCAGCTCGCGGAACAGGGCATCGAACGCAGCGTCCGGGATCTCCGGTGCGTCGAGAACGTAATATAGGTAGTTGTGCCGCTCGATCTCGCGGCGCAGCCACTCGACGCGCGCGCGCAGCTGTGCCGTGCTCACGCGCGAGGGCGGTCAGCCGAACAGACGACCGGCCAGCGCGGAACCCGGCGGCATGCCGTGCGACTCCATGGTGCGATAGATCGCGCGCAACTGGTTGCGGATCTGCTCCAAGCCCGCGTCGGTCACCGGCGCACCGTTGTCGTCGACCAGTGTGCCGCCGAGTGACTGGGCCAGCTGCCGACCGACCTGCACCATCTGATTGAACGTCGCCAGGCCGTCCACTTGGCGCGGCACGTCCAGCAGCAGCGTGAGGCCGTTGACCTGCGCGCTGCGCAGCGCGTCCGCGGTGAGCGGAGTCTGGTCCTGGTTCTCCAGCGAGAAGCGCAGGTTCCCGGCATTGTCGAGGTAGACGAAGCGCGCCTCGTCCGACTTGAACCCGGCCGCCTCGATCAGGCCTCTGACACGGGTGCCCGTGAAGGGCCGTGCACGCGGGGCCACGACGTTCATCCCGACTACCACGTCGACCTCTGCGCAGAACCTGTCGAGCTCGCGCGCGCGCGCGAGGAACGGTTCGGCCTGCGGCAGGTTCGAACTGGCGCGCGCCGTACCTGCGCATCGCGCCACTGCGCTCTGGAACTGTGCGATGTCATGCTGGGTGACCATGCCGCGCCGGTCCACCAGCTGCAGCGATGCGCGCACCTCGCGCACATCGTCCGGCACATGTCCCGCCTCCAGCGGCATCCATGGGCCACCGGCCCTCGCGCGACCTTCCACCAGCACCCTGCCGGTCTGTCCGATCATGGCGCGCAGCATCTGGTCGAGCGCGGCTGCCGGCAACGGTTCATGCCCGGTGATGCGTGCCGCGTAGGATAGGGCATCGGCCTGCGTCGACTCGTCTTCGCGCTCGGCGGCCACCGAGACCGGCACCTCCTCGGCTGACGTCGCAACCGGCTGCACAGGAGGCAGCGACGCGGCCTCCGCCTCCGCTATCGTTTCCGATTCCGATTCCGATTCCGGCTCCGGTTCCGGTTCTATTTCGGTCTTCAGCACCTCGCGCACCGCGGCGACATCCTCCGGGGTCGGTGGCAGGGCGACCGTCGCACGCGGCTCCTGCGGGTCATGCTCCGGGACGTCCGCGCCCTGGAACTGCGGCTCGATGCGCTCATGCGCAGGCCGCGGCAGCGGCGCATCGGGCAACGCCTCCTTGTTCGCCGGTGCGAAGGCGTCCTCGGCGCGTTCCCGGAAGCGTGCTTCCTGGACACGGTTGTAGACGATGACCGCGATGATGACCATCGCACCCAGTATCAACAGCGCAATCTGCAATTCACCCATGACCCTGCCGCTTCGAATCCGGTTCTGTTGTCCTGGCAAGTCCGCCGCGCCGTCGTGCTGCCGTTACGCGGCCGCCTCCTCGGTAATGCGCATCGCCTCTTCGATGTCCACCGCCACCACCTTGGAGACGCCCTGCTCGGGCATCGTGATGCCGACCAGCTGCTCGGCCAATTCCATGGTGATCTTGTTGTGGCTGATGAACATGAACTGCGTGTTCTGCGCCATCTGCTTGACCAGCCTGCAAAAGCGCACGGTGTTGCTGTCGTCCAGCGGCGCGTCCACCTCGTCCAGCAGACAGAACGGAGCGGGGTTGAGCTGGAACAACGAGAATACCAAGGAAAGCGCAGTGAGCGCCTTCTCGCCTCCCGAGAGCAGGTGGATCGAGGCGTTGCGCTTGCCCGGCGGGCGGGCGATGATGTTGATGCCGGCATCGAGGATCTCCTCGCCCGTCATCAGCAGGCGCGCCTCGCCGCCGCCGAACAGGGTCGGGAACAGCTGTCCGAGGCTCTCGTTGACGGCGTTGAAGGTCTCCTGCAGGCGCTCGCGCGTCTCGCGGTCGATGCGTCGAATCGCATTCTCGAGGGTGCTCACCGCCTCGTGCAGATCGCGCGACTGCGCCTCGAGGAACACCTTGCGCTCACGCGCGCTGGTCAGCTCCTCCAGTGCCGCGAGGTTCACCGCCCCCAACCCGCCGATCTCCTCGTTGAGTCGGTTGATTTCGCCCTGCAGCGCGCCCGCGCGCATGCCCTTCTCGATCATGCCCGCGAGCGCCGGCTCATCGGCGCTCGCCTCGGCGAGCTGGGCCGCGAAGTTCTCCTCTGCAATGCGCGCTTCCTGCTCCTTGAGCCGCAGATCGTTGCTACGTTCGCGCAGCGGGCCGATCTTGTGTTCACTGGCCATGCGCTGCTGCTCGGCCTCCTTGAGCACGCGCTCGGCCTCGTCGAGTCGCTCGCGCGCCGCGTTGAGCGCCTGCTCCCGCTCCACGCGCCGTCCCAGCGCCTGGTCCAGTTGCGCCTGCACCGGTGCCTCGTCCAGTTCCGCCAGTTCGCCTTGCAACGCTTGCAGCGACTCCTCGAGGCGCGCGGCCTTGTCGGACAGCCCGCGGATCTGTCCCTCGGCGTCGTGGATGCGCTGTTCCAGGGCGCGGTGGTGGAAGATGGCCTCCTGCAGGCGCCGTGCGGCGCCCTGCGCGCCGATCCGGCGCGCCTCGAGCGTACGACCGGCCTGCTCGTGCGCGGCACGCGCGCTCGCGAGAAGCGCCTCCATCTCTTGCAGTCGCGCGACCAACTCTTCGAGGTGGCGCAGCGCACGCTCCTGGACATCGGTCTCGCGTGCGTGCTCGGCGTCGATTTCCGCCACTTCGGCCGCGATCTGGGTGCGACGATGCCCGATGCGCTCGGCCTGCTGTGCGAGACGTACCTGTTCGATCTGCAGGTCGTGGCGCTGCTGCTGCACCTGCTCCGACTCCTGCCGCAGCCGCTGCAGCGACTGACGTGCATGATCCAGCTCCGCCTGCGCCTCCAGGACGGCGGAGCGCGCCTGCGCCGTACGCCGTTCCAGCCCGTGTCGGGCGTGCTCGAGTTCCTCGATCTCGCGCTGGCGCGAGAGGATGCCGTGGATCTCCGAGTCGGCCGCGTGGAAACTCACGCTGCTGCGCGTGAACACGTGACCCTGGGGACAGACCACGATTTCCCCGCGCTCGAGCGTGCGCGCCTGGACAAACCCCTCCGCCGGATCCGCAACCAAGTACACGCTCTCGAGCCATTCACCCAGCACGGCCGCCACGCCCGCGTCCGTGCAAGTGATCGCATCGGCCAGCCGGCGTCTGCCCGATGCCGGGGTTGCGACTTCACCCGGCTGCCGGAGAAAGAACGAAACCTTTCCGGGCGGCGGATGCTGCAGCCAGTTCTTGGCGCGCTCCAGGTCGTCCAGCGCGATGCCGTTCAGACGTTCGCGCAGCACCGCCTCCAAGGCGTCCTCCCAGCCGGCTTCGATGCGCATCCCCTGCCACAGGCGCCCGAGGCTGTCGAGCTGATGCTCATCCAGCCACGCGTGCATCTCGCCCGAGCGGCTGACCTGCTTCTGCAGCAGCTCGAGTGCGGTCCTGCGCGCATCCAGCGCACCCAGCTCGCGCGCCACCGCATCGGCCGAGTCGGTCGTCTCGCGGTGCGCCTGCTCCAGGGCCGGGATGGCTGCCTCGGCCTGCGCCAGGGCATCACGTCGGTCGCGCAACTGGAAGTCCAGCTCGGACAGTTGCGCGCTCAGCCGTTCGAGTTCGCTGCGGTCCACGTCCTCGAGTTCGTCCTGCTCCTGGAGGAGCCGCTCGCGCCGCTGCTGCAGCTGCGCCAGCACCTTGGCCGCATGACCGCGCCGTGTGAGCTCGACCTGCTCCTCCTGCCGATGACGGGCGAGCTCGCCGGTCAGGCGCTCCGCCTCCGCACGCGAGCTGGCAAAAACCTGCTCCGCCGCCGGCAGCTGCTCCGCTTCGTCGCGTTCCTGCTCGCGACACGCCTCCAGCTGAGCCGATGCATCGTCCAGCGACGAGCGCAGCTGCGCCACGCTCGCCTGCAACCCATCGAGCTGCTGCGCCCCCTCGCCCTGCTCCCGCAGCAGTCCCGCGATCTGGTTCTCGACGCGACGCCGGCTCTCTCGCAGGTGCTGCACTGTCTGCTCCAGCCGTGCACTGTCCGCGCTCGCCTCGTACAGCGCCCCTTGCGCGGCGTGCACCGAATCGCTCGCTGCATAGTGCGCCACGCGCAGCGTCTCGACCCGGCTCTCGGTCTCGCGCAGCCGGGCAATCTCCGCTTCCAGATCCACCCCGGTCTGCTCCAGATCGCGCTGCACGCGCGTGCGCGTGGTCGCAGCCTCCTGCCGACGCAGGTACCAGAGCAGATGCTGGGTGGTGCGCAGCGTCGCCTCCAGCTCCCGGAAACGCGCCGCGACTTCGGCCTGCCCCTCCAGATGCTCGAGCTGCTTGGCGAGTTCCTGCAGCACGTCGTCCACGCGCGCGAGATTCTCGCGCGTGTCCTCGAGCCGCGCCTCGGTCTCCTTGCGCCGCTCGCGGTACTTGGAGATTCCCGCTGCTTCCTCGAGGAAGGTGCGCAGTTCCTCGGGTTTGGCCTCGACGATGCGCGAGATCATCCCCTGCTCGATGATGGCGTAGGCGCGCCCGCCCAGGCCGGTCCCCAGGAAGATGTCGGCCACGTCGCGGCGGCGGACGTGGGCGTTGTTCACGTAGTAGGACGACTCGCCGTTGCGCTCGAGCACACGCTTGACCGATATCTCCGCGTACTTGCTCCACGCGCCGCCGGCCTTGCCCAGGCTGTTGTCGAAGACCAGTTCCACGCTCGCTCGGTTGGCGGGCTTGCGGCCGGCTGAGCCGTTGAAGATCACGTCCTGCATGGTCTCGCCGCGCAGGTGGCGGGCCGAGGACTCGCCGAGCACCCAGCGCACCGCGTCGATGACGTTCGATTTACCGCAACCGTTGGGACCGACGACGCCGACCAGCTGCCCCGGCACGGGAATGTGCGTGGGGTCGACGAAGGACTTGAAGCCCGCGAGCTTGACGTGAGTGAGGCGCAATTGACCGACCGAGACGAGGAGTTGCGGCCGCCCGGGAATGGGACGGCGATCCGGGCGGCGCCGCCTTCGGCGCGCCACGACGCACAACGCGCCGCGTAGTGTAACCGAATCGCGCTGCCGCTGACTTCAATCAGCCTGTGCCGTGTTCGCCCAGTCGTCCTGACAGCAGCGTCGCGGCGACGACCAACACCCCGCCCAGCCACTGATTCCAGTGCATCGATTCACCGGCGAGGACATACGCCGATACGGCTGCCACGATCAGTTCCGAGAGCAGGATCACGATCGCCTGGTTGGCTGCGATGTGCGTCAATCCGTGCTGCACGGCGAGATTTGCCACCAGCAGCACCACGCCGATGCCGGCAACCAGCAGCAGCGAAGCGGGCGCCGCCGCAGCGGAGGCGGCGAACGCACCCTCGAACGGCAGGACCGCAAGCGCCACCACGACGACGCCCGCGAATACCGCAACCGCCTTCAGGCGGATGCTCTGGTGGGCTGCCTTGCGGATGAGCACGTTGGCCAGTGCGAAGGTGATGCCCGCCGTCAGCCCGAACCATTCCGCCGCACTGTCGGGCAGGGGTAGTCTGAGCCCGGGCGTCCACAGCATGAGCATCGCCCCAGCCAACGACAGCAGTACCACGAGCAGACCCACCAGGCCCGCGCGCTCGCGCAGCAGCAGACGCGCGAAGAAGACGGTCCACAGCGGTGCCAGATAGAACAACAGCAGGACCTGCATGACCTCGCCGTGCACCATCCCCAGAACGTAGGCGAGATTGGTCCATCCCGAACTGAGCGCGATCGCCAGCAGCAGCCAATCGGCGCGCAACAGTCCGCGCAGCTGGTCGCGGAACAGCACGAGCGACAGCCCGAGTGCGACGGCGTAGGAGGCCAGGGTTGCGGTGGCGGGCGAGACACCCGCCTCCTCGAGCAGCCGGTACGGGTACCAGATCAGTCCCCAGACCAGTGCGCCGGTGAGCAGGCCTCCGATGGCGGTGGCGTTGACGTTCTTCAAGCAGTGGCTGCCCTTATAATTCGTCGACCTGCCCGACTGCGCCGAGGCGCCGGGTCGACACCAGTCGAGGATAAATGAACCCGGACCTCTCCCGGCTGCAACCGTATCCGTTCCAGAAGCTCGCCACGCTGTTCAAGGACGCGCAGCCCCCGTCCGACCTCGCGCCGGTGAACCTATCGATCGGCGAGCCCAGGCACGACACACCCGAATTCATCCGCCAGGCACTGGCGGACAACCTGGACGGATTGGCGAGCTACCCGGCGACGCTGGGCAGCGAGCGTTTGCGCAGCGCCATCGGTCAGTGGCTGCGCCGTCGACACAATCTCGATGCACTCGACCCCGCCACCCAGGTGCTGCCGGTCAACGGCAGTCGCGAGGCGCTGTTCGCGTTTGCCCAGACGGTGGTCGACCGCAGCCGACCCGGCGCGCGCGTGGTGATGCCCAATCCTTTCTACCAGATCTACGAGGGGGCCGCGCTGCTCGCCGGCGCCCAGCCTGAGTTCCTCAACCAGCTGCAGAAGGATGGTTTTCGCGTGGACTTCGGTCAGCTCGACGATGCCGTCTGGGCTCGCACGCAGCTGATCTACGTCTGCTCTCCGAGCAATCCGACCGGCACGGTCATGGATCTGGAAGACTGGCGGCGGCTGTTCGAACTGGCCGACCGACACGGCTTCGTGATCGCCAGCGACGAATGCTACTCGGAGATCTACTTCGACGAATCCGCACCTCCGCTGGGAGGACTGGAGGCGGCGCAGCGCCTCGGGCGCACCGACTTCCGCGGACTGGTGAGCTTCGGGAGCCTGTCCAAGCGCTCCAACGTGCCGGGGATGCGCTCGGGCTATGTCGCCGGCGACGCCCGCCTGCTGAAGAGCTTTCTGCTCTACCGAACCTACCACGGCAGCGCCATGAGTCTCGCGGTCCAGGCAGCCAGCGTCGCCGCCTGGTCCGACGAGACGCACGTCCAGGCCAATCGTGCCCTCTATCGCGAGAAGTTCGAGGCAGCGGTGACCATCTTGCGCGAGGTCGCACCCGTGCAGATGCCGCAGGCCGCGTTCTACCTCTGGCTGCCCACGCCCGGAGACGATGCGCAGTTCGCCCGCCAGCTGTTCGAAACCTGTAATGTGACGGTGCTGCCCGGCAGCTTCCTCGCGCGCGAGGCGCACCAGGTCAATCCCGGGCGCGGCTTCGCGCGCGTGGCGCTGGTGGCCGCTCCCGCCCAGTGCCTCGAAGGCGCTCGACGCCTCGCGCAGTTCTACACCCGCTTCGCCTAACGACAGGATCCGACATGTCCCAGCTGCAGTCCGTCATCGAGACCGCCTTCGAGAACCGCGCCCAGCTCTCGCCCGGGACCGCCGAGCCGGGCGTGCGTGCCGCCGTCGCCGAGGTGCTCTCCGGGCTCGACGCGGGCACCCTGCGCGTGGCGGAAAAGCGCGGCGGTCAGTGGATCACGCACCAGTGGGTCAAGAAGGCGGTGCTGCTCTCCTTCCGCCTCGAGGACAACGGCGTGATCCGCGACGGCTACACGAACTACTTCGACAAGGTGCCGGCCAAGTTTTCGAACTACAGCATCGACGACTTCAAGGCCGGCGGGTTTCGCGTCGTGCCGCCCGCGGCGGTGCGCCGCGGTGCCTTCATCGGGCGCGACGTGGTCCTCATGCCCTCCTACGTCAACATTGGCGCCTATGTAGACGAGGGCACGATGGTGGATACCTGGGCCACCGTCGGATCCTGCGCGCAGATCGGCAAGAACGTGCACCTCTCGGGCGGGGTGGGCATCGGCGGCGTGCTCGAACCTCTGCAATCCAATCCCACCATCATCGAGGACAACTGCTTCATCGGCGCCCGTTCGGAGATCGTCGAAGGGGTGATCGTCGGTGAAGGGTCGGTGATCTCGATGGGCGTCTACATCGGGCAGAGCACGCGCATCTACCACCGCGAAACGGGCGAGACCCTCTATGGAAGCGTCCCGCCCGGCTCGGTGGTGGTATCGGGCAACCTGCCTTCGGCCGACGGCAGGTACAGCCTGTACTGCGCGGTGATCGTCAAGCAGGTCGACGCCAAAACGCGCGCAAAGACGAGCATCAACGAGTTGCTGCGCGGCGTCTAACCGCCCCCGTGGCCCGCGGCCCGGCGCACGGGCCGCGTCTTGCCC
>JAEZCG010000168.1 GCA_023430065.1 Pseudomonadota bacterium | reverse complement strand
GTACAGTATCGCGGTAAAGGACAAAACTGAACGTACAAGCCACGAAGGCCACGAGGAAAAGCGAGGTACTTCTCAGGCGACTGCCCCGCTGATCGGATCGCTGATCCCCATCAACTCTTCGTGTCTTCGTGCCTTCGTGGTGAAACCATTCACAGCGCGTCTTCCACGAAGCGCCGACGCTTCACCAGCACATCCAGCTCCTTCAAGGTCTCGAGCAACTCGCGCATATGCTTCAGGGGCCACGCGTTGGGACCGTCCGAGAGGGCCTTGGCTGGGTCGGGGTGCGTCTCCATGAACACGCCTGCCACGCCTGCGGCGACCGCCGCACGCGCCAGCACCGGTACGAACTCGCGCTGCCCGCCGCTCGCCGTGCCTTGCCCGCCGGGCAGCTGCACCGAATGCGTCGCATCGAACACCACCGGACATCCGGTGCCGCGCAACACCGCCAGGGAGCGCATGTCCGACACGAGGTTGTTGTACCCGAAGGAAGCGCCTCGCTCGCAGACCATGATGTTGTCCTGGCCGCTCGCCTCCCGGGCCTTGTCCACCACGTTCTTCATGTCCCAGGGCGACAGGAACTGGCCCTTCTTGATGTTGACCGGCCGCCCGGCGCGGGACACGGCGCGGATGAAATCGGTCTGTCGACACAGGAACGCCGGGGTCTGCAGCACGTCCACGACCTCCGCGACGGACGATATCTCCTGCTCGGTGTGCACGTCGGTGAGGACCGGCACACCCAGCGTCGCGCGCACCTTGGCCAGGACGCGCAGGCCTTCGTCCATGCCAGGGCCCCGATACGATTTCCCGGAGCTGCGGTTGGCCTTGTCGTAGGAGGATTTGAAGATGAACGGAATCGCGAGCGCCGCGCACATCTCCTTCAGTGCGCCTGCGGTGTCCATCTGCAGCTGCTCGGACTCGACCACGCAGGGACCGGCAATGACGAACAGGGGCCTGTCCGGTCCAGCCTCGAAGTGGCAGAGCTTCATCGACGATGGGCGCTCGGAATCGCCGCCGGACACACCGTCTCAGGCGCGCGAGGCGTGCAGCTGCCGGACGGTTTCGTCACGATCGTCACGATTCGCATACTGGATGGCCGCTCGGATGAACGACGAGAACAGCGGATGTCCCTGGCGCGGGGTCGAGGTGAACTCCGGATGGAATTGGCAGCCAAGGAACCACGGATGATCGGGCATTTCGATCACTTCGGTCAGATCCTCCGTGGCGGACATCCCCGAGACGCGCATCCCACCGTTCATGAGGTGAGGGATGTAGCGGTTGTTCACTTCGTAGCGGTGCCGGTGGCGCTCGACGATGCGCTCCTCGCCGTAGATCTGGCGCGCGAGGCTTCCTGGGAGGAGCATGCACTGCTGAGCACCCAGGCGCATGGTGCCACCCATGTTCGAGGCCTGATCGCGCTGCTCGACCCGGCCTTGGCTGTGCCACTCGGTGATCAGCGCGATCACCGGGTGCGGTGTGTCCGGATCGAACTCGGTGCTGTGCGCGTCGGGCAGTCCCGCACAATGTCGGGCGAATTCGATCACGGCGAGCTGCATCCCGAGACAGATGCCGAGATAGGGTACTTTGTTCTCGCGTGCGTACTGGATCGCCCTGATCTTGCCCTCGACCCCGCGCTTGCCGAAACCGCCCGGCACCAGGACCGCGTCCTTGTCGCGCAGGCACTCCACTCCTTCGTGTTCGATGCTCTCCGAATCGATGTAGTGGACGTTGATCTTCGACCCGGTGTGGATGCCCGCGTGCGTGAGCGCTTCGGTCAGAGACTTGTACGACTCCGTCAGGTCGACGTACTTGCCGACCAGGGCAATATTCACCTCGGTGCGCGGATGCTCCAGCGCGAACACTAGCTCTTCCCAGGCCGTGAGATTGGCGGGAGGCGCCTGGATCTCCAGTTTCCGACACACGATCTCGTCGAGATTCTGCGCGTGGAGCAATCCCGGGATCTTGTAGATGCAGTCCGTGTCCACCGCAGAGATGACCGCGCGCTCTTCCAAGTTCGTGAACAGCGCGATCTTGCGCCGCTCGTCCTCAGGGATCTCGCGGTCCGCGCGGCACAATATGATGTCGGGCTGGATGCCGATCTCGCGCAGTTCCTTGACCGAGTGCTGAGTCGGCTTGGTCTTGATCTCTCCCGCGGAGGGAATGAACGGTACCAGGGTCAGGTGGATGAAGCAGGTATTGTTGCGGCCCAGCTGCAGGCTCATCTGACGGATGGCCTCGAGGAACGGCAGCGATTCGATGTCGCCCACCGTTCCACCGATCTCGACGATCGCCACATCGGCATTGCCGGCACCCATCCGGATGAAGTGCTTGATCTCGTCGGTGATGTGCGGAATCACCTGCACGGTGCCGCCGAGATAGTCGCCACGGCGCTCCTTGCGGATGACGCTCTCGTAGATCTGCCCCGTGGTGAAGTTGTTGCGCTTCGTCATTCGCATGTTGACGAAGCGCTCGTAGTGACCGAGATCCAGGTCGGTCTCGGCGCCATCTTCGGTGACGAAGACTTCGCCGTGCTGGAAGGGGCTCATCGTGCCCGGATCCACGTTGATGTACGGATCGAGCTTGAGGAGCGTGAGATTGATGCCGCGGGATTCTAGGATGGTGCCGAGGGACGCGGCGGCGATCCCTTTGCCAAGGGAGGAAACGACCCCGCCGGTGACAAAGACGAATTTGGTCATGCTCGCCCTTGGGCCAGAAAGTAAAATGATACCACAGCGCTTTTCTGGCCCGCGCCGCACGCGCATTGCAATGGAGCGCGCGCGGCGCCGCTCATGCGTGCGCGGCCGCCTCGCGCGCGAGGAACAGCCAGGTTTCGACCACCGTGTCGGGATTGAGCGAAATCGTGTCGATCCCTTCCTCCACGAGCCACTTTGCCAGGTCGGGATGGTCCGACGGCCCCTGCCCGCAAATACCCACGTACTTGCCCTTGCGGCGGCATGCCTGGATGGCCAGGTGCAGCATGGCCTTCACCGCGGGATCGCGCTCGTCGAAGCTGCCGGCGACGATGCCCGAATCCCGGTCGACCCCCAGGGTCAGCTGCGTCATGTCGTTCGAGCCGATGGAGAAGCCGTCGAAGTGTTCGAGGAACTGCTCGGCCAGCAGCGCATTCGACGGGATCTCGCACATCATGATAATGCGCAGGCCGTTCTCGCCGCGCCGCAGGCCGTTCTCCCCCAGCAGATCGATCACCTGTTTCGCTTCGTTCAGCGTGCGCACGAAGGGGATCATGATCTCGATGTTGGTCAGTCCCATCTCGTCACGCACTTTCTTCAGCGCCTTGCACTCCAGCTCGAAGCAGTCGCGAAAGCTGGGGTCGATGTAGCGCGAGGCGCCGCGGAACCCGAGCATGGGGTTCTCCTCGTGCGGCTCGTAGCGCTGCCCGCCCACCAGGCTGGAATACTCGTTGGACTTGAAATCGGACATGCGTACGATGACCGGCTTGGGCGCGAAGGCCGCACCGAGGGTGGCGATGCCCTCGGCCAGCTTCTCGCCGTAGAAGGCGCGTGGATCCGGATAGGCAGCGCAGCGTTTCTGGATCTCCTTCTTGAGATCCGGGGGCACGTTCGGGTACGACAGCACCGCCTGGGGATGGATGCCGATCATGCGCGCGATGATGAACTCCAGGCGCGCCAGTCCGACGCCTGCATTGGGCAGGCGCTGGAAGTCGAACGCCAGTTCGGGATTGCCCACGTTCATGGCGATCTTCACCGGCGCCTTGGGCATGGCCTCGACGGACAGGTCGATCACCTCCACCTCCAGACGCCCGAGATAGACGTAGCCCGTATCGCCTTCCGCGCACGAGACCGTGACCTCCTCGCCCTCGCGCAGGTTTTGCGTCGCGTCGCCTGTCCCCACGACGGCCGGAATCCCCAGCTCGCGCGCGATGATGGCGGCATGGCAGGTCCGCCCGCCGCGATTGGTGACGATCGCCGCAGCGCGCTTCATCACCGGCTCCCAGTCGGGATCGGTCATGTCCGTCACCAGCACGTCTCCCGGTTGCACGCGCGACATCTCGCTGGCATCGGTAACCAGGCGGACCGGTCCGATGCCGACGCGGTTGCCGATGGCACGGCCGGAGGCGCGGATCTCGGAACGGGACTTGAGGCGGAAGCGCTTCTGGGTATCCAACTTGGCGTTGGCCTTCACCGTCTCCGGCCGCGCCTGCAGGATGTAGAGCTTTCCGTCCACGCCGTCGCGTCCCCATTCGATGTCCATCGGACGGCCGTAGTGGCGCTCGATGATCACCGCGTAGCGCGCCAGTTCCTCCACCTCCGCATCGGTGATGGAGAACCGGTTGCGCTCCGCCTCGGGAACGTCGACGGTGCGCACCGAGCGGCCCGCCTCGCGCGTCTCGGAAAAGCACATCTTGATGAGCTTGGAGCCGACCGTGCGGCGCAGAATGGCCGGCCGGCCGCCTTCGAGCGCAGGCTTGTAGACGTAGAACTCATCGGGATTCACCGCGCCCTGCACCACCGTCTCGCCGAGTCCGTACGAGGCGGTGATGAAGACCACGCGGTCGAAACCCGATTCGGTATCGAGCGAAAACATCACGCCGCTGGAACCGAGGTCGCTGCGCACCATGCGCTGGATGCCCGCCGACAACGCCACGTCCGCGTGCGTGAATCCCTTGTGCACGCGATAGCTGATGGCGCGGTCGTTGTACAACGAGGCGAACACGTGTCGAATGGCGGCGAGCAGGTTGTCGACGCCGTGGATGTTCAGGTAGGTCTCCTGCTGGCCGGCGAAGGACGCATCGGGAAGGTCCTCTGCCGTCGCGGAGGAACGCACTGCGAACGACATTTCGTCGGCACTGCCGTCGCCAAGTTCGCCATAGGCAGCGCGGATCTCCTGCTCCAGCCGGGTCGGAAGCGGCTGCTCGACGATCCACTTGCGGATCTTCGCACCGGCCTCGGCCAACGCCTTGACGTCGTCGACGTCGAGTGTCGACAGGACCTGCTCGATCTTGCCGGCGAGGTCGTTGCTCGCGAGGAAATCCCGGTAAGCCGTGGCGGTCGTCGCGAAGCCACCCGGCACACGCACACCGAGATGCTCGAGCTGGCTGATCATCTCGCCCAGAGAGGCATTCTTGCCTCCTACCTGTCCCACGTCGTTCATTCGGAGCCGATCGAACGGCAGGACATACGCCTCACTGGTCATGTAATTCCCCAATTGCTATGGTCTGTGTGATGCCGACTGAGTGTCTGCAAGGGACGGCCCGGCGTGTGCTCGTATGCCGTCGGGTCGTGGTATTTTACCGGCCAGGATATTGCTTTGCACAAATTCGATGACTCCACGTCGCAGTGCATTCTTCATTTCCGACCGCACGGGCATCACCGCCGAGATGCTCGGCCATGGTCTGCTCACGCAGTTCGACCAGATCGAGTTCACCGAGACCACCCTGCCCTTCGTGGACAACGTGGACAAGGCCAGGGCGGCGGTCGAGGAGATCAATGGGGCCGGACGCCGTGACGGTCTGCGGCCACTGGTGTTCAGCACCCTGGTCGACCCGGCGGTCATCGACGTCGTGGCGCGGGCCGAAGCGCTCGTCCTGGACTGCTTCCAGATCTTCATCGCACCGATGGAGGCGGAACTGGGGGTGCGCTCCTCGCACGCAGTCGGACGTTCCCACAGCGTCGTGAACGGCGCCGGCTACTTCCGCCGGATCGATGCCGTGAATTACGCGCTGAGCTATGACGATGGGCAGTCCACCAAGGAACTGGACAACGCCGACGTGATTCTGGTCGGCGTCTCGCGCAGCGGCAAGACGCCCACCTGCCTGTACCTCGCGCTGCAGTACGGCGTCAAAGCAGCCAATTATCCCCTCATCCCCGAGGACTTCGGGAACATGAAGCTGCCGGGCGTGCTATCGCGCATGCGCGACAAGCTATTCGGCCTCACCATCCTGCCCGATCGCCTCCACCAGATTCGCAGCGAGCGGCGGCCGGGCAGCCAGTACGCCGCCCTGCCCAATTGCGTGGCGGAGGTGCGCGAAGCCGAAGCGCTGATGCGCAACGAGAACATCCCCTACCTCGACACCACCACCCGCTCGATCGAGGAACTGGCTTCGACCATCATGCACCAGGCCAGCCTGCAGCGGCACATCTACTGACGCGCGATTGGCTGGCCGGCCGCGCACCCGAGCGCGGTCGACCGGTTTTCCCCGCGGGACTACGCCAGCAACCGCCCTGCCGTCCCCACCGCGACCACGATCAACCCCAGCGCCAGATTGATGCCGACCAACCGACGGATCCGACCGAGGGCGGTTGCGGCCGCCGGCCAGTCCTGCGCCTCGACCAGGTGCGTCATGCGCCGGAAGGGCGCGAAGTATACATGGGCGAAGATCAGCATCATGACGATACCCAGGGCGAACATGACGTGCACGTGAGGCGCCACGGCGGCGAAGCCACCCAGCTCCCAAACCATCCACAGGCCGCTTGCCAGTATCCCGGCCGCTGAGATCCAGACCCAGGAAAAGAAGCGCCGGAAGGCGGCCTGCCACAGCCGCAGCCGTTCCGGCGGCTGCAGCACCGCCGTGGCGGCGGGGCGCAAGGCCACGTAGGCGAAGAACATGCCGCCGACCCACACGATCGTGCCGAGTACGTGGATGAACCGTGCCAGATCCATATCAGAACAGTTTGCCCTGCAAGAGCAGTTCGCGCACCGGTGCGAAGCTGCGTCGGTGATGCGCACTCGGTCCATGCTGGCGCAGCGCCTGCAGGTGCTCGCTCGTGCCGTACCCCTTGTGCCGGTCGAAACCGTAGTGCGGGCAGCGTTCGTGCAGGGCGACCATCGCTGCATCGCGCGCGCATTTTGCCAGGATGGACGCGGCCGAGATCGCCGGGACGGTCGCATCCCCCTGCACCACCGCGCGCGCACCGACTGGCGCATTCCGCGGTACGTACAGGCCGTCCACGAGGACCAGATGGGTCTCGATGCACAGGCTGTCGAGTGCACGCTGCATTGCCAGCAGCGAGGCCTGCAGGATGTTGAGACGGTCGATCTCCTCGACCGTCGCACTCGCCACCGCCCATCCCAAAGCATCGGTCCGGATGCGCTGCGCGAGCGCCTCGCGCTGCCCGCTGCTGAGCTGCTTGGAATCGGCCAGGCCGTCGATCGGGCGGCGCGGGTCGAGCACTACACAGGCCGCCATGACCTCTCCGGCCAGCGGTCCCCTGCCGGCCTCGTCCACCCCGCATACCAGCGCACGCGTGTTCATGCAATGACCGGTGCCTGCGCTCGAGCAGGCGTCCGGGCTCCGAGCATGGGAAGCAGCGCCTCGACCAGCCGCCCCCGCGTGTCCTGACGGAGCTGGCGGTGCAGGTCGAGGAACACGTTCTCCTGGCGCGCGCGCACCAGTTTGTCGGCCAGGACATTGAGCAGCGCCTGGCCGAGATTCTCCGGCGTGGCGTCCTCTTGCAGGATCTCGGGCACGACGAAGCGTCCGGCCAGAATGTTGGGCAGGGATACGTACGGCAGCCGATGCCCCTTGCGCTTGACCGCGGCGAACGTTGCCGGAGACAGGCGGTAGGTCACTACCATGCTGCGTTTGAGCAGCGCGGCTTCCAGGGTCGCTGTCCCGGAGGCGAGCAGCACGACGTCGGCCGCCGTCATCGCCATCTGCGCGTGCCCGAACAGGATGGTGAGCGGCAGTTCCTGCGCCCCGTGCCGGTACAGCGCCGCCTCGAACAGCATTCGCGTCTCGCGGCTCTGCAGCGGCACAAGAAAGTGGACGGCACCGGCGAGCTGGCGGTGAACGCGCTGCGCGGTCTGCACGAACAGATCGGCCATGTAATCCAGTTCGCTCTGCCGGCTCCCGGGCAGCAGCGCGATCACGTGCGGCACCGTGGTGAGCCGGAACTGCTCGCGTGCGAGATCGCGATTCGGGATCTCGGGAATGTGGTCGGCCAGCGGGTGGCCGACGAAGCACGCCGATACGCCGTGCTCCTCCAGAAAGGGCACCTCGAACGGGAACAGGCACAGGACGCGGTCCGTACTACGACGCAGCTGAGGGATGCGGCTCGCCCGCCATGCCCACACCTGAGGCGATACATACTGGACGGTGCGGATGCCGCGCGCCTTCAACTGCCCCTCCAGGCCGAGGTTGAAGTCGGGCGCATCGACACCGATGAACAGATCGGGCGGCTCGGCGAGCAGGCGGCGGCGCAGGTCGTTGCGGATGCCCAGGATGCGCGGCAGGTGCTTGAGCACTTCGACGTATCCGCGCACCGCCAGTGCCTCGGCAGGATGCCACGCCTCGAAGCCGACCGCGCGCATGCGAGGCCCGCCGATGCCCACGAAACGCGCGTGCGGCAACGCCGCCCTCACCGCGCTGACGAGGTGCGCACCGAGCAAATCGCCGGAAGCCTCGCCCGCGACCATGGCGATGCGCGGCGCGGCACGCGTATCCATGGGCGATCAGCGGATGATGCCGCGCTCGGTGGTGGCGAGGAACTCCGAGAGGATGCGCAGTCGTGCGTTCGACTGCGCCTGCTCGGCAATCGCCGCCTTCGCCTCCTGAAAGCCGAGCCGGCTCCGGTAGAGCGTCTTGTAGGCGCGCCGGATGATCTCGATGTCCTCGTTGCTGAAACCGCGCCGCTTCAGACCCTCGCTGTTGATGCCGTGCGGCTGCGCGGAATCGCCCCCGGCCATGACGTAGGGCGGCACGTCGCGCAGCACGACGGAGCCTCCCGCCGTGAACGCGTGCGCACCGATGCGGCAGAACTGGTGCACCAGGGTACCGCCGCCCAGGATGACGTAGTCCCCGATGACGACGTGCCCCGCCAGCTGGGAGGAATTGGCCAGCACCACGTTGCTGCCGACCTGGCAGTCGTGCGCCACGTGGGCATAGGCCATGATCCAGTTGTTGTCTCCCAGACGCGTGATGCCGACGTCCTGGGCAGTCCCGAGATTGAGGGTGCAATACTCGCGGATCGTGTTGTTGTCTCCGATCTCGAGCCGGGTGGGTTCCCCCCGATACTTCTTGTCCTGAGGCGGCTCGCCCAGGCAGGCGAAGGAATGAATGCGATTGTTGCGACCCAGTCGCGTATGGCCGCGCAAGACGACGTGATGCCCGAGCACCGTGCCGTCGCCGATCTCGACTTCTTCCTCCACGATGCAGAAGGCTCCGATCTCCACCTGCCGCCCCAGGCGCGCGTTCGGGTGTACCAGCGAGGTGGCGTGCACCACCGTAGTCACGCTGACTGCTCCTTGATCGTGCACATGAGCTCGGCCTCGGTCACCACCGTGTCGCCCACCCTCGCCAGCGCCTCGAACTTGCCGATGCCACGCACCTGCCTGCCCATCTTCACCTCGAGGATGAGCTGATCACCCGGCGTGACTGGCTTCTTGAAGCGTGCATTGTCGATCCCCACGAAGTAGTAGAGCACCTTGCGATGCTCCAGGCCGCCGAGCGTCTTGTACGAGAGGATGCCGGCGGCCTGGGCCATCGCCTCCAGGATCATCACACCCGGCATGATCGGGACATCGGGGAAATGCCCCTGGAAGAACGGCTCGTTGATGGCCACGTTCTTCACCGCCACGATGCTCTTGCCCGGTTCGCAATGGAGGACACGATCGACCAGGAGAAACGGGAATCGATGCGGAAGGCACTCCAGGATTTCCTTGATCTCCATGCTGTTCAAGTCGATTTCCTCTCCATGTCTGCAAGGCGGGATTCGAGTTCCCGCACACGGTTGGCAAGTGCGTCCAGGTGCCGGATGTGGGCGGCATTCCTCAGCCAGTCCTGATGCTGCGAAATCGGAAACAAGCCGCTGTATGTGCCGGGCTTGAGGATCGACTTGGGTACCGCCGTGGCGCCGCCGATCTCGACGTTGTCCACGATCTGCAGGTGCCCTCCGATCATGGCGCTGCCGCCGATGCGGCAATAGCGGCCGATTCTCGTACTGCCGGCGATGCCCACGCAGCCGGCGATCGCGGTGTGCGCGCCGATGCGGCAGTTGTGACCGATCTGAATCTGATTGTCCAGCTTCACCCCGTCTTCGATCACCGTGTCGTCGAGAGCGCCGCGGTCGATGGTGGTATTCGCTCCGATCTCGACGTCATCGCCGATGATCACCCGCCCGATCTGCGGAATCTTGCGCCAGACCCCGGCGTCCATGGCGAGACCGAAGCCGTCGGCGCCGATCACCGCGCCGCCGTGCACGATGACGCGGCTGCCCAGAATGCAGTCGTGATAGACCGTCACGTTGGCCATCAGCCGGCAGTCTTCGCCCAGCCGGCTGCCGCGTGCGACTCGACTACCGGGCCCCACGACGCAACGCTCGCCCACGTGCGCACCCGGCCCGATGCTGGCGTGAGCTCCCACGTGCGCGGAGGCTGCGACGCTGGCGGTGGGGTCGACGGCGGCCGTGGGGTGCACGCCGGGCGCGAAGGCCTCGGGGGGATTGAAGTGTGCCGACAGGCGTGCGAACAACGCGTAGGGGTTGTCGCTCACGATCAGGGGCCGTCCGGGCAGTGCGCTGTCATTCGGCCCGACGATGAGAGCGCTCGCCTGGCAGCGGTCCAGGATCTTGCGGTACCGCTCCTGCGCAAAAAAGGAGATCTGCCCGGGGCGGGCATTCTCGAGCGTTCCCACCTGGTCGACCACGGTACCGCCGTCGCCGACCACCGTCCCGCCGAAACGACGCGCGATTTCGTCGAGGGTGAGCACGGGCGTCGGGCTCATCGCTGGGCCCTCCGGCTGCAGAAGAGATCGGTCGCGGCGTCGGTCAAGGTCGCAGTGGGCTCGAGGCGATGCCGGCCTACTTGTCCGCCAGTGCCTTCAGCACCTTGTCGGTGATGTCGATACGGGGGCTGCGATACACCGCCTCCTGCAGGATCAGGTCGAACTTGTCGGCCTCCGCGATCTGCTGGATGACTTTGTTCGCCCGTTCCAGCACCTGTGCCAACTCCTCGTTCTTGCGCAGGTTCAGGTCCTCGCGCAGCTCACGCTGCGTACGCTGCAGGTCGCGGTTGAGCCGGGCGAGCTCCTGCTCCTTGTTGCGGCGTTCGCTCTCGCTGAGGGTGACGCCCTCCTTCTCGAGCTGGCTCTGCAGGTCCTTGGCCTGCCGGGCGAGCTTCTGCAGCTCGGCGTCACGCGGCGCGAATTCCTTCTCGAGCTTCTTCAGGGCGCGTACCGCGGGAGCGGCTTCGCGAAACAGCCGCTCGGTACTGACGAATCCGATCTTGACGTCGTTCGCCTGGGCCCATCCGGCTGCGCACAGCAGCAGGACGGCGCACACCATCCGCATTCTGTTCAAGGCGTGTCTCCTGTGGCCATGCCGGGCAGCCGCCCGGCCGAACCGAAACTGGTGGACCGGGGCATATCTTAAAACACCGTGCCGATCGAGAACTGGAAGGGCTGCTCCTCGTCGCCGTCCTTGGCATTGAGCGGTACGCCAAACGAGATCTTCAGCGGTCCCATGGGCGAGAACCAACTCAGCGCCACACCGGCCGACGCGCGCGTCTCCCCGAAATCGAACTTGTCCCCCACCGTCCCGGCATCGACGAAGGCCGACAGGCGCACCGAGCGGTCCTTCTCGAGCCCTGGGAAGGGAAAGAAGAACTCGGCGGAAACGAGCGCCATCCGGCTGCCGCCGATGCTGTCCCCGTGTTCGTCTTCGGGACCGATCGAGGCCACTTCATATCCGCGTACCGTTCCCACGCCTCCCAGGTAGAAGTTCCGGTAGAACGGCAGCGGCTTGTCGCCGTAACCATCGGCGTAGCCGACCCGGCCGGTGAGCTGCAGCACGTTCTCCCTTCCCACCGGCAGGAACCACTGCATTTCGTACTGGCCACGGTAGAAGCGCAGTTCACCGGGTGGCACGGCCACCTCCAGCGACGCCTTCTGGAACGTGCCGGTGCGCGTGTAGATCGCGCTGTCGCGCTTGTCGCGCGACCAGCCGGCGGTGGCGAGCAGCGCTGTATTCTCCGGACCGAACTCGTCCACGAAGTCGCGATAGCGCTGCGAGCTCTCCTCGAACAGGTCGATCTTGGTGCGTTCGGCCGCCAGGCCGTAGTTGATCGTGTCGGTCTCGTTGATCGGCACCGACAAGCGCACCCCCGCGCCGATCGTGTCCGTCGCATAGGTCGACACGGACAGGCTCGAGGCATCCACCTCGCGCTTGTACAGGTCGATGCCCAGTCCCACCCCGTCGTCGGTGAAGTACGGACGGGTGAACGACACCGCGTACACGGTATTGACCTTGCCCGTGTTGAGCTGCAAGGCCATTGCATTGCCGGTCCCGAACAGATTGTTCTGGGATACCGAGCCGCTGAAGATCACGCCTTCGGCAGTGGAGTAGCCCACGCCGAACAGCAGATTCCCGGTCGGCCGCTCGATCACCTTCACGTTCACGTCCACCTGGTCCGGCACCCCCGGGACGGCGACGGTGTCCACCGTCACCTCGGAGAAGTAGCCGAGCTTGTCCACCCGCTGCTTGGAGCGCTGCAACAGCGCCGCCGAGTACCAGCCGCCCTCGAGCTGGCGCAACTCACGCCGGATCACCTCGTCGCGCGTGGTGGAGTTGCCGGCGATGTTGATCCGGCGCACGTATACCCGCCGTCCTGGATCGACGTACAGCGTGAATGCAACCTGCCCGGTCTCGCGATCGATATCGGGCACCGGGTTGATGTTGGCGAAGGCATAGCCGTCATCGCCCAGGCGGTCGGCCATCAGCTTGGTCGACTCGGTCAGTTTCTCGCGCGAGAACTGGTCTCCCGGATCGAGCTTGAGGAGTTTGCGCAACTCCGCCTCCGGCACGATGAGATTGCCGGCGAAGCGAAACTCCGAGACCTGATACCTGCGCCCCTCGGTGAGATTGATGGTGAGGAAGATGTCCTTCTTGTCCGGAGAAATCGACACCTGCGTGGAGTCGATGGTGAACTCCAGGAACCCTTCGTTGAGATAGAACGAGCGCAGGGTTTCCAGATCGGCCTCGAGCTTCTGCCGCGAATACTGGTCGTTCTTGCTGTACCACGTGAGTACACCGGGCGTGCGCAGCACGAACAGGTTGCGCAGCGCCTTTTCCTTGAACGCCTGATTGCCGACGAAATTGATCTGCCGGATCTTCGCGACGCCGCCTTCCACGATGTTGAACTGAATGGCGACACGGTTGCGCTCGAGCGGGGTGACCGTGGTGTTCACCTCCGCGGCGTACTTGCCGCGGCTCAGATACTGGGTCTTCAGCTCCTGCTCCGCGCGCTCGAGGAGCGCGCGATCGAGGATGCGTCCCTCGGACAGGCCGATGTCCTTGAGCGCCAGCTTCAGAACATCCTTGCTGAATTCCTTCTGGCCCGTGAAGGTGATCTGGTCGATGGCAGGCCGCTCCTCGACCATCACCACCAGCACGCCGTCCTCGACTTCGAGGCGCACGTCCTTGAAGAACCCGGTGGCGAACAGTGAACGCACTGCCGACGAGGCCTTCTGCTCGGTGAGCGTGTCGCCCACCCGCACCGGCAGGTAGCTGAAGATGGTTCCCGCTTCGGTGCGTTGAATCCCTTCTACACGAATGTCCTTGACGACGAAGGGTTCGAAGGCGGCGGCACTGAGAGAGGTGATTCCGGAGAGGAGTAGCAGCAGCCTCGACAGCTTCATTCGCAGTCTGTTTTATCCGCCGACGAGGCGGTTGATGTCGTTGTAGATCGCGAAGGCCATCAGCGTGAAGAGCAGCACCATGCCGACGCGCTGGCCGATTTCCATGGCCCTGTCTGATACGGGCCGACCCTTGACCATTTCCACGAGATAATACATCAAGTGTCCACCGTCCAATAAAGGCACCGGGAGCAGATTGAGCACCCCGAGGCTGATGCTGATCAGCGCAATGAAGCTGACGTAGGGCAGCCACCCCATCTGCGCGGACTGTCCGGCATAGTCCGCAATGGTGATGGGACCGCTCAGATTCTTGATCGAAACCTGCCCGACGATCATCTTGCCCAGCATGCGCAGGCTGAGGATCGATACCTCCCAGGTGCGCTGGACCCCCTGCACGACGGCGTCGACCGGCCCATGCCGGATGGTGGTCGTGTGCGCGCTGAGCAGATCCGCGTCCGGCAGGATGCCGATGCGACCGACGACACTCCCTGCGCTCTCCACTGCATCCGGGGTGACCGCACTCTCCATGCGCTCGGCACCGCGCTGCACTTGCAGTGCCACCCTCTTCCCGGCCTGCGGTGCAACCGCTCCGACCAGGTCGTCCCAGTTGTACACGTCGACGCCGTCCGCCGACAGGATGCGATCGCCGACGCGCAGCCCCGCCCGTTCGCCTGCCGACCCCTCCTGTACGCTGCCCACGACAGGCGGGAGATGGCGTCGCAGCCCGACCTTCGACAGGAAATCGCCGTCGAGGTCGGCGGGGCTGAGCGTCGACAGATCGAGATCGCGAAATGCGATGCGTTCGGCTGCATCGCGAACCTCCACGCGCACGCGTTCGCGCGCCACGGCGCGCTCGAGCAGGACCCAGCGCACGTCCTGCCAGGTCTGCACCGGCTCGTCGCCGATCCGCAGGATGGTCTCTCCGGCCTGGAACTGCGCGAGGGCTGCGGGCGTGCCGGCGGGCGGATGACCGGCGACCGGCGTGACGCCGGGGACGCCGACCATGAACAGCAGCCAGTACACGAAAATAGCCAACAGGAAATTGGCAATCGGCCCGGCGGAGACGATCGCGAAGCGACGGTACACCGATTGGCGGTTGAACGCGCGGTGACGTTCGGCGGGCGGGACGTCGGCCTCGCGCTCGTCGAGCATCTTCACGTAGCCGCCCAGCGGCAGGGCCGAAACGGTCCACTCGGTCCGGTCGGCACCCAGTCTGCGGATGAACAGCGGCCGGCCGAATCCGACGGAAAAGCGCAGCACCTTCACTCCGCACCAACGCGCCACGAGATAGTGGCCGAACTCGTGGATGACGATCAGCACGCCCAGGGCGACGATGAAGGCGATCAGGGTAATCAACAACGTCATTTCAAAACTCCCGACTCTGCCGCGATTCCGGTTGCGGCGCCGTTCAGATCTGTGTCAGGGCCTGAGCGGCGACTTCGCGCGCACGCCGGTCGGCGTCGTACACGTCATCCAACGTGTGTGCCACGCGCTGCTGAACGCGCGCCAGCACGGTTTCGATGACCGGGGCGATGCGGTTGAAGGGAAGACCGCCTTCCAGGAAACGGGCCACGGCGACTTCGTTCGCCGCATTGAGCACGGCCGGCGCAGTGCCGCCGCGTCGAAGTGCCTCGTACGCCAGCGGCAGGCAGGGAAAACGGGCTGCATCCGGCCGCTCGAAGTGGAGCCCCATCAGATCGAAAAAGTTCAATGGCGCAACACCCGATTCGATGCGCTCGGGAAGAGCCAGGGCATGTGCGATCGGGGTGCGCATGTCGGGGTTTCCCATCTGCGCGATGACCGATCCGTCGACGTACTCCACCATGGAGTGGATCACGCTCTGCGGATGCACTACCACCTCGATCGCCTCGGGAGGCGCGTTGAACAGGTAGTGGGCCTCGATCACCTCCAGACCCTTGTTCATCATGGTCGCGGAGTCGACCGAGATCTTGCGCCCCATCACCCAGTTCGGATGGGCGCACGCCTGCTCGGGCGTCACGGACGAAAGGTCGTTCAGCGGCGTCGCCCGGAAAGGTCCGCCTGAGGCGGTCAGCAGGATGCGGCGCACCCCGTCCGCCGCCCAGTCTCCCGCGAAGCGGTTGGGCAGGCACTGCAGGATCGCGTTGTGCTCGCTGTCGATCGGCACCACCGTTCCCCGGCCTTCGCGCACCGCATGCAGGAACAGCGGACCCGCCATCACCAACGCCTCCTTGTTGGCGAGAAGCACGCGCTTGCCTGCGCGCGCCGCCGCCAGCGTGGGGGGAAGGCCGGCCGCCCCGACGATCGCCGCCATCACGGTGTCGACCTCGGGCAGCGCGGCGACCTCGCACAGGCCGGCTTCGCCGGACAGCACTTCGGCATCGATTCCACTGTCGCGCAGCCCGCGCTCCAACTGGAGTGCGGCAGCCGGGTCGGCCATCACGACGTACCCGGGACGCACGCGGCGGCATGCCTCGACCATGGCGGGCACCTGATCGCGGGCAGTCAAGGCCGCGACCCGGAATCGCCCCGGGTGACGGGCCACCACGTCGAGCGTGCTCTTGCCGATCGAGCCCGTGGCGCCGAGGATGGTCAGCGTGCGCATGCGCATTTCCCTAAAGGCGCAATCCAGGATAGGCGAAGTAGAGCGCGGCAAACGGCAGCGCCGAGGTCAGCGCGTCGATTCGGTCGAGCAGCCCGCCATGCCCGGGCAGCAGAGTTCCGCTGTCCTTCTGTCCGGCCATGCGCTTCACCCACGATTCGAACAGGTCGCCGTAGACGCTGACGGCGAATAGCACCAAAGGCAGCAGGAGGCCGACCGGCAACCGTCCGGCATGGGTGGGTGCGATCGCCGACACGACCAGCCAGTAGCCCATCACGCCGAGAATGGCACCGCCCACCCCCTCCCAGGTCTTGCCGGGACTGATGTGCGGCGCCAACTTGTGCCGGCCGAACGCCCGTCCGGCGAAATACGCTGCCGTGTCCGCCACCCAGACGACTCCCATCACCGCAAGCAGTCGACCCGGAGTCGGCTGCAGGAACACCAGAGCATGCCAGAACGGGATCAGGACGAGTGCCCCGACCGCCCCCATGACGAGCGGGGTCCGAACCTGGCGGCGCGTGTAGAGCCACAGCGGAACGACCGCGATCCAGAACGCCACGCACAGGCCGTAGCCGATCCGACCCGGCATCGAGTACAGCAACCCGGGCCCGAACGCCCCGCGCTGCTCGAGCAACAGCAGCGCCAGACAAACCAAGCCGAGCCCGAGTCCGTAACCCCAGCCCTGCCTGGACGACAAGCCGGCCAGGCGCCCCCATTCGAACCCGGCGAGCACCATCCCCGCACACAGAAGCAGCCCCCAATCGCGATTGGGCAGAAAGAACAGCGCCGCGAGGAACAGCGTCAGCAGGATGGCGGCAGTGATGATGCGCTGCGCGAGCATTGGATCAGGCGCGGGGGCGCGGGTGACGCCGCCACCCGGTCGGGGCGCGCACCGGGGTGCGGTCCGCGAATCCGTTCAGCTCAGCCCCGCTTTCGGCAGCACCGCGGAGACAGTGGATGGTTGCCCGATCTGCTCGCTGGTGCGTCCGAACCGGCGCTCGCGACCCGCGTAGGAGGCAAGCGCTGCGCGAAAGGCTGCGGCATCGAAATCGGGCCACAACGTGCCGGTGAAGTAGAGCTCGGTGTAGGCCAGCTGCCAGAGGCAGAAGTTGCTCACGCGCTGCTCGCCTCCGGTGCGAATGAATAGATCGGGTTCGGGTGCGTAGGAGAGCGACAGGTAGGGCGCGAGGTCGCTCTCGTCGTAGCGCCCGGCCAGTTCCGGATGCTCCATCACCAGCCGGTTCACCGCCTGCATCAGGTCCCAGCGCCCGCCATAGTTGGCCGCGATCGTCAGCGTCATCCGGCTGTTGGCGGCGGTCTGCATCTCGGCCTCCCGTACGAGGCTCACCACACGCGGCTCGAAGCCCATCAGATCGCCCACGATCTTGAGGCGGATGTTGTTCTCGTGCAACTTGGCGACCTCGCTCTCCAGGGCGCGCAAGAACAGTTGCATGAGGAAGGAGACCTCCTCCGGAGGGCGCCGCCAGTTCTCGCTGCTGAACGCGAACAACGTAAGGTACTCGACACGCGCCTCGACACAGGCCCGGGTGATCAGGCGCACCGTCTCCAGCCCCCGCCGGTGACCCGCCACGCGCGGCAGCAGCCGCTGCTTGGCCCAGCGGCCGTTGCCGTCCATGATGATGGCGATGTGCCGCGGGGTGCTGCCCGTGCGCGGAATGCCGATGGTGGAGCTATCGCGGAGTGTCACGCGGCGAGGATCTCCCGGACCGGGTCAGACGGCCATCAGGTCGGCTTCCTTGGTCTGCAGGACCTTGTCGACCTCTGCGATGTACCGATCGGTGAGCTTCTGGATGTCTTCCTGCCCGCGCCGCTCCTCGTCCTCGGAAATCTTCTTGTCCTTGAGCAGTTCTTTCAAATGGTGGTTGGCGTCGCGGCGGATGTTGCGAATCGCTACCCGTGCATTCTCGGCTTCGCCGCGCACGACCTTGATCAGGTCCTTGCGCCGTTCCTCGGTCAGGGCCGGCATCGGTACGCGGACGACCTCGCCCACGGTCGCGGGATTGAGTCCCAGGTCGGAATCCCGGATGGCCTTTTCGATGGCCTGCGCCATGCGCTTCTCCCAGGGGGAGACGCCCAGGGTGCGGGCGTCGATCAGCGTGACATTGGCCACCTGGTTGAGGGGCGTGGCATTGCCGTAGTAGTCGACTGTGATGTGGTCGAGTAGTCCGGTGTGCGCCCGTCCTGTCCGCACCTTTCCCAGGTCCGCCTTCAGCGCCTCGACGCTCTTCTGCATCTTCTGCTCGGCAGATTTCTTCACATCAGCGATCATGTGTTTCTCACCTCGCTATGGATACCGGGACCGTCCGACGGTGCCGGTCCCGCCGATCGGCGCTCAGCTGTGGACCAGCGTGCCCTCGTCAGCGCCGCACACGACTTGCCGGAGCGCACCGGTCTTGAAGATGCTGAACACGTTTATCGGCAGCTTCTGGTCGCGGCACAGCGTCAGCGCGGTTGCGTCCATGACCTTGAGGTTCTTGGCGATCGCCTCGTCGAAGCTGACTCGATGATAGCGGGTGGCCGCGGCATTGGTCTTGGGATCGTCCGTGTAGACCCCATCGACCTTGGTGGCCTTGAGGACGATATCGACGTTCATCTCCATGCCGCGCAAGGCGGCAGCGGTGTCGGTGGTGAAGAACGGATTGCCGGTCCCGGCGGCGAACACCACCACCTTGCCTTCCTCCAGGTAGCGCATCGCCTTGCCGCGGATGTAGGGCTCCGCCACCTGCTCGATGGTAAGCGCGGACTGCACCCGGCTCGACAGCCCGATCCGCCGCATCGCATCCTGGAGCGCCAGCGCATTCATCACCGTGGCGAGCATGCCCATGTAGTCGGCCGTAGCGCGGTCCATCCCGGCGGCGCCCGGTGCCACGCCGCGGAAGATGTTGCCGCCGCCGATGACGACGGCCGTCTCGACGCCCATGCGTACTACGTCGGCGATCTCGGCAACGATGCGCTCGAGGGTGCCGCGGTCGATACCGTAGCTGCCTTCGCCCATGAGCGCCTCGCCCGAGAGTTTGAGCAGGATGCGCCTGTAGACCGGTTTGTCCATGTGCGTGTCTCGCGTGGCGGTCTCCTCAGCGAGCCGCGGCAGCCTGCGCCATGACCTCGGCCGCGAAGTCGGAGCTCTTCTTCTCGATGCCCTCACCCACCACGTAGAGGACGAAACGCGCCACCTGGGCACCCTTGGACTTGAGCAGCTGCTCGATGGTCTGCTTGTCGTCCTTCACGAAGGGCTGGCCGAGCAGGGTCACTTCCTTGAGGAACTTCTGCACACTGCCCTCGACCATCTTCTCGACGATGTTGGCCGGCTTGCCCGATTCCGCCGCCTTCTGCATTGCGATCTCGCGCTCGCGCTCGATCAGCTCTGCCGAGACTTCGCCCTTGTCCAGCGCCACCGGCTTGCTGGCGGCGATGTGCATGGCGATATCCTTGGACAGCGCCTCGTCGCCACCGACCACATCGACCACGACGCCGATCTTCGAGCCGCCATGCACGTAGCTGCTCAGTCTGCCCTTGGCCTGCAACCGCTGGAAGCGGCGGATGGACATGTTCTCGCCGATCCGCCCGACCAGAGTCTTGCGCAACTCCTCGACCGGGGTGCCGTCGATGGACAGCGCCGAGAGGGCGGCGACATCGGCCGGATCGTTCTTCGCCACGAGTTCGGCAAGGTTGCGCGCGAAGGCGAGGAAATCCTCGTTCTTGGCGACGAAGTCCGTCTCACAGTTGACTTCCACCAGCGCGCCCAGCTTGCCATCGGCGGCCAGATAGGTGCCGACCACCCCCTCCGCGGCAACCCGGCTGGCCGCCTTGCTTGCCTTGTTGCCCAGGCGCACGCGCAGGATTTCCTCCGCCTTGGCCATGTCGCCGTCCGCCTCGGTCAGCGCCTTCTTGCATTCCATCATGGGCGCGTCGGTCTTCTCGCGCAGCGCCTTCACCATCCCTGCGGTAATCTCCGCCATGTCTACACTCCCCAATCTCGCGGCAGCACGTCGGCTGCCAGTTTCGGTCCCGGCGATGTCCCGCCTGTGCGTCGAACCGCCGATTCGAAAAAGGGGCCTCGCGGCCCCTTCTCTACGTCCGAATGCGGGTGCGGCTACTGCGCACCGGCTTCTTCGCCCGCCTCCACCTCCACGAATTCGTCGGAGGCAATTTCCTTGTGCACCTGGGCGCGACCCTCGAGCACCGCGTCCGCGACGCCACGCGCGTACAGACGGATGGCCCGGCTGGAATCGTCGTTGCCGGGGATCACGTAGTTGACCCCGTCGGGCGAGTTGTTGGTGTCCACGATGCCGATGACGGGGATGCCCAGCTTGCGCGCCTCGGCAATGGCGATCTTCTGATAGCCGACGTCCACCACGAACAGCGCGTCCGGCAGACCGTTCATGTCCTTGATGCCGCCCAGACTGCGGTTGAGCTTCTCCAGCTCGCGCTGATAGACCAGTTGTTCCTTCTTGCCCAGGCGCTCGATGGAGCCGTCCTGCACCATCTGCTCCATGTCCTTCAGGCGCTTGATCGACTGCTTGACCGTCTTGTAGTTGGTCAGCATGCCGCCGAGCCAGCGGTAGTCCACGAAGGGCGCACCGCAGCGCGTGGCTTCCTCGCGAATGATGTCGCGCGCCTGGCGCTTGGTGCCGACGAACAGCAGGGTGCCGCGGTTGGCAGACAGTTGACGCACGTACTTGAGCGCGTCGTTGTAGAACTCGAGCGTGCGCTCGAGATTGACGATATGGATCTTGTTGCGCTGGCCGAAGATGAACTGAGCCATCTTCGGGTTCCAGTAGCGGGTCTGGTGTCCGAAATGGACCCCAGCCTCCAGCATTTCGCGCATGGATGCGGGCATTGCGACGTCTCTCCGGTTAAGGTTGGTTCCTCCACCCGCACTGGGCCGCGCCCGGGTCCGCACCGAAATGCACGACGCACGAGCCGATCAGGCCGCAACACCGGCCGGAGGAAATCCGGCAACGGCACCTTAACGGTGCGGGTGTGTGTGATGTACTCGCCGGGCTGCGACGGCACGAAACCAAAAGGTGCCGGCCCAGGCGAATTCGAAATTGTAACAGGCACATGGGCGGCACTCAAGGCCGCGTACTGCCGCCCTGCTCCCCCGACCGTTGCCTGCGTGTCTCGTACAGGCACAGGGCCGCTGCCACGGACACGTTCAGGCTCTCGACCCGGCCCAGCATCGGGATGCGCACGAGCACGTCGCAGCGCTCGCGCGTGAGCCGCCGCAGTCCATGTCCTTCCGCGCCCAGCACCCAGGCCGCCGCCCCCCGCACCCGCAGATCGAGCAAGCTCTCCGCCCCATGCTCATCGGCCCCGTAGAGCCAGACGCCTGCCTCCTTGAGTTGCTCCATCGCTCGCACCAGGTTGGTGACCGCGATCAGCGGTACGCTTTCCGCCGCACCGCTGGCCACCTTGGCCACCACCGGACTCATGCCGGCGGAACGGTCCTTCGGAACCACGACGGCGTGCACGCCGAGCGCATCGGCGGTTCGCAGGCAGGCGCCCAGGTTGTGCGGGTCGGTGACCCCGTCCAACAGCAACAGGAACGGCGGCTCCCCGGGATGGTCGAGCACATCCTCGAGTTCGAGCGCACGACGCGCAGCCCGGGTCAGCGCCACGACCCCCTGATGCCGCCCGCCGCCGGCCAGGGTGTCCAGGCGCTTCTCGTCCACGGTGTTTACCTGCACGCCCAGCGCCTGCGCCTGTCCCAGCAGCTCGCGCAGGCGCGCGTCGCGGCGGGTCGCATCGACCAGGATCTCGCGCACGCTCCCGGGGTGGCTGCGCAGACAGGCGGCGACGGCGTGGAATCCAGCCAATACCTCCTGCGGATCACGCATGCTCCACCTCCGTCTCCGGCGCGAGGACGAAATCCAGCCGGGTCGTCTCCAGATCGGCGCGCACCAGCTTCACGCGCACACGGTCGGCAAGGCGAAAACGCCGCCCGCTGCGCTCGCCCACCAACTGGTGCCGTCCGGCATCGAACAGGAAATAGTCGTTCCCGAGCTCGGAGACGTGCACCATGCCCTCCACGTACACCTCGTCGAGGGCGACGAAGATGCCGAACGGGGCCACGCCGCTGATGCTGGCCTGGAACGATTCGCCGACGCGCTCGCGCATGTAGTAGCACTTGAGCCATGCCTCGACGTCGCGCGTGGCCTCGTCGGCACGCCGCTCGGTCTGCGAGCAGTGCGCGGCCAGTTCGTTCCAGTCCCCTGGCGCGTAACGTGTACCGCCCAGCACGGCCCCGATGGCGCGATGCACGAGCAGATCCGGATAGCGCCGAATAGGCGAGGTGAAATGCGTGTAGGCCTCGTAGGCAAGACCGAAGTGGCCGATGTTTTCCGGCGCGTAAACGGCCTGGCGCAGCGAGCGCAGCAGGGCCGTCTGCAGGAGCTGGCGATCCGGTCGCTCCTTCACCCGCTCCAGCAGAAGCGCGTAGTCCTTGGCCTGCGGCTCGTCGCCGCCGCCCAGGTTCAGGCCGAACTCGCGCAGGAACTCGCGCAGGTCGGCGAGCTTCTCCGCCGACGGCCCCTCGTGCACGCGGTACAGGGCCGGGTGCGCATGCCGCTGAAGGACGTCCGAGGCGCACACGTTGGCCGCAAGCATGCACTCCTCGATGAGGCGATGTGCATCGTTGCGCTCCACCGGGACGATGCGGCTGATCTTGCCGTGCTCGTCGAAGTCCATCCGGGTCTCGGTGGTCTCGAAGTCGATGGCGCCGCGCCGCACCCGCGCCTTGAGCAGCGCGCGGAACAGCCGTTCCAACTCGCGCAGGTGGGGAACCAGGGCCGCGTCCACGGCACCATGCTCGCCTTGCAGCGCCGCCGCCACGGCAGTGTAGGTGAGCCGCGCGTTCGAATGCATCACCGCAGGGTAGAACCGGTAGTCCTTGATGTCCCCGCGCGCGGAAATGGCCATTTCGCAGACCATGCACAGCCGATCCACCCCCGGGTTGAGCGAGCACAACCCGTTGGAGAGCGCCTCGGGCAGCATGGGAATGACGCGCCTGGGGAAATAAACCGAATTGCCTCGTTCGCGTGCGTCGATGTCCAGCGCCTCGCCGTCGCGCACATAATGGCTGACGTCGGCGATCGCCACCCACAGACGAAACCCCCTGCCCTCCGCACGGCAGTGCACGGCATCGTCGAAGTCGCGCGCGGTCTCGCCGTCGATGGTCACGAGCGGCAATGCCCGCAGATCCTCGCGACCCGCCCAGTGTGCAGCCTCCACCTGCGGGGGCAGTGCGGCGGCGGCCGCCGCGGCCGGCGGCGAGAACGCATGCGGCAGGTCGTGCTTGCGCAGCGCGATTTCGATCTCCATGCCGGGATCGGCGTAGTTGCCCAGCACTTCCACGACGCGTGCGACCGGTTTCACGTGACGATCCGGTTGCTGGACGATTTCCGCCACAACCACCTGGCCGGGTTGCGCCCCGTGCAGTGCATCCGCAGGCACGAGCAGGTCGTGCTGAATGCGTCGGTCCTCGGGCACGACGAGGCAGATGCCGTGTTCGGCGAGCAGGCGCCCGACCACACGTTGCTGGGCGCGCGCGAGCACCTCCACGATGATCCCTTCGGGGCGGCCGCGCCGGTCCACGCCCTGGGTGCGCGCGACCACCCGATCGCCGTGCATCACCTTCGACATTTCCCAGGGACTGAGGAACAGGTCCGGACCGCCCTCCTCGGGCACGAAGAATCCGAAGCCGTCCGGATGGGCCTGGATGCGCCCCTTCAGCAGCCCGAGCTTGTCCACGATGCACAGCGCACCGCGGCGATTGCGAATCAGCTGCCCGTCGCGCTCCATGGCACCCAGGCGACGCTCGAACAGGCGGCGCTCATCCTCGCCGATGTCGAGCAGGTCCATCAGGCGCTCAGGGAAGACCGGCACGCCCTCGCGCTCGAGCACGGTCAGGATCCACTCGCGGCTGGGCAGCGGATTGTCGTAGCGGGTACGCTCGCGCTCCAGATGCGGATCCGACTGGCGCAGGCTCGCGCCCTGTCCGGGTTGCGAAGGCGTGCTCATGCTAGAGGTGTCGAGGGAGGGTTGAGTCGGTTTGACATGGCCACATTTTCCTTTAGAATTGCAGCCCGCTGCGCCGAGATGGCGGAATTGGTAGACGCACCAGGTTCAGGTCCTGGCGGTGGCAACACTGTGGAGGTTCGAGTCCTCTTCTCGGCACCAGCGAAGCTGTTAATTACCTGAGACTTGCTTGAAGCCGCGCACCACGCGGCTTTTTTTTCGTCCGTTTCAGGCCTTGAACGGATGCCGCAAGACGATGGTGTCGTCACGCTCCGCGCCGGTGGAGATCATGTCGATCGGCACTTCGCACGCCTGCGCCACGCGCTCCAGGTAGGTGCGTGCTTCGCGCGGAAGATCCTGGTAGCGGCGCACGCCCAGCGTAGTCTCCTTCCATCCCGGAATCTCCTCGTAGATCGGCTCGCACTCGGCCAGCTCCTCCGCTCCCACCGGCAGCAGGTCGCGGATCTGTCCGTCGACCCGATATCCGACCCCGATGCGCAGCGTCTCCATGCCGTCGAGCACGTCCAGTTTGGTCACGCACAGGCCGCTCACACCATTGATCTGGATCGAGCGCTTGAGTGCTGCCGCATCGAACCAGCCGCAGCGCCGCGGCCGTCCCGTCGTTGCGCCGAACTCGTTGCCTCGGGAGGCGATGTGCCGACCGATGTCGTCGTCCAGCTCGGTAGGAAACGGCCCCGATCCGACGCGGGTGGTGTAGGCCTTGGTGATGCCGAGCACATAGTGCAAGGCGGAGGGCCCGACCCCGCTGCCGGCGGCAGCCGCACCGGCCACGCAGTTGCTCGACGTCACGAATGGATAGGTTCCATGGTCCACGTCCAGGAGCGTGCCCTGCGCACCCTCGAACAGCAGGTTGCAGCCCGCACGCTGCGCCTCGAACAATCGGCGCGGCACATCGCCGACCATCGGTCGGATGCGCTCGGCGAGCGCGAGCGTGTCGTCGAGCGTACGCTGGAAGTCGATGGTCTCCGCTGAGAAGTACTCGCGGAGCACGAAGTTGTGGAAATCCAGCACCTCGCCCAGCTTGGAGGCAAAGCGCTCCCGGTGGAACAGGTCCTGGATGCGGATCGCGCGACGGCCGACCTTGTCCTCGTAGGCCGGGCCGATGCCGCGGCCGGTCGTGCCGATCTTGCCCGCCCCCTTGGCGGCTTCGCGGGCGCGATCCAGCGCCGCGTGGTACGCGAGGATGAGCGGACAGGCCTCGCTGAGGGTGAGCCGCGAGCGCACGTCCACCCCCGCCTCCTCCAGCATGGCGCACTCTTCGAGTAGTGCATCGGGCGACACCACCACGCCATTGCCGATGAAGCAGGCGACTCCCTCGCGCAGGATCCCGGAGGGAATCAGATGCAGCACGGTCTTGCGTTCGCCGATCACCAGCGTGTGCCCGGCGTTGTGGCCGCCCTGGAAGCGTACGACGCCCTGCGCGTGGTCGGTGAGCCAATCGACGATTTTTCCCTTGCCCTCGTCACCCCACTGCGTCCCCACCACCACGACATTGCGTCCCATCGTCACGTCCCTGCAGATTGATTGTTCGCGCGCTCGATCGTCGTCCATTCGGTGCCTCGCTGCACCAGCTCCCGGCTGCATCCGAGGGCGTCGCGCGTCGCCTCGTGCCCGGGCAGTTCGACGATGACGATGCAGCCTGCGGCACGCAGGCGTGCGATCGCATCGCGCAGGCCCGCGTCGTCGAGCCGGTAGGGCGCGAGGACGCGCTCAGGCTCGGGCCGTGCGGGTGTCAGTGCGGCCAGGGCGCGCAGGTCCATCGTGAACCCGGTTGCGGGTCTGGCGCGTCCGAACGCCTTGCCGACTTCGTCGTAACGGCCGCCCAGTGCGATCGCGTTCGGCCGCCCGCGCGCATAGGCGGCGAACACCACGCCGCTGTGGTAATGGTAGCCGCGCAGTTCGGCCAGGTCGAAGCAGTCGACCGATTGATTCGCTTGACCCAGCGCGCTTGCGATGGCCTCCAGCTGCCCGATGGCAGTCTCGATCTCCGGGATGGCCGGCAGGTGGCGTCGTGCATCGGTGAGCACTTCCGCGCCGCCGTACAGTCTCGGCAGCAACAGCAGCGCGCGGGCGAGAACCGGGTCGAGTCCGGCAACCTGCTCGCGCAGCGTCGGCACGTCCTTGGTCTGCAGCACCTGGAAGAGCTCCGACTCCAGCTCCTCGTCGACCTGGAAATGCCGCATCAGGGCACCGAACACCCCGACGTGGCCGAGGTCCACGCGTGCGTGCTCTACGCCGGCACAATGCAGCGCACTGATCATCAGCGACTGGATCTCGATGTCGCCTTCCACGCCGGCATGACCGTACAGTTCGGCACCGATCTGGAGAGGCTCGCGTGTCTGGGCCGTACCCGAAGGCAAGGCGTGCAGAACGCTCCCGGTGTAGCACAGCCTGGCGATGCCCGGCCGATTGAGCAGATGCGCATCGATGCGCGCCACCTGCGGCGTGATATCGGCACGCACCCCGAGCGTGCGTCCCGAGAGCTGATCGACCAGCTTGAAGGTCTTGAGATCGAGGTCGTGGCCGGTCCCGGTCAGCAACGACTCGACATACTCGAGCAGCGGCGGCATGACCTGCTCGTAGCCGTGCAGCAGGAACAAGTCGAGGATGCCGCGGCGCAAGCGCTCGATGCGACCGGCCTCCGGGGGCAGGACGTCTTCGAGGTATTCGGGCAGGATCCAGCGGCGCATGCGGATGGGGTGCAATGGGTCAAGCGACCCGCGTGAGCAGCAGCAACAGCAGGCCGACCAGCATCGAACTCAGCCCGATGAAACGGATCTGGCCATCGGTCATCTCGGTCAGCCTGCGAAAGGTTTCGCGCCACACCGTAGGCAGCAGGAACGGCAGCATTCCCTCGATCACGAGCATCAGGGCGAATGCAGCCCACAGGCTATCGCCCAAGTTGGCTCCTCAGCGCCCCGCTCATCCCCATCGGACTCGACACCGGTGCGCACACCTTCCTGCGCTCTGCTGCGGTCACCTGCGGCCGGTGGGCGACTTCAGGTATTTGAAGAAGTCCGAGCTCGGATCGAGCACCATCACGTCGCCGCGGTTTCCGAAGCTCTGCCGGTACGCCTCCATGCTCCGGTAGAAGGCGAAGAACTCCGGATGCTTCTCGAATGCGCCGGCATAGATTGCGGAGGAGCGCGCATCGCCCTCCCCCTTGATGCGCTGGGCATCGCGGTAGGCCTCCGCGACAATGATGTCGCGCTGGCGCTCGGCGTCGGCACGAATCTTCTCTGCCTCCGCGAAGCCGAGCGACCGCAATTCGTTGGCCACGCGCTTGCGCTCCGCTTCCATCCGGCGATACACCGCGTCGCTCACCTCCAGGGGAAGATCGACGCGCTTTAGCCGCACGTCGAGGACTTCGACGCCGATCTTGCGTGCGTCGGCATCGGTCCTCTCGCGCATCAGTTCCATGATTCGATCGCGCTCGCCGGAGACCACTTCGTGGATGGTGCGCTTGCCGAACTCGGCCCGCAGGCTGTCGTTGACGGTCTGCGCCAGGCGGATCTTTGCGCGCATCTCGTCTCCGCCCACGCTGATGTAGTACTGGAGCACGTCGACGATGCGGAACTTGACGAACGCGTCGACCAGCACGTTCTTCTTCTCGGAGGTGATGAACCGCTCCGGATCCTCCGTATCCATGGTCAGGATCCGCGTGTCGAAGAAACGCACGTTGTCCAGCAGCGGCACTTTGAAGTACAGGCCCGGCTGCCGGATGACGTTCACCGGTTCTCCCAGCCGGAAGACGATCGCGTTCTGCCGCTGATCGACGGTGAATAGCGTCAGGCTGGCGATGACGATGAGCGCAAGCAGGGCGATCGCGAGCGCCGGAATCGACCTGGTCATTGACGCACCTCCCGCTCGCGATTGCGGAACGCATCGCGCGAGCGACTATCCAACGCGCCGGCGCTCGCGCTGCCCGGGTCGATGGAGGACATGCCCGGCGCCTGCTCGCTTGCACCTTGGCCGCCCCCTGTGGCATTCATCTGCAGAATCTTGTCCAGGGGCAGGAACAGCAGGTTTTGGCCGCTCTTCTGGTCGACATAGACCTTGCTGGCGTTGGCGTAGATCTGCTGCATCGTCTCCAGGTAGAGGCGCTCGCGCGTCACCTGCGGCGCGCGGCTGTACTCGACCTGGATCTGGCGGAAGCGAGCGGCGTCACCCTCTGCGTTCGCCACCACGCGCGCCCGGTAGCCCTCGGCCTCCTCCATCAGGCGAGAGGCCGTACCGCGTGCCTTCGGAATCACGTCGTTGGCATACGCCTGGCCCTCGCTGATCTGGCGCTCGCGATCCTGCCCGGCCTTCACCGCATCGTCGAACGCAGCCTGCACCTGCTCGGGCGGCTGCGCCTGCTGCATGGTGACCTTGCTGATGCTGATGCCGGTCCCATAGCGATCGACGATCTGCTGCATGAGCGACTGCGCATTGGCCGCAATCTGCTCGCGTCCTTCGTACAGTACGAAGTCCATTTTGCTCTTGCCGACGATCTCGCGCATGGCCGACTCTGCCGCCTGCATCACCGCCTCATCGGGCGATCGGCTGTTGAACAGGTACTCCGTGGGGTCGCTCAGAATGTACTGCGCCGCGAACTGCAGATCGACGATGTTCTCGTCGTCCGTGAGCATCAGCGATTCCTTGAGCACCTTGTTCTTGGGATTGTTGCGGTAGCCGACCTCCACCGTACGGACCTGGCTCAGGTTGACGATCTCGACCGACTCGAACGGATACGGCAGATGCCACTGCGGCCCTGGCTGCGTGGTAGTGGAGTACTTGCCGAAACGCAGGACGACGCCGCGCTGGCTTGCATCGACGATGTAGAAGCCGCTGGCCAGCCAGACGACCACCACCAGGACGATCAGGATCAGCGCACCGCCGCGGAATTGACGCGGGCTGGGGCCACCGCCGTCCCGTCCCGACCTTCCGCCGCCCATGCCAGGCAGCTTCTGGCGGAAGCGCTTCCAGAGTTCGTCGAGATCGGGCGGACCATCGTTGCCGCGCCGTCCCCATTGCGGATCGTTTAACGCCATCTCGTGTGTGCTTGAAGTATTCGGACGGACCGTGTTCAGGCGACCGCGCGGTCCGAGGTATCGCGCGTGGCCGTACCCGATCGGCATTCGTCGATGGCCTGCCTGATCAGATCGAGGCCAGCGCCGGTTTTCGCGCTTGCGCGAAGCCTTGAAATCTTAGCATATTCGTCCCGTTCGATCCCTAGCGGCAAGCCCGTGAGATCGTTCTTGTTCAGAACCAGGATCTGCTGGACCTCCCCCGCACCGATCTCCGCCAGCACACGGTTGACCTCGTCGATCTGATCCTGCATCTCGGCACTGGAGGCGTCCACCACGTGCAGGAGCAGGTCGGCCTGCACCGTTTCCTCCAGGGTGGCGCGGAACGCCGCTACCAGGGTGGTCGGCAGGTCTCGGATGAAGCCGACGGTGTCGGACAGAACCGCCTCACCTCCGCTCGGCAGACGCAGCTTGCGCGTGGTCGTATCCAGGGTGGCGAAGAGCTGATCGGCCGTGTACGCCTCCGCTTGAGTCAGCGCATTGAACAGCGTGGACTTCCCCGCGTTCGTGTACCCCACGAGGGCGACCGAGAACACCTGCGCGCGCCGCCGGGCGCGCCGCTGCACCTCGCGCTGCCGGCGCACGGCAGCCAACTTCTCCTTGAGGACCTTCACGCGCTTGCCCAGCAACCGGCGGTCGGTTTCCAGCTGCGTTTCCCCCGGGCCGCGCAATCCGATGCCGCCGCGCTGGCGTTCCAAGTGGGTCCAACCACGCACCAGACGCGTCGCGAGATGCTCCAGTTGCGCGAGTTCGACCTGCAGCTTGCCTTCGTGACTGCGGGCCCGCTGGGCGAATATGTCGAGAATGAGGCTGACCCGGTCGATCACGCGGCACTGCAGCGCCCGCTCCAGGTTCCGCTCCTGTGCCGGGGAGAGCTGGTGATCGAATACCACGAGCTCCGCGCCGTGCGCCGCGGCTGTCTCGCCGATCTCCGCGACCTTCCCCCGACCGGCAAAGGTCGCGGGATCCGGCCGCTCGCGGCGCCCCTCCACGGTCGCGGACACGATCAAGCCTGCGCTGAGCGCAAGCTCGCGCAGTTCTGCGGCCTTTGCACGGAAATCCGCGTCGCCGAAGTCCAGGCTGACCAGGACGGCGCGTTCTCCACCCTGGGGGCGTTCAAACATCAGGAGGATGCACAGACAGAAGGCCCGCGGCGCATGCGCCGGGCCATGAGGGACAATGCCGACGTCGCGGCCACTCCGCGTGGAGCGTGCCGTACCCGGTCAGCTGTCAGAGGAGTGATCGAGCGAAAGGTTCACCGCCCGCGCCGGGACGACAGTGGAAATCGCGTGCTTGTAGACCATCTGGGTGACGGTATTCTTCAACAGCACCACGTACTGATCGAACGATTCGATCTGACCCTGGAGCTTGATGCCGTTGACGAGGTAAATCGACACCGGGACATGTTCCTTGCGCAGGGCGTTCAAGAACGGGTCTTGTAGTAATTGCCCTTTTCCGCTCATGGCTTACCTCTTTTGTTATATCCCAGTGAATCACTGTACTTGATTTCCCCCGCCCCTGCCAGTCCGCACGCTCGGCTACTTGCGCCTTGCATATGGGTTGTGACCGGTGCGGAATTGCAGTCTCAAGGGAGTGCCGCGTAGGCGGAAAGTTTCCGAGAACACTCCCTCCAGATAGCGCCGATAGCTTTCCGGGAGCTGATCCAGCTGCGTGCCATGGATGACGATCGTCGGCGGATTGCTCCCACCCTGATGGGCATAGCGTAGCTTGGGCCTGAACAAGCCGGAACGCGGTGGCGGCTGGCGCGTGGTGGCCTGCAGTAGCGTCCGCGTGAGCTTGGGCGTGGGCAGGTTGGCCATCGCCGCCGCATAGCAGGCGTCCACGGACGCGAGCAGCTCCTGCACGCCCTTGCCGGTGAGCGCGGACAGGAAATGAAAGCGGGCGAATGCCAGGAATCCGAGCCGGCGCTCGATCTCGCGTCGTACGAATTCGCGCCGCTCGGCGTCCACCGCCTCCCACTTGTTCACCGCCACCACCACGGCCCGGCCGGCTTCGATGATGTAGCCGGCGATGTGCGCGTCCTGTTCGGCGATCTCCTGGCTGGCATCGAGTACCAGAACGGCCACGTTGCACCGCTCCAGGGCCTGCAGGGTCTTGATCACCGAAAATTTTTCCGCCGCCTCCTCGACCTTTCCCCGCCGGCGCAGGCCGGCGGTGTCGATCAAGGTGTAGACCTTGCCGTTGCGTTCGAACGGGATCTCGATGCTGTCGCGCGTCGTCCCCGGCTGATCGAACGCGATCACACGTTCTTCTCCCACGAGCGCATTGACCAAGGTCGACTTGCCCACGTTGGGACGTCCGATGACGGCGATGCGCGGACCATCGGTCTCCTCTGCAGTCGCCTCCGCCGCAGGGAAATCGGCCAGGACGACCTCCATCAGTGCTTGCACGCCTTCCCCGTGTGCGGCCGAGATCGCGAGGGGCTCGCCCAGGCCGAGTTCGTGGAACTCGGCGCCCGCGAGCGCACGCGCCATGCCTTCGGCCTTGTTCACCACCAACCAGATGCGCCGGCCGGTCTTGCGCAACTGCGCGGCGATCTCCCGATCCTCCGGCGTCAGGCCGGCGCGCGCATCCACCAGCAGCAACACGGAATCGGCTTCGGCGACCGCCTGCAGCGTCTGCTTCGCCATCTCATGGAAGATACCCTCGCGCACGCCGGGTTCTAGACCGCCCGTGTCGACCACCAGGAACTCGCGCGCACCGCTTCGCCCGCGTCCGTAGTGGCGGTCGCGCGTGAGGCCGGGGAGGTCAGCCACCAGGGCGTCACGGCTGCGCGTGAGACGGTTGAACAACGTGGACTTCCCGACATTGGGACGGCCCACCAGGGCAATGGTCGGGATCATCGGTATGCTTCGCCGGCCTCGCGCCTACTCGATGGACAGCGCGTACAGGCCGCCACCGCTGGTCTGCACCACCACGCCCGGCCCGGCACGCAGCGCGGGGGCCACGATCGCGCTGCCGTCGGTGGACAGGCGTGCGACGAAGCCGCCGTTTTCGGCATCGAGCACGTGCACGTAGCCGTCGAAGTCGCCCACGATCACGAAATCCCCCACCGCGGTCGGACCGCTCACGGACCGGTTCAGCAGCTTGTCCTGCGTCCACAGCGACGCCCCGGTCTGGCGGTCGAATGCGTTCACCACGCCATCGGGCGAGGTCACGTACACGGTGATGGGATCGATCCCGAGACGGGAGGCGCTCGAGGCGTCACGCGCCCACGCCAGGGCGCCGCGGCGCAGGTCCATGCAGGCAACGCGCCCTTGGTAGGCGGCCGCGCAGGCTTGCTCGCCCTCCACGGCAGGCGGTGCAGCGACATCGGTGATGCGCTCGATCTCGTTGTCCCCTTTCGGCTGGGCCACCGCCGCTTCCCAGGCCGGCTCGCCGCTGGCGAGTTCCAGCGCCAGCACGCGCCCGCCAGGGGTACCGAGAAGCACGAGACTCTCGTTCAACTCGACCGTTGCATCGCCGCGCAGCAGCAGGGACGGCAACAGCAGCTGATGCTCCCACTTGCGCTCTCCACTGGCGGCGTCGAGTCCGAAGACGCGTCCGTCCACTGTGCGCGCGACGACCGTCCCCCGTGCCACCTGGGGAGCGCCGAGCACCTCGCTCGTCAGCTGCGACCGCCAGCGCGGCGCGCCGTCGCTGCCGTACGCGAGCACCATGCCTTTGCGGGTGCCGGCGAGGACCAGATCCTCCCCGGCACCGACCGCCCCGGTGAGCAGCTCGTCAGCGTCGACCCGCCAGCGCTGCCGGCCGGTGGTCTCGTCGAGCGCCACGATATCCCCGCTCGAAGAGGCCGCATACACGACCCCATCGGCTGCCGCCGGTTTGAGCAGGTAGTGCCTCGAGCCCCCCACCGACGCGCGCCATGCGACGCTCGCTCTCGCGCTCGGGGTGAAATCGACCAGCGCGTTCGGCTCGATCTTGGCACTTCCGCCACACCCGGCGAGAGTCAGCGCAGCGACGAGCACCAGGAACCAGGAGGAAGGACGAAACCGCGAGGCGACGCGCATGCCCACCTCCATCACTGCGCGCCGCCGAGCGCGTCGAGCTTGGCCTGAACCACCAGACGGTAGTTGCCCTGCTCCGCCAGCTTCGCCAGCGCATCCTGGTAGGCGGCACGCGCCTCGGCGGTCTTGCCCTGGGCGAGCATCACGTCTCCACGCAGATCCAGGTACAGGCCGTCGAATGCCGGCGGATGCTTCGCGTCGAGCAGGCGCAGCGCCTCGTCGTACTGCTTCTCGTCCAGGCGCACGGCCGCCAGGCGCAGGCGCGCCACCGCGCCCGTTTCTTCATCCTTGGCCCGATCGAGCGCCCACTCGAGCTGTGTGCCGGCGCTCTTCAGGTCGCCCCGCTCGAAACTGCTCTTTGCCGAGAGCAAGGCTGCCATGGGGCCGAAAGCAGTGCCGCCGTACCGTTCCACGAGCACGGCCGCGACCTCCTTCGTCTTTTCCGTGTCGCTCGCGCGCACCGCCTCCTCCAGGGTGGCATACAGGCGCGCAGCTTCCATCGCCTTGTTGCCCTGGTAGGTGCGCCAGCCGGTCACCGCCGCGGCCGCCAACGCCGCGGCCACGACCGCGGCGCTCACCAGCCGGCCGTTCTGCCTCCACCAGGCCTTCAGGGCGTCTATCTGTTCCTGTTCTTCTAAATCGTACATGCCTCGTTCTCGCTCTAGTTCGATGACAAGCGGATGCGCTCGACCGCCTCCGCCAGGTCGAGCGTCTCCTGCACGCCCAGTTCGCGCAGCGGCTTGACGCCCACCTTGCCCGCCTGCGCCTCGCTTTCCCCCACGATCAGTGCAACGCGCGCACCGCTGGCGTCCGCCTTGCGCATCTGCGACTTGAAGCTGCCCTCCCCGCAGTGCAGGATCGCCGAGAGGCCGGCGTCGCGCAGCGCTTCGGCTGCCCGCCACGCCATGCGTTGCGTACCAGTGCCCGCATGGATGACGTACACGTCCAGCCGGTTGGCGGGTACCGCCACGGTGGACGACTCGACCATCAATGCGAGCAGCCGCTCCACACCCATGGCGAATCCGCAGGCGGGTGCCGGCTTGCCGCCGAGTTGCGCGAACAATCCATCGTAGCGCCCGCCGGCGCACACCGTCGCCTGTGCGCCGAGCCGATCGGTGGTCCACTCGGAGACCGTCAGATTGTAGTAGTCGAGCCCGCGCACCAGGCGCGGACGGATTTCGTAGTCGACGCCGACGCTGCGCAGGATCTGCTGCAGTTCCTCGAAGTGGCGTAGCGAATCCTCGTCGAGGTCGTCGTACAGCCGGGGCGCCTGCTCGATCACATCGCGCATCGCCGGATTCTTGCTATCCAGCACACGCAGGGGATTTCCATGCACACGCCGGCGCGCATCCTCGTCCAGTTCGTCGAGGCGGCTCTCGAGGTACTTGACGAGCCGTGTGCGGTGGCGGGCGCGTGATTCGGCCGAGCCGAGGGTATTGATCTCGAGGCGAAGATGATCCAGCCCGAGACGGCGCCACAGGCGGGAGCACATCACCAGGTGCTCGGCATCCACGTCGGGGCCGGGCAGCCCGAGCGCCTCCACCCCGACCTGATGGAACTGGCGGTAGCGTCCCTTCTGCGGGCGCTCGTGACGGAACATGGGACCGCTGTAGAACAGCCGTTGCGGTCCCGCGTACAACAGGTTGTGCTGCAGGACGGCGCGCACGCAGGAGGCCGTGCCTTCGGGACGTAGCGTGAGGCTCTCGCCGTTCAGATGGTCGACGAAGGTGTACATCTCCTTCTCGACGATGTCGGTGACCTCGCCGATGGAGCGCACGAACAGGTCGGTCTTCTCGACGATGGGCATGCGGATGTTGCGATAGCCGTAGTCGCGCAGCCACTGCCGCACCGTGTCTTCGAAGAACTCCCACAACGGGGTGTCGGCCGGGAGCACGTCGCTCATGCCCCGGATTGCCTGGATGGTCTCGCTCATTCGAAAGAAAGGAAAACGTGATCGGGACGCGTGCCGCCTGCCATCAGGCGGCAACGTCGTCGCGGGGTTCGGCACTGCGGCCGAAGCGGGCCTCGACGTAGCGCAGGACGATGCCCTGGAACTCCTCCGCGATGCGTGCACCCTTCAGGGTCACGGTGCGTTCGCCGTCGACGTAGACGGGCGCGACCGGCGTCTCGCCCGACCCCGGCAGACTGATACCGATGTCCGCGTGGCGGCTCTCCCCCGGTCCGTTGACGACACACCCCATGACCGCGACGGTCAGACGCTCGACGCCAGGGTAGATCCGGCGCCATTGCGGCATCTGCTCACGCAACCAGCCTTGGATGCTCCCGGCCAGTTCCTGGAACGTCGTGCTCGTGGTCCGGCCGCAGCCCGGGCAGGCGACGACCATGGGCGCGAAGGCGCGCAATCCCATGGTCTGGAGGATCTCCTGCGCCACGATCACTTCGCGGGAACGCTCGCCGCCGGGTTCCGGCGTGAGCGACACACGGATGGTGTCGCCGATCCCTTCCTGCAGCAGTACGGCCATCGCCGCGGTCGACGCCACGATTCCCTTGCTGCCCATGCCGGCCTCGGTGAGGCCGAGATGCAGCGGGTAGTCGCAGCGTCCGGCGAGATCGCGATAGACGCGGATCAAGTCCTGTACGCCGCTGACTTTGCACGACAGTACGATGCGATCGCGGGACAGCCCCAGGTCGACTGCTCTTTCTGCGCTCTCCAGCGCGGATTGCACCAGCGTCCGGCGCATCACGGCCGGCGCATCGAGCGGAGCGGCGCTGCTCGCGTTCTCGTCCATCATCCGCGCCAGCAGTTCCTGGTCGAGGCTGCCCCAGTTCACGCCGATGCGAATCGGCTTGTCGTTGCGACACGCGATCTCGATCAAGGTGGCGAATTGGTCGTCGCGCTTTGCCCCACGGCCGACGTTGCCTGGATTGATCCGGTACTTGTCCAGGGCAGCGGCGCAATCCGGAAATTGCGACAGCAGCTTGTGGCCGTTGAAATGGAAGTCTCCGACCAGCGGCACGTACACGCCCATTGCCTCGACCCGATCGCGGATCCTGGCAACCTGGGCGGCGGCTTCCGGGCTGTTCACCGTGATGCGCACGATCTCGGAACCGGCACGGGCCAGATCGGCAACCTGGCGCGCGGTCGCCTCGGCGTCGGCCGTGTCGGTGTTGGTCATGGACTGCACGACGATGGGCGCTTTGCCGCCCATGGCGACCTTCCCTATGCTTACCTGCCGACTGGCGCGACGTGCGACCGGGGCTTCCATGGCGGGGGTCATTCCGGCTCGGCACGCACGGCGCCGGTTCCATCCGGCATGGGCGGCGGTTCGCTCAGCCGGGGCGCCTCGCTCGGCACCGCGCCGCTGCCATGAGGTCCCGCATTGCGATCGAATGCCGGACGCAGCAGTGCCAAAGCGATCAGCGCGGCCGCCACGGCGCCCAGGATCCACCGCAACCGCCGCGTCCGACGCGCCGCACGCTCGTGCGCTGCTTGCGCTGCGTCGGCCTCGGGCGAAGGGTTCGCGTCCGCCTCGTTTGCGCCGAGTTGCGCGATCTGCGAATCGAGATCTATGCGAAGCAGCTTCGCGTAATTGCGCAGGAATCCCCGGACGAATACCTGGCTCGCGAAGGCGTCGTAGTCGTCACGCTCGAGCGCTTCGACCTGGCGCACGGACAGCTTCAACTGCCGAGCGACATCTCCCAGGCTCAAGGCCTGCGCGGTGCGTGCCGTGGACAGCCGGGCGCCGAGCCCCAGCGGATCGGGTCGCTGCGGACCCGTTCCATCCTGCGCGCGTGCGCCGGCATCCTGGACATCGGCGGCATGCGGCGCTGGATTCCGGTGCGTCGCGGGAATGGCCGACCCGTTGGACGGATCGCTCATCAGAAACGCCCCTCGTTCAGCGCCTTCGTCTCCGGCGACCCCGGATAGTTGCGGCGCAACTGCGCGGCATAGTTGGACAGGGCGCCGCTGTCTCCCATTTGCCGCTCGATGCGCGCTGCCAGCCATAGCGCTTCCGGGCCCGGTGTGCTGACCACCCGCATGTAACGGTCGATGTACGTCTTGGCGCTCTGCGCGTCGCCGCGGCCGAAGCGCATGTCCGCCATGCTGTAGAGCGATTGAGGCTGCTGGGCGTTGAGCTGCAATGCCCGGCCGAAGTACTCCTCGGCGGCGGCCACATCACCCATGCCGCGCGCACACAACCCGGCATTCTTGTAGGCGGCGTCGGGCGTCGCGTAGAGCGGATTCTTCACCGCGTCGAGGAAGTAGCGGATCGCCTCGCGACCCCGGTTGCGCTGGCACAGGAACAAGCCGTAATTGTTCTTCGCCTGGGAGTTGGCCGGATCGACCCGCAACGCCTCCTTGAAGTCGGCCTCGGCGCGTGCGTCCTCCCTCAGGTCCATGTACACCAGGCCCCGGGCATTCCACGCCGGCGCGTACGTGCGGTCGGCGGAGATCGCCTCGTTCAGTTCCTCCAGCGCCACGGCCATCTTGCCGGCGTCGTAATAGGTCACGCCGAGCTCGGTGTGGATGCGGGCCCGTTCACGCGCGCTTGCGCTCGCAGCGTCGGCCGGCACGTTGGGCACGCCGCTGCGTGGCGCCGCCGTACAGCCCGCCAAGGCCACCAGCAGCATCGCCAGCCACGAAACCCGGATCATGCACGCACCTCCATGTCACGCCGTTCGCGACGGCGCGTGCGATCGTTGACCTTTCCCGCCAACTGCCCGCAGGCGCCGTCGATATCGTCGCCGCGCGTCCGGCGGACGGTCGCCACGACCCCCGCATCGAGCAGGATCTGCTGGAACCGGCGCACGGCATCCGGCTGCGATCGCTCGAAGCCCGAGTGCGGGAACGGATTGAAGGGAATCAGGTTGAACTTGCACGGCACCTCGTCGGTGATCGCGAGCAGTTCGCGCGCATGCGCCGGCTGGTCGTTCACCCCGTCGAGCATCACGTATTCGAACGTGATGAAGTCGCGCGGAGAGCCTCTGCGCTTCCATTTCACGCCCAGCCCGGGAAGATCGGCCGGCTCGGCTTCGGCAGGGGCAGCTTCCACGTAGCGCCTGCACGCAGCAAGCAGTTGCGCCAGCGGCCACTTGCGGTTGATCGGCACGAGCCGATCGCGCAAGGCATCGTTGGGCGCGTGAAGCGACACGGCCAGTGCCACGGGACACTCCTCGCGCAGGCGGTCGATGTTGGGAACGATGCCCGAGGTGCTCACCGTCACCCTGCGGCGTGACAGGCCGTAGGCGTGGTCGTCGAGCATGATGTGCAAGGCCGTGACGACGTTGTCGAAGTTCGTGAGCGGCTCGCCCATGCCCATCATGACCACGTTGGTCACGACCCGGTCTCCGGTGGCCGGATCGCTGCGCGCGTCCCTGCCCAGCGCATGGTTGGCCCACCATAGCTGACCCACGATCTCGGCCACGCTCAGATTGCGATTGAAGCCCTGCCGACCGGTGGAGCAGAAGGCGCACTCGAGCGCACATCCAACCTGGCTCGACACGCACAGTGTTCCGCGGTTCGGCTCTGGAATGAACACGGTCTCGACACCGTTGCCGGCACCGACGTCGAGCAACCACTTGCGCGTCCCGTCGGAGGCAACGAAATCGGCGAGGACCGACGGCACCTTCACCTCGGCCTGGCGCGCAAGCTTCTCCCGCAGGGACTTCGCCAGGTCGGTCATGCGCTCGAAATCCGACTCACCGAAGTGATGCACCCAGCGCATCAGCTGGCGCGCACGAAACGGCTTCTCACCGACCGACGCGAGGTACGCGGTGAGCTGCGGCAAATCGAAATCGAGCAGGTTTACCGGCATCAGCGTCCGTGCACGTCCACCGCCGAGAAGAAGTACGCGATCTCGGTCGCAGCCGTGTCAGGACCGTCCGAACCGTGTACGGCGTTGGCGTCGATGCTGTCGGCAAAATCGGCGCGGATGGTGCCGGCCGCTGCCTTCTTCGGATCCGTGGCGCCCATCAGCTCACGGTTCTTCTGGATCGCGTCTTCGCCTTCGAGCACCTGGATCATGACCGGCCCGGATGTCATGAACTTCACGAGGTCGCCGAAGAACGGGCGTTCGCGATGCACGGCATAGAACCCCTCCGCCTGGGCCGTGGAAAGCTGCATCATGCGTGCCGCGATGACACGCAGCCCGGCCGCTTCGAAGCGAGAATAGATCTGCCCGATGACGTTCTTCGCAACCGCATCGGGCTTGATGATGGAAAGCGTACGCTGTACTGCCACTGAGATCTCCCTGAAGGCCTTTTCTAGAGAATTCAGCAGGATAGCACGGCAACCCGGAAAACGAAAGGCAGGATTGCGCGTGCGCCCCCGCCATGCGCGAACGGTGCGAGCGTGCCGTGTGACCGACGCATCGGCGGGGCGTTCAGTGCGGCGCCGGCTCCCAGTGCGGGATTACCCCGGCCTCGTCGGCAGCGGCGGCGAAACGGCAATCCATCCCCACGCGGGCTACCCAGGCGAGTTGTCCCCCGGCGCGCAGGGTGGGAAGTCGGGCGCGCTGCCATGCAGGAATGCGGCGCTCGCGCAGCAGGTTCTTGAGCGTCCGTGACGGCCGGCCCGGTGCGGGTTTGAGCCGCTCACCGCCGGTGCGAACACCGATGCGGGCGCCGCAATCGAGAAGGCGCGCCCTGCTCAGGCCGTGTCCGCGAATCGCAAGGAAGTGCAGCGTCCCGAGGCCGTATGCCAGCGGCACGACCTCTTCGCCGCTCCACGCCACCTCCCACTCATTCGGAATCTCCGGCTGCACGCCGACCGTCACGACGTCATCGCCGTGCCGGCGCAACCGGAGTTCGCCGAATGCGATATCCGGGTGTCTCCCGGGCCCGGCCTCGATCAGTTGCCGCCTCGCCTCCTCGAGGCGCTCGCGCGCGGGAACCGAAATGCCCTGACCCGCGAGATACCAGCGCAGCAGATTGCGCCCGCGCGCAGGCGTCAAGGCGCGCAGCTTCGCCAGCGACACCGAGTCCCCGCCCGTCTCCCACTCCGCGTCCGCCCGGGCGAGGTCGTCCAGCAGTTCGGCCGCATCGGCGAAATTCGCCGCAGCCCGCGACCACGTGCGCCGATAGCCGGGAAACCGCGCCTCGACCTTGGGGAGCAGTTCGAGGCGCACGTAATTGCGATCGAACTCCGGTCGTTCGTTGCTCTCGTCCTCGACCCATGCAAGACCGTGCTCGCGTGCATGGCGCACGATGTCCCTGCGAGCGACGCGAAGCAGCGGCCGCACCAGCCGCATGCCGTCCGTCAGCGGACGCACATCGGCCATGCCAGAGAGTCCGTGCACACCGGCGCCGCGATTCAGGCGCATGAGCACCGTTTCGAGCTGATCGTCCAGGTTGTGCGCGAGCGCCACGGCATCCGCCTGCAGTCCGGCGAACACGGCGTAGCGCGCGGCGCGCGCCGCGGCCTCGACTCCCGTTCGAACGTCGAGCCACACGCGCGAGACCTGCAGCCCGATGCCGTAGGCATGGCAGCGCGCGCGGCAGAACTCCGCCCACTCACGCGAGTGCGGACTCAGCCCGTGATCGACGTGCACGGCCGACAGCCGCAGCGGATGCTGTCGGGCGAGCCGCGCGAGCAGATCGAGCAGCACGCAGGAATCGATGCCGCCGCTCAGGGCCACGCAGAGGCGTGCGCCCAGCAAATCTGCACCGACAAGCGCTGCGGTGACGTGCGCTTCGAGCGCCGCGCCGCTCATCCGCGCTCCGCACTCGGATGCTGGTGGCAGTGCGGCCTCAGCGTTCGGCCACTTCCTTGAACTTGCCGTAGCCCATCAGCCGGCTGAAGCGCGCTTCCAGCAGGGCGCCGACCGGTTTCTCCTGCGTCTGCGCCAATGCCTCTTGCAGCGCGCGGCGCAGGGACTGGAAGATTGCCGCATGATCGCGATGCGCGCCCCCCAGCGGCTCGCTGACGACCTTGTCCACCAGTCCCAGGGTCTTGAGGCGCGATGCAGTGATGCCCAGGGTTTCGGCGGCGTCCGGCGCCTTCTCCGCGCTCTTCCAGAGAATCGAGGCACATCCTTCGGGCGAGATCACCGAGTACGTCGCGTACTGAAGCATCAGTACGACGTCGCCCACGGCGATGGCCAGGGCGCCGCCCGACCCGCCCTCGCCGATGATCGTCACGATGATGGGCACGCGCAGTTCCGCCATCACATAGAGATTGCGGCCGATCGCCTCCGACTGGCCGCGCTCCTCGGCGCCGACGCCAGGATAGGCGCCCGGCGTGTCGACGAACGTCACGACGGGCACGCCGAACTTCTCCGCAAGCCGCATGAGACGCAGGGCCTTGCGGTAACCCTCCGGACGGGGCATCCCGAAGTTGCGAAACAGCTTGTCCTTGGTATCGCGACCCTTCTGGTGGCCGATGACCATTACGCTCTGCCCCGCGAAGCGCGCCAGACCCCCCACGATGGAGGCATCGTCGGCGAAGTTGCGATCGCCGTGCAGTTCCTGGAAATCGGTGCAGATGTTGTTGATGTAGTCCAGCGTATAGGGCCGCTGCGGATGACGGGCGACCTGGGAAATCTGCCAGGGCGTGAGCTTGCCGTAGATCTCCTTGGTCAGCGTGTTGCTCTTCTTCTGCAGGCGGTTGATCTCCTCGCTGATGTCCAGCGCCGAGTCCTCCTGCACGTAACGCAGTTCTTCGATCTTCGCCTCGAGCTCGGCGATGGGCTGCTCGAACTCCAGGAACGTCGTCTTCATGCGTATGTCCTATTTGCCGTAGTGCTTGTTCAGGTACTCGACGATCGGGGCAACGCTCTCGGGCGGGATCGGTGCGCCCATGATCGTCACCATCTTGTTGACCGACCCCTGCCAGCCCTTCTCGTCCAGGAAGGGTGAGTTCATCTCGATGTAGTCCAGGCTGTGGCACATGGCGCAATGCGCCTCCACGGCTTCGCGGCCGGGTCCATCCTGCAAGCGGACCGAGGCCTCGTCGGCCGTTGCGGGACTGCACGCCAGGGCCAGTACGGCCATCGACAGTATCGCTCTCATCGCGCCTCCTCAGGCCACGCGTACCGAGACCCGGTGCATCACGTTGTGGTGATACCCGGCCGGATTGCGGATCAGTTGGTGGGTCTGGCTCACGCCCATGCGATTGGTCGCCCGCGCCACGATCCGGTAACTGCCGGGGCGGGCATACGGCACCAGGTGGCGCCACTGCCGCCACGCGAAGCGTCCAAGGTCCTCGCCCAGTTCGGCAGCACGCCAGCTGCGCCCGTCGTCGAGGGAGACGTCCACCGAGACGATTCCGGCACCGCCGTCCCATGCCACGCCGCGCACCTCGAGCGCGCTGCCCTGACTCAGCGATGCACCGTCGGTCGGGGCGAGGATCAGCGAATTGACCACCATCTCCGTGATCGGCGTGTTCGACTCCGACTCCTGCGACAGGAAGCGGTCCACCACCGGGAACATGGCTTTGGGGATACGGTAGGCCTTGGCCATCCAGAAGCCGTCGTACGCCGTGCCCGTGACGTTGACCGTCGTCAGGTGCTTCATCCAGTAGGTCGCCGTCCATCCCGGGACGACCAGGCGCGCCGGATACCCGTTCCAGTGCGGCAGGGGCGCCCCGTTCATCTCGAAGGCGATCAGTGTGTTCTCGTCCATCGCCTTCCAGACGGGGATGCTCTTGACGAAATCCGGCGTGCCTGCCACGACGCCGGCGTCGGCACCGTCCACGACCACCTCGAGGGCAGTCCGGTTCACCCCCGCGCGGGTCAGCACATCGCGCAGGCGCACGCCTCTCCAGCGCGCATTGCCCATTGCCCCGTATCCCCACTGCACGCCGGGAACGTGCGGGTCGAACAGGCCGCGCCGGTTGCCCGAGCACTGGCACACCGCGTTGATCTCCACCGTCTCGAACTCGCTGCGCAGCTGGGCGAGCGAGAATGCGCGCGGCGAGGCTGCCGCGTCGCCGCCGACCTGCAGGCGCCAGTCGTGAGCGGCGATCTCGGGAATGGAGGCGAGGTGATAGCGCACGAAGAACATATCGTTCGGCGTGAAGGCCTCCGCGAAGTGCGCGACCGGAGTCTCGAAGTTCGGGGGCCGCCACGTCTTCTTGATCAGCGCCGCCTTGCCAGGCAGTGCGGCGAACTCCCCCGAACGCAGCGTGCCTGCAGGCAGGGAGTCCGGACCGAGGGAGCCGCCCTGTCCACGCGCCAGGGAAGACATTCCGGCCAGCGCGAGGCTGGTCGCCGATGCGACAAAACGGCGTCGACTCGTCATCGCTTCACCTCCTCCCTTTCTTGGTTAGAGGGGAGAGGATAACGCCATCGCAGGCGGCGCAGGGCGGCGCGCACCGGGAATGCGATCAGAACAACACCCCGGCGCGCGCCCGCGGGTCGCTGTGCGCACTCGCCGCACCGCTGCCCGCCTCCACGAACACCGCCTGCATGTTGCCCCAGCGTCGGCGCCCCTCCTCCACCACGTGCCCCTTGGCACGCAGCGCCTCCAGCCAGACGCTGTCGAACTCGCCCGGCTCGTACTCGACACGGTCGGGAAGATACTGGTGGTGGAAGCGCGGCAGCGCAACCAGCCGGTCGATGTCGAGTGTCGGATCGTCCACGTAGTCGAGGATGCCCAGCATCACCATGGAAAGGATGCGCGAGCCGCCGGGCGTGCCGAGCACCAGCGTTCCGCGCGCATCCTCCACGAAGGTGGGTGACATGCTCGACAGCGGACGCTTGCCGGCGGCGACTGCGTTGGCCGCACCTCCGGTGAGCCGGAACGCGTTCGGCACGTCACGCGCCACCGCGAAATCGTTCATCTCGTTGTTGAGCAGTACGCCGGTGTCGCCCGCCACCACCCCCGCGCCGAACGGAAGGTTGACACTCAGGGTGGCTGCGACCAGGTTGCCGTGCCGGTCGGCGATCGAGAAGTGCGTCGTGTCGCTCCCCTCCTGCAGGGGCAGGAACTGCGCATCCAGCGCTTGGCTCGAGCCGGCCCGCAGCGCGTCGATCGAGGCGGCACGCTCGCGCGCGTACGCTGCCGAGCGGACGCGCGCGGGCACATCGACGAAATCCGGATCGCCCAGGTAGCGCGCGCGGTCCTGGTAGGCTCGCCGCCACGCCTCGACGACGAGGTGATCGCGCTCGACCGGCCGCAGCTCAGGCAGCGGAAATGTCTCCAGAATACGCAGCGCCTCCCCGATCACCACGCCGGCGGACGATGGAAGCGATGCAGTCGTGATGCGCGCACCGCGATAGGTGAACTGCGCCGGCTCGCGCACGACGACACGGTACGCGGCAAGATCCTCCTCGGTCCAGATACCGCCGGCGGCGCGTACGCCCGCCACCAGGCGGCGCGCCACCGCCCCTCGATAGAAGCCGTCGTGCCCCTGCTCGGCCAGCGCGCGCAGCGTCGCGGCCAGCATCGGCTGCATCACGCGCGCACCTTGCTCCGGGACCTGTCCATCGCGCAGGAAGATTGCTGCGGTCGCCGGGTCCTGCCGCATCAGTTCGGCGCGGTACCGCGCCGCCCAGAGGTAGCGCGCATCGACCTCGAATCCCTGCTCGGCCAACTCGATCGCGGGCGCGAGGCTCCGCGCAAGGGGCAGTCGACCGTAGTCCCGCGCGAGGAGCGCCAGGGCCGCAGGAACACCGGGAATGGCTGCAGCCAGCCCGCCATCGAGCGATCGGCGTCCCGCCGCGCTGCCATCCTCTCCCAGGTACATGTCCGCGGTAGCGCCCCCCGGCGCGGTCTCACGCGCGTCGAGCATCACGCGCAGGCCGTCCTCTGCCCGGTGCAGCAGGAAGAAGCCACCGCCGCCAAGACCCGATGCGAATGGTTCGACCACGGCGAGCGCCGCTGCCACCGCCACCGCGGCGTCGAACGCATTGCCGCCCTCCGCGAGCAGGCCCTCGCCTGCCTTCGTCGCCAGCGGGTGCGCGGAGGCAATGGCGGAAGTACCGGCCTGCGCGCCGGTGGCGAGCAGCGCGAGCAGGACAAGCAGGACCGCGGAGAGGGATCGCCCGCGGAGCAACAGGAACCACATGGGACGGTTGCGGATTGTCATCGTCAGAGCCAGATCGAACACCGGCGGCACTGTATCACTGCGGTGCGCTCGGCTGCGCCAGAACGCGCACTCACGTGGACACCGTCCCGGCGACGTCTGCCGCCGGTTCGCGCACGCGGAACCAGGCGGCGTAGAGCGCAGGCAGGAACAGGAGGGTCAGCACCGTGGCGACCAGCAGCCCGCCCATGATCGCCACCGCCATCGGTCCCCAGAACGCGCTGCGCGTGAGCGGAATCATGGCGAGCACCGCCGCGGCGGCGGTCAGCACGATGGGCCGGAAGCGCCGCACGGTGGACTCGACCAGCGCTTCCCAGGGCGCGCGGCCCGCGGCCAGGTCCTGGTCGATCTGGTCGATGAGAATGACGGCGTTGCGCATGATCATGCCCGACAATGCGATCACCCCCAGCATGGCGACAAAGCCGAACGGCACGCGGAACGCGAGCAGGAACAGGGTGACGCCGATCAGCCCCAGGGGCGCAGTCAGCAGCACCACGATGGTCTTCTGCATGCTCTGCAGATGCAGCATCAGCAGCGTCACGATCGTCAGCAGCATCACCGGCATGACGGCGTTCACCGACGCCTGTCCGCGTGCACTCTCCTCGATCGCGCCACCCTCTTCGATCCGATAGCCCGGCGGTAGCGACGCGCGCAAGGCGTCCAGTTCTGGATTGATCTGCTGCGACACCACCGGCGCCTGCATCCCCGCCACGATGTCGCCCTGCACGGTGATCGTGGGCGTGCGGTTGCGCCGCCAGACGATGCTCTCCTCGAATCCGTAGCTGATGCGTGCGATCTGCGACAGCGGGATCCACTTGCCGCTTTGCGTCGGCACGTTGATGCTGCCGATCTCATCCAGGCTCAAGCGTTCGCTGCTCTCCGCCCGCGCCAGCACCTCGACCAGCTTGTCCCGCTCGCGGTAGTCGGTGATGCTGAAACCGGTCAGGACCGAGTTGAGCAGGTTGGACAGGTCCTGGGAGGCGACGCCCACCAGGCGCGCCTTGTTCTGGTCGATATCGAGCCGGACGACCTTGGACAGTTCGTTCCAGTCTAGGTGCACATTGAGCATGTGCGGATTGGCGCGCATCACCCCCTCCACGTCGCGCGCAATGCGCCGCAGCAGCGTGAAGTCCCGTCCGCTCACCCGGAACTGGACCGGGTAGGACACCGGAGGACCGTTCTGAAGGGGATTGACGCGCGCGCGCACCAACGTGAACTCATCGGTCAGGCGCTGCATGAGCCGGTCCGCCACCGCGTCGCGCACCGTGTTGCCGCGGGTGGTCACGACGAACTCGACCAGATTCGCGTTGACCAGCTTCTGGTCGAGGGGCAGATAGAAGCGCGGAGAGCCGCCGCCGACGTATGCGACGTAGCTGAGCACGTCCGGGTCGGCCTCCAGAACCTTCTCGAAGCGTCTCGCCTCGCTTTCTGTCGCGAGAATGGAGGCTCCGGCGGGCAGCCGCAGATCCACGATGAGTTCGGGCCGGTTGGCAGACGGGAAGAACTGCTGCTGAACCAGTCCGAAGCCCGCGAGCGAAAGCAGGAACGTAGCCACGGTGGCGCCGATCACCAGCCAGCGTCGCCGCACGCACCACGTCACGAGTCGGCGGAAGCGCCGGTAGAACGCGGTGTCATACACATGCTCGGCGCGGCCAGCAGCAGATGCTCCGGCGCCCAGACCGGGGAACATCCGCCCCAGCAGCCGCGGCAGCAGCCCGGGCGGGCGGGCGCCTGCGGCGACGGGATCGGGCAACAGCTTGTAGCCCAGATAAGGCGTGAACAGTACCGCCACCACCCACGAGATCATCAGCGACATGCCGACCACCGCGAAGATGGAGAAGGTATATTCGCCGGCCGCCGATTCCGCCAGCCCGACAGGGAGGAAGCCGGCCGCGGTGATCAGCGTACCGGTGAGCATCGAAGGCGCGGTCGAGGTGTAGGCAAAACCTGCGGCCTTGAACCGGTCCCAGCCCTGTTCCATCTTGATCGCCATCATCTCGACCGCGATGATGGCGTCGTCGACCAGCAGTCCGAGCGCGATGATCAGCGCACCGAGCGAGATGCGCTGCAGGTCGATACCGGCGAGCCGCATTCCCAGGAACGTCATCGCCAGCACCAGTGGCACCGAGAATGCCACCACCACCCCGGTGCGCAGGCCCAGGCTGAGAAAGCTGACCGCCAGCACGATGATCACCGCCTCGCCGAGTGTGCGCATGAACTCGCGGATCGACGCCGACACCACGCTGGGCTGATCGGCAACCTGATGCATCTCGATGCCAACCGGCAGCTCGGCTTGTAATCGCGCGGTCTCGGCCCTGAGCCGCTGCCCGAGCTGGATGATGTCGCCGCCCCTGCGCATCGCGATGGCCAGGCCGATCGCCTCCTGGCCGCGGAAGCGCATCTTCAGGATCGGGGGATCGACGTAACCGCGTCGGATGCTCGCGATGTCCCCGAGCCGGAACAGGCGGCCGTTCGCCTGGATGCCGATCTCGGCCACGCTCTGGGGCGAGTCGAATGCACCGCCGACGCGTACGAAAATGCGGTCGTCGCCGGTCTCGTAGCTGCCGGCCGGCACCATGCTGTTCTGCTCGGCCAGCACCTGGAACATCTGTACGGGGTCGATTCCGAGCGTGGCCAGCTTGCGATGGGAGATCTCGACGTAGATCTTCTCCTCCTGGTCGCCCAGCATGTCGATCTTCGCCACGTCCGGCACGCGCAGCAGTTCGTCGCGCACCCGATCGACGTAATCGCGCAACTCGGAGAAGGAATAGCCGTCGGACGTAAAGGCGTAGATCGTGCCGAAGGTATCGCCGAACTCGTCGTTGAAGAACGGCCCGCGCACGCCCCCGGGCAGCGTATGGCGGATGTCCGAGACCTTCTTGCGCACCTGGTACCACGCGTCGGGTACCTCCTCCGGCGGCGTGAAGTCCTTGAGCATCACGAAGATCATCGACTCGCCCGGGCGCGAATAGCTGGTCGTATAGTCGAACCAGGGCGTCTCCTGGATCTTCTTCTCGAGCCGCTCGGTGACCTGCTGCTCGACTTCACGCGCAGTGGCGCCGGGCCACAGCGTGCGAACCACCATCATCTTGAACGTGAACTCGGGATCCTCGCCCTGTCCGAGCTGCTGATAGGACAACGTCCCCGCGAGAGCGAGGGCGATGATGAGAAAGAGGATGAACGACTGGTGTCGCAGCGCCCATTCGGACAGGTTGGGACCGTGCATCGCGCCCCCGGCCGTTCAGCCGTCCGCCGCCAGGACACGCACCTTCTGCCCTGCGCTGAGCTTGTGCACCCCCGCACGTACCACCACGTCGCCGGGGGCGAGTCCGGCGCTGACCTCCACGCCGTCCTGGGTATAGCGGGCGACGGACACCGGTCGCAGCGCCACCGCCTGGGTCTTGGGGTCGACCACCCACACGGCCGGCTGTTCCCCATCGTTGTACAGCGCGGCCAACGGCAGCCGCACCACGTTGCCATTGCCGCTCTGCTGCAGGAACACGTTGGCGGTCATGCCCAACTGCACCCTGGGCGAGGGATCGAGGAGGGCCACCTTGACCGCATACGTGCGCGTGACCGGATCGGCGGCGGGCGAGACTTCGCGGATGCGCCCCTTGTACGTCGCCTCGGGCGCCGCCCACAGGGAGATCGACACCTCGCGCGCACGCCGCAGCTCGTCCAGACGGCTTTCCGGCACACTGATCTGCACTTCCTTCTCGTCGAGCTGCGCGACGCGCATCACTTCCTGACCGGCCGCCACCACCTGTCCCACCTCCGCCGAGATCGAGGTGACGATGCCATCGCGGTCGGCGGACAGCACGGTGTACTCGGACTGATTGCGCGACACGCCCAGCTGCGCCTGAGCCTGCTCGAAGCGCGCCTTGGCGACGTTGTACGCGTTCTGGCGCCGGTCGAACTCGGCGGCGCTGACGAACTTCTGCTGGAAGAGATTGCGGTAGCGCTCCAGCTCGTCGCGGGCCTGGAGATAGTCCGCCTCCGCCGCCGCGAGTTGGGAGCGCTGCGCTTCGATGTTGAGGCGGAAGTCGCTCGGGTCGAGGCTCGCCAACACCTGCCCCCGCCGGACGGTGGAGCCGACCTCGACCCGGCGCGAGATCAGCTTGCCGCCCACCCGGAATCCGAGCGAGGTCTCGTAACGCGCGCGCACGTCGCCGGTGTAGCTGAACGCATGCGCACTCGGCGAAGGCCGGACGCGTATCACGTTGACCGGACGCACCTGCGGTGCCGGAGGCGCCTCCTTGTCGCAGGCCACCAGCGCCAGGCAGATGCCGAGCAGCGCAGCAGCGCGAACCAGCGCAGCACGGGCAACGCGCTCGGCACTGGATGGGCGCACGCTCACGCGGTCTCCTTTGCGCGCCCCTGCACGGACCGGGCTGCAGTGTCGCGCAGCACCCCGTGCAGGAGAAGCTCGAGGTGCTGTCGGATGTAGGCGGATGCGTCGACCGGCCGTGGATCGCACGCACCGTAGGCGTGCTGCCACAGGCTGAGGAATGCCTCGGGTGCCCATACCAGCTGCGCCGAGAGCTCGACGTCCATGTCGCGGAACTCGCCCTCGTCGATCCCGCGCTGGAGGGCGGCAGCGATCAATCGCAGGCCGCGGCGTGTCACCTCCTCGAAGTAGAAGCGGCACAGTTCCGGGAAATTGCGGCACTCCGAGAACATGAGCTTGGGGATGCCGCCGATCTTGCGACTGCCGATCAGGTCCCACCAGCCCACCAGCAGCTCCTCGAGCAGTGCGCGGGCGCTGCCCCGATGCGCCGCCGCCAACCGCTCCCCGCACTCCAGCGCGGAAACGATGCCCTCGCG
>JAEZCG010000066.1 GCA_023430065.1 Pseudomonadota bacterium | reverse complement strand
CGGTTCCAGCCGTTGATCGCGATGATGGCCAGCGTCAGGTCGACCAGCGCCTTCTCATCGAAGTGGCGACGCGCTTCCTCATAGACTGCATCCGACACGTCGTGTGTGGCGGCGATCCGGGTGATCGCATCGGTCCACGCCAGTGCGGCGCGCTCACGCGCGCTGTAGCAGGGCGCCTCGCGCCACACCGGGAGCAGGTGCAGCCGCTGTTCGGTCTCACCCAGTGCACGTGCATCCTTGGTGTGCATGTCCAGGCACCAGGCGCAGCCGTTGATCTGGGAAGCATGCGCCTTGACCAGTTCCAGCAGTGATGCTTCCAAGCCGCTGCCGTTGACCTGATTCTGGGTATGACGCATGGCCTCGTACGCTTCCGGCGACGCACGCTTGTAGTCCAGACGCTGCTGCATGAGAGAACTCCTTTGGTCGTGAATGAACGGGCAAACAGGCGCTAAGTGGCCGGTCGCCGAACGCGATGTCATATCACCACCGCTTCGGAGAACGCGAACCCGCGCGTGGTCGGTGCAACCGGAAAATGGATGGTGATGTTCCCTTCCCGGCACAGGGTCATGGCGCATCTCCACACAATGAAAGGTGTCGAAATAAACTCTCAATGGCGATAAGATCGGCCAGGTACTCGCTCGACGCAATACGTCGGGGCGTATTCGTACGAGATCTGGATGGCCGACACCGAACACTACAATGACCATGTCGTGCGCTTGTTCCTCCTGGCGGCGACGGTGTGGGGCATCGTCGGCATGCTGCTGGGCATGTACGTGGCAGCTCAGCTCGCCTGGCCGGGCCTCAATCTCGACATCCCGTGGCTGACATTCAGCCGGCTCCGCCCGGACCACACGTTCGGCGTCATCTTCGCATTCGGCGGGTCGGCCCTGATGGGCACGTGCTATTACGTCGTGCAGCGCACGGGGCATGTGCGGCTGGCGTGGGGCAGGCTGGCCGCGTTCACATTCTGGGGCTGGCAGCTGGCCTGCGTGCTGGCCATGGCGACGATGCCGTTCGGCATCACGCAGAGCAAGGAATACGCTGAACCCGAGTGGTTCATCGACATCCTCATTGCGATCGTATGGGTCTGCTTCGGTGCGGTGTTCTTCGCCACGCTGGCGCGCCGGCGCATCCATCACATCTACGTCGCCAACTGGTACTACGGTGCGTTCATCATCGCAGTCGGCCTGCTGCACGTCGTCAACAACCTTGCGCTGCCGGTATCGCTCACGAAGTCCTATCCGATCTATGCCGGTGTGGCCGACGCGATGGTCCAATGGTGGTACGGCCACAACGCGGTGGCATTCTTCCTGACCGCTGGGTTCCTGGGGATGATGTACTACTTCGTGCCGCGTCAGGCCCAGCAGCCGCTCTGGAGCTACCGCTTCTCGATCGTCAACTTCTGGGCACTGATCTCCATCTACATGTGGGCAGGGTCGCACCATCTGATGTACACCGCGCTGCCCGACTGGGTGCAGTCGGTCGGCATGGCATTTTCTCTGGTGCTGCTGATGCCCAGCTGGGGTTCGGCGGCAAACGGCCTGCTGACGTTCAATGGTTCGTGGCATCGGCTGCGGTCGGATCCGGCAGCGAAGTTCATGGTGCTCGCGCTGGTGTTCTATGCCGCATCCACGACTGAAGGCTCGTTGATGGCGATCAAGACCGTCAACGCGCTGTCGCACTACACGGACTGGACGATCGCGCACGTGCACTCCGGCTCGCTTGGCTGGGTTGCCATGATCACCATCGGTTCTCTGTATGCCATGGCGCCACGTGCGCTCGGCCGCTCCTCGATGCACTCAGTCAGGGCGATGGACCTGCATTTCTGGCTCCATACGGCGGGCACGCTGCTGTACGTGATCGCGATGTGGATCGCTGGCGTGACAGAGGGCTTGATGTGGCGCGCGACGCAGCCGGATGGTTCCCTGACGTACGCATTCATCGACAGCCTGCTCGCAATCAAGCCGCTGTACCTGGTGCGCTGGCTGGGTGGCGTGCTGATCTGGCTCGGCATGTGGGTGATGGCGTGGAACCTCTGGTACACGGCCGCGGACGCGCGCAGAAAGATCATCCGTCCGGTGCCGGTGCCCATACCGCAACCCGCATCGCAGCAAGCCCCGGCGCCGCTTCCGGCCGCCGGTTGAGAAACGCCATGGCCTACCGGCACTTCGAATTCATCGAGAAGCACGCGTGGACGTTGGGCATTCTGACGGCCGTCATGGTATCCCTGGGTGGACTGGCGGAGATCCTGCCGACGTTCGTGGAGGCAAACCGCGTCAAGCTGAACGCGACCGGCAAGCCCTACGATGCGTTGCGGCTGGCCGGCCGTGACATCTACGTCCGCGAGGGCTGCTATCTGTGCCATTCGCAAATGATCCGCGCGCTGCGCTACGAGACGCAACGCTATGGTCCCTTCTCGGTCGCCGAGGAATCCGTCTATGACCGGCCGTTCCAGTGGGGCTCGAAACGCACCGGACCGGATCTGGCGCGCGTGGGGGGCAAGTATTCCGACACGTGGCAACGCATGCACCTGATGGATCCGCGTGCCCTCGTGCCGGAGTCGAACATGCCTGGGTATCCGTGGCTGGCCACGGCGCGAATCGACGGCATCGACATCGCGGCGCGCATGCGCACGCTGCGCATCCTGGGCGATCCGTATACGGATGCCGATATCGCAGGTGCTGCCGAGGCGGTCGAGGGCAGAAGCGAGCTCGACGCGCTGGTCGCCTACCTGCAGGGTCTGGGCATCGCCAGGGCGCCGCAGCCCGCACGCACGGCTGCCGCCGCTGCGCCGACGATTGCAGAGCGCTCTCCATGAATCCGCTCTGGGGTCACGCCGTCGGTGTGCTGATCGTGCTGATGATGGCGGCGTTCATCGGCATCTGGGTCTGGGCGTGGCTGCCGTATCACGAGCGGACGTTCGGATGGCTGGCCCGCATGCCGATGGAGGACGGCATCGCACCGCAGGACGGATCGATTCCATCGACCGGCGACGAGGAGGAGAAGGGTCGATGAGCAGCGGCTGGTCGTGGTGGGTCATCGGGCTGGTCGTCTTCAACCTCGGCGTGACGTTCTGCCTCTTCGTCTGGGCACCGCGTGCCAGGATACCGACGCTGCCCGATGGCACCACGGGTCACGTCTGGGCGGACGGCGCGCTGCGCGAGGGCATGCATCGGCTGCCGGGCTGGTGGATCGTGGGCTCGTTCGCGATGTACGTCATCGCGGTCGGTTATCTCGTCCTCTATCCGGGTTTCGGCAATCACCCGGGGAGGCTCGACTGGACGTCCGAAAAGGAACTCGCCGCCACCACCGCCGCGAATGCCGCCAAGCTCGAACCGGTACTGCATCGCATTGTCGCGATGGACGTCGAAGCGCTCGCCGGTGATGCACAGGCACGGCGCCTGGGCGAGCGCCTATTCGTGGACAACTGCGCGGGCTGCCACGGCCGCGCGGGCCTGGGCAATCCGAACCTCGGGGCACCCAACCTGACCGATGCCGACTGGCTCTATGGCGGTAGCGCGCAGGACATCACGGCGTCGATCCGTGACGGGCGCTCCGGCGTGATGCCGCCGTGGACGTCGCTCGGGGAGCCGAGCGTGAAAAGCCTCGTCCAGTACGTACTGAGCTTGTCCGGGCAACCGCACGACACGGGGTCCGCGGCGGCCGGCGAGCCGCTCTTCAGCGCGATCTGCACCGCGTGTCATGGCCCGGAAGGCAAGGGCATCCCGCAACTGGGTGCGCCCAACCTGACCGACGCGATTTGGCTGTACGGCGGTACCCAGGCGGCGATCGAAACATCGATTCGCGATGGCCGCCAGGGCCATATGCCCGCGTTGGGCCCGCGCTTGTCCGACGGCGAGATCCATCTGCTGGCCGGCTACGTTCATCATCTGTCCGGTCGTGAAAACACATCCGCGCGTTGATCCGCGGCACCGCGGATCCTGGTATTCGCAGCCGGTCGTCTGGCTCGGCATCGCCGTCTTCGCAATATCGCTTGCGGGCTGCATCTGGCTGATTGTCGCGAGCGCGGATCATCACGACGTCGGCATCCCTGCCGGTCATCGAGTGTTCGGCGTCCCGGCCCAGCAACCCGATTAGGGGTCAGGTCTTGCCTTTTGCCTCCCTGGGTCGGGTCCTCTCGCCGCTATCATGACGTGGCGGCCAGGGTCAAAACCTCGAAGGCGGGGCGCGCATGTTGCAGCCCGGATCTGGTCTCGCGTTACGCAGGCGCAAATCGGTGTCTCCAGGAAACCGGCATGACCGACACGCAGAACAAGCATGCAGCCGGATCCACCTGACCTGCTGCTCTGCTGCGCGATCGTGCAGCAGGCTCCCGAGGCGATCATTTTCGCCGATCCTGGCGGCGTGATCCGCGTCTGGAATCAGGGCGCCGAAACGATGTTCGGCCATGTCGCGGCGGAGGCAATCGGCCTCAATCTCGACCTGATCATTCCCGAGCACCTGCGTGCAGCGCACTGGGAAGCATTTCATCGGGCGATTGCTGCCGGTCGCACGCGCGGCGAAGGGCGCGTGGCCACCACCCGATCGATGCACAAGGACGGCAGCCGGCTTTACGTGGATCTGAGCTTCACCGTGCTGATCGACGAGGCCGGCGCGGCCATCGGTGCGCTGGCGATCGGCCGCCCGGCTGGCGGCACGCGCTCGCGCTGAGCCGCATCACCGCCCCCGGCGCGCTCGCAGGATCCGCATGGCGGCTTCCGGCTGGGTGGCGTGCGGCTTGACCTGCTGGAAGCTCGAGCACTGGCGCGCAATCGCGCAGCACGTGCCCACAGCGGACGTCGCCGCGAAGCCCGTCTATTTCGGTTTCCAGGAATTGTGGAACTGCACGATGAACCACTGCTCCCCGCGCTTGTGCATGACGGAAGTGTTTCTCGACGGGCCGTTGGTGGTCATGACGCCGTCCGAGGTCCGCTCGGACTGCCATGCCGCCGTGACCAGCACGACATCGTCGCTCAACTGTGTGGCAGTGATGTCGAATACCCTGGCCCTGACCTCCCCTCGTTCACCGGACAAGGCCTTGACGAAGTAGGCGCGCACCCCTCCCGGCTCGGTGACGAGCTCGGGCGAGATCGTCCCGATGAACAGCGCGTCAGGAGAGAACAGCGAGACCAGCTGGTCGTGATTGTCGGTCCTGAAGTACT
>JAEZCG010000060.1 GCA_023430065.1 Pseudomonadota bacterium | reverse complement strand
CGTGTCGACCTCGACGAGAACGGCTGCGTGAGCCGCGCGGCGATCGCAGTCGGCGCCTGCGCCGAGGCCGCGCAGCGGCTGACCGGTCTCGAGGCGCGCCTCGCCGGCGTCCCGGTGCGCGCACTGCGCGACGTGCCACGCGAGGACGACCTGGACACACTGACCCCGCGCTCGGATGTGCGTGGGTCGGCGGGCTATCGCCGCGATGCCACGCTGCAACTGGTACGCCGTGCGCTCGAGGAACTGGGCGATGAATGACCGGCGCGGCGTGGCGCTGCATGCCATCGAGTTCGAACTGAACGGAACCGCGGTCTTCGTGCCGGCCGCTCCGGCGGCGCGCCTGTCGGACGTGCTGCGCAATACGCTGCAGTTGACCGGGACCAAGGTTGGCTGCGATGCCGGCGATTGCGGCGCCTGCACCGTGCTCCTCGACGGCGAACAGGTGTGTGCCTGCCTGGTCGCAGTCGGCCAGGTGCGTGGACGCCGGGTGAAGACGGTCGAGGGACTCGCCGGAGAAGGGGGAGCGCTCCATCCTCTCCAGCAGGCCTTCCTCGCGCATGGCGCCGCGCAGTGCGGCGCCTGCTCCCCCGGCATGTTGATGGCCGCCACGGACACGCTCTCGCGCTGTCCCGATCCGTCGGAGTCCGACGTGGCCGACGGCCTGGCCGGTGTCCTGTGCCGCTGCACCGGGTACCGGCAGATCGTCGACGCGGTGCGGGCGGCGGCGAAGAAAGCGGTCGTCCCGCCGGCGCCTGCGTGCGGCCAGGCGGTCGGCGCCCGACTGGTGAAGCTCGACGGAGCCGTCAAGCTCACCGGAGCGGAACGCTACGGTGCCGACGAGGCGCCGGCCGGCGCGCTGTGGCTGCGGGCGGTGCGCGCCGGGCACGCGCGCGCGCGCTTCACCCTCGGCGATCTCGATCACTGGGCACGGACTCGGCCCGGCATCGTGGACGTGGTGACCGCGGCAGACGTCGCCTGCAACGCCTTCGGCATCTTCGACAGCGACCGGGACCAGCCGGTGCTGGCGGATGGGCGCGTGCGCTTCGTCGGTGAAGCCGTGCTGGCGCTGGTGGGGACGCTGGAGGCCGTGACTGCGGTGCGGGACGAGGATGTGCCGATCGACTGGGAGGTCGAAGAGCCGGCACTCGGCATCGAGCGGGGGCTTGCCGCAACCGCTGCCCCGCTGCACGACACGGCGCCGGACAACGTGCTGGTCCGCGGGCGTGTGGTGAAAGGCGACGTGCACCGGGGGTTGGATACGGCCGTTTTCGTGACCGAGGGCGAGTTCACCACCAGCCACGTGGAGCACGCCTACATCGAGCCCGAGGCGGGCTACGCGATTCGCATTCCGATGCCCGACGGCCGCGACCGCCTGCGCGTATTCGCCTGCACCCAGACTCCCTACATGGATCGCGACGAGATCGCGCGCGTCCTCGGGATCGAACCGGATCGTGTACACATCGTGCCATCGGCCATCGGCGGCGGGTTCGGCGGCAAGCTCGACCTGTCCATCCAGCCCCTTCTGGCGGTTGCGGCGTGGAAACTGAAACAGCCCGTGCGCGCCGTGTACTCGCGGCCCGAGTCGATGCGCGCCACGACCAAGCGGCATCCGGCCCGCATGCGTGCGCGCTTCGGGTGCGATGCGGCCGGGCGGCTCGTTGCCGCGGATTTCCAGGGCGATTTCGACACCGGAGCCTATGCGTCGTGGGGTAGCACCGTCGCCAACCGCGTTCCGATCCATGCCTGTGGGCCTTATGCCGTTGCCAACGTGCGCGCGGTCACGCGCGCCGTCTACACCAACGGACCCGTCGGCGGAGCGTTTCGCGGCTTCGGCGTGCCGCAATCGACGTTCGCGCACGAGACGCTCGTCGACGAGCTGGCGCAGTCGTGCGGCCTCGATCCGCTGGAGTTCCGGATGCGCAATGCGATCCGGGCCGGGCAGGCTACCGCGACCGGCCAGGTCCTGCACGCCAGCGCCGGCCTGGCCGAGTGCTTGGCCCGGCTGCTGCCCGGCTGGCGCGCCGCGCGTGCGCGTGTTCAAACGTTCAATGCCGCCGCCACCGGTCCCCGCCGCCGTGGCGCGGGCATCGCGTGCATGTGGTACGGCATCGGCAACACCGTCATCGCCAATCCCTCGACGATGCGTGTCGGCCTGCGTCGCAACGGACGCGTCGTGCTGTACAACGGCGCGATGGACATCGGACAGGGCTCCAGTACCGTGTTGCCGCAGATCTGTGCCGACGCACTCGGCCTGCCCGTGGAGCTCTTCGATCAGGTGACGGGCGACACGGACCGCACCGCAGACGCCGGAAAGTCCTCGGCCTCTCGCCAGACCTTCGTGTCCGGCAACGCCGCGCGCCTCGCCGGCGGCGCATTGCGCACGAGATTGCTGGCGTTGCTCGGCGCATCGGCCGATGCCGAGTTGCAGGTGGCAGGCACCCGGCTGCTTGCGCACGCGCCCGGACAGACGTGGTCGGCCGACCTCGAGGAGCTGGCCGCTGACGTCGATGGCAACATCGCGCTGGGCGAGGGCAGCTTCGATCCTCCCACCACGCCGCTCGACACCGACGGACAGGGTGTGCCCTACGCGACCTACGGCTTCGGCGCGCAGTTCGCGGAAGTGGAAGTGGACCTGGAATTGGGGACCGTGCGCGTGCTGTACATCGAAGCGGCCCACGACGTGGGACGCGCGATCAACCCCACCCAGGTCGAGGGTCAGATCAACGGCGGCATCGCGCAGGGCATCGGCATGGCATTGATGGAGGAGTACCTCGTCGGCCAGACCGACAACCTGCACGACTATCTGATCCCGACCGTGGGTGATGTGCCGCCGATCGTCGTGCACATCGTCGAGGATCCCGAGCCGCTCGGCCCCTACGGAGCCAAGGGCGTGGGCGAGCCGGCCCTGATTCCCACCGCGCCGGCGGTCACCAACGCGATCCGCCACGCGACCGGTGTGCGCGTGACGCACCTGCCGGTGACGCCGGATCGGCTGCGGGCATTGCTGCTTTCCAAGGCTCGAAGCGCCTAACGCAAAGTACGCCAAGAGCGCAAAGGAGGACCATGTCGATCGTTGGTATGAGTGTCTTGGCTGGCCATTCTTTGCGTGCGTTGCGTTGAGAGATTTGCCTAACGCAAAGCACGCCAAGAGCGCAAAGGAGCACCATGTGGGCTGTTTGCCTCACCGTCCCGCCTGTAAGTTCTTTGCGGCCTTTGCGTTGAGAGATTTGCCTTGAACACCGACGACAAGATCCGCTGCGATGCCTGCCCGGTCCTGTGCATGATCAGCGAGGGCCGCACGGGCGCCTGCGACCGCTATGGGAACGTCGGCGGGGCGCTCACGCGCGTCGATCCGCTCGTGCTGTTCCGCAAGGTCGAGGGGCAGGCAGAAGAAGTGACCGGCCTCCTGCAGCGTCCGGATTGGGATGGCGAGGTGCTGTCGCAGGGACCCGTGTTCGTCTCCGGAGTCGGCTCGGGCACCACCTATCCGGACTACAAGCCCGCGCCGTTCATCGTCTCCTCGGTTCACGAAGGCGTGGACATGGTGACCGTGGTGACCGAGGGCATCTTCAGCTACTGCAGCTTCAAGGTGAAGATCGACACCGATCGCCACCTCGGGCCCGAGCAGGCGACCGTGCGATGCCGCGGCGAGGCAGTCGGGCACGTCACCACCATCGAGTACGGCTCGCAGATGCTGTCCATCGGCGGCGTGCATCACCTCACCGGCGGCAGCAAGAAGGAAGGTCGCATCGCCTGCGAGACGATGATGGATCTCGGCAACCGCGTGCCGGTCGAACTGGAGGTGGAGGGCGGGGCGCGCGTGATCGTGGAGGCCGGCAAGCCGCCGGTGGTCAACGGGGTGGAGGAGCGGCGCATGCGCGTGGGCTGCGGCTCGGCCACCATCGGCATGTTCGCCCGGCAGTGGCACGGCCACGTCGATGAGGTGGTGGTGGTGGACGATCACATCACCGGCGTTCTCACCGAACACCAGGCCGGGCGCTTCCTCGACATGCCGCCCTCGGGTATCCGGATCCGGGGCCGCAAGTCCACGCCGGGACGCTACTTCCAGGTCGCCAACGCCGGCAGCGGCTGGGGCGGCACCGATATCACCGACCCGCTGTCCATCGTCAGCGGCTTCGACCCACGCATCGCGCGGCCGGGATTGCGGGTGCTGATGGTGTCCACCACGGGCGAGGACGCGGCGTACTTCATCCTGGACGAAGCGCTGCGCATCACGCCGGCCCCGATGCCGGAACCCGTGCGCAAGGTGGTGGATCGCATCGGGGAGAACTGCGAGCCGGCCCTTTCCAGCGTGCTGTTCCTGATGGGCGCCGGGGGCAGCCTGCGCGCCGGTGTCACCGACAACCCGGTCCGCCTGACCCGTTCGATCAAGGATCTGCTCACGCGCGTGACCTGCGGTGGCGCGCCGGTGTACGTTTGGCCGGGCGGCGGAATCGCCGTGATGGCGGATGTCATGCGCATGCCGGCACATTCCTTCGGCTGGGTGCCGACCCCGGCGATCGTCGCGCCCATCGAGTTCACGTTGTCCCTGGCCGATTACGAGACGCTCGGCGGCCATCTGGATCGCGTGCGCCGCATCGAGGACGTGCTGCGCGCCGAGCGCGTGCGGGTACTGGGATGGGACGACCTGAATCCCTGGCCGCACTGGCAATTGGGCAAATGACTGTAGTGGCGGCGCACTCTTCAACCGGCAGCGCACTGCGCACGAGGCTCGATGCGCAGCGCTGGCATTTCCAGCACGGCCCGATCGACATCGTGCTCGGCGCCGACGGCGAGCCCGACGTGGTCGCGGCGTTCGTCGATGATGCCTGGGCGCGCTTGCAGCACCTCCTGACCGAACTGGTTTGCGAGTTGCCGGCGTTGCGCACGCCTGCAGCGCCCGGCGTGCTGCGGGGCCGAATCGCGCGCCGCATGGAGGCGGCGTGCCTGCCGCACCGGCCGGCGTTCATCACGCCCATGGCAGCGGTGGCAGGGGCCGTCGCCGACGAGTTGATCGCACTGGCGCAGGCGCGGCCAGGGCTGCGGCGCGCCTATGCCAACAATGGCGGTGACATCGCGCTGCACCTTCCGAGCGGCTCGAGCTTCCGCGTCGGATTGTTTGCGGACCTCGGCCGCCTCGCGTGGGGCGAGCGCTTGCGCCTGGACGGCGATACCCTGATCGACTCGACCATGCCCGTGCGCGGCGTCGCGACCAGCGGTTGGCGCGGCCGCAGCTTCAGCCTGGGTATTGCCGATGCGGTGACGGTTCTCGCAGGTAACGCCGCCCAGGCGGACGCTGCCGCCACGATGATCGCCAATGCGGTGAATGCCGACCATGCCGGCATCGCTCGCGGGCCGGCATGCGCGCTCAAGGACGACAGCGATCTCGGCGATCGCATGGTGACGGTGCATGTCCCACCGCTCCCGGACGACATCGTGCAGACAGCGCTCGCCGCGGGCGCGCGCCACGCGCAGGACCTGGTCGAGCGAGGACTCGTGTTCGCCGCCGTGCTGTGGCTGCAGGGTCGCGTGCGCTGCGCGGGCGCGCTGGCACCTGCCCTGGCGAGTTCGTGTACATTCCGATCAACTTCCCTGTGACCGGGTGATCATGAGAGCGAAGATCAGGAAGATCGTCGTGCAAATCGACGAGACGAGGATGGAGATGGGGCGCGAGGTGGCGCCGCCCACCCGCCGCGCATTGGCAATGGCGGTGATCGAGAATCCGTATGCGGGCCGCTATGCGCTGGACCTGAGCGACCTGGTCGACATCGGCGAGGAACTCGGCGGGTTGCTCGGCGAGCGTTGCGTGCAGGCGCTGGGCATCCTCCCCGCGCAGGTCGAAAGCTACGGCAAGGCGGCGATCGTGGGTGAGAGCGGTGAGTTGGAGCACGCCGCGGCGATCCTGCATCCCAAGCTGGGCGCGCCCTTGCGCAAGGCTGTCGAGCGCGGTGCAGCACTCGTGCCGTCGGCCAAGAAGATGGGTGGTATGGGCAGCGCCATCGACGTCCCGCTGGGTCACAAGGAGGCGGCATATGTGCGCAGCCACTTCGATGCGGTCGAGGCGCGCGTCTACGATGCGCCACGCGCCAACGAGATCGTGGTGGCGGTGGCGGTGACCGACAGCGGACGCCCGCTTGCGCGCGTCGGCGGACTGCAGAAGAACGAGATCCGCGGCGAGGACGGATTGCGGTGAGCGCGGCCGACGCGGGCGCGGCGAGCAGGCGTCCCTGGCTAGCGAACTACCCGCCCGGTGTGCCGGCCGACATGGGCCCGCTCGAGTTCGAGTCGATCCCGGCCATGCTCGACGCCTCGGTGCGGCGCTTCAGCGCCAGGCCCGCGTTCGAGAGTTTCGGCGTACGCATCACCTACAGCGAACTCGACCGTCTCTCGCGCCAGTTCGCGGCCTACCTGCAGTCGGGCCTCGGGTTGCAGGCGGGCGACCGCGTGGCGGTCATGATGCCGAACATCCTGCAGTATCCGGTCGCGGTGTACGGAATCCTGCGGGCGGGCATGGTCGTGGTCAGCGTCAATCCGCTCTACACCGCGCGCGAACTGGAACATCAGCTGCGCGATTCCGAAGCGAGCGCCATCGTCATCTTCGAGAGCGCCGCGCACACGCTGCAGGCGGTGCTGGCCAACACCCCCGTGCGTCACGTCATCGTCTCTTCGCTGGGCGACATGCTCGGTCTGGCCAAGGGCACACTGCTGAACTTCGTGTTCCGCAACGTGAAGAAGATGGTCGTGCCGTGGAGCATCCCGCACGCGAAGTCCTTTCCGCAAGTGCTGGACGAGAGCGCGGGAATGACCTTCCGGCCGGTGAACGTGGCCAGCGACGACCTGGCATTCCTGCAGTACACGGGCGGGACGACCGGTGTGTCGAAGGGTGCGATGCTGTATCACCGCCACGTGCTCTCGAACTTGCAGCAGATGCGCATCTACTTCGGTTCGCAC
>JAEZCG010000044.1 GCA_023430065.1 Pseudomonadota bacterium | reverse complement strand
GGCTGTTGGCCGCGCGCGGCGAGGCCACGCCGCGCTCGCTGGTGATGATGGGCGGGCCGATCGACACCCGCGAGAACCCCACGCAGGTCAACGACCTCGCCACGCACAAGCCGATGTGGTGGTTCGAGACGCAGCTGATCCATCCGGTGCCGCCGCCGTATCCGGGCGCGGGCCGCCGCGTGTATCCGGGCTTCCTGCAGCACATGGGCTTCGTGGCGATGAATCCCGAGCGGCATTTCCAGTCGCACTGGGACTTCTACCAGAACCTCGTGCAGGGCGACCTCGAGGACGCCGACTCGCATCGGCGCTTCTACGACGAGTACAACGCGGTGCTCGACATGCCGGCCGAGTACTACCTCGACACGATCCGCGTGGTGTTCCAGGAGTTCCTGCTGGCGAAGGGCAAGTGGGAAGTGAACGGAACGCTGGTGCAGCCGGCTGCGCTGCGCAAGACCGCGCTGTTCACGGTCGAGGGCGAACTGGACGACATCTCCGGCAATGGCCAGACCGAAGCGGCACACAACCTCGCCACGCGCATTCCGCCCGAGAAGCGCGAGCACCTCCTGGCGAAGGGAGTCGGCCACTACGGCATCTTCAGCGGACGCAAGTTCCGCGACATGATCTATCCGCAGATCCGCGATTTCGTGAAGCGCTGGCAGCCCGGACGCTGAAGCCCGCTTCATCGCGACGTACACAAGGCCGCAATTCCACGATGTCATTCCGACCGCAGGGAGGAATTCGCGTCGTGGACGCTGCAGAGCGAGGATCCGTCACCCTTGGCTCGCGATGACACCGAAGGGTGTGCTCGGGATGACATCGAAGGGTGTGCTCGGGATGGCACGCAAAGCGGCTGACGCGCTTCTTCCTGCCTCGTCGTTCGCCCAGTTCCCGTTACAATCGCCACACTGGTCGCCGTCAAGAGCGGCAATTCAACGAGGAGACCTCATGCGGTTCATCCGCCGATTCCTGACCGTGCTCGGCGCCGCCAGCCTGGCGCTCCTGGTGGGCACAGCACACGCCGCTTATCCGACGCGCCCCATCACCTTCATCGTGCCGTGGGGAGCGGGCGGCGGAACTGACGCGGTCGGGCGCATGCTCGCCACCCTGCTCGAGCGCGACCTGAAGCAGCCGGTCAACGTCGTCAATCGCACCGGCGGCAACGGCGTGGTGGGCCATGCGGCCATCGCGGCGGCCCGTCCCGACGGCTACACCATCGGGCTGATCACCTCCGAGATCGGGATGATGCACCACCAGGGTCTCACGCGGATCTCCGGCGCGTCGTTCACGCCGCTCGGGCTGGTGAACATCGACTCCGCCGCGGTCCAGGTGCGTGCCGATGCGCCGTACAAGTCGCTGAAGGAACTGCTGGATGCGGTGCGCGCGCAGCCCGGCAAGTTCAAGGCATCCGGCACCGGCTACGGCGGCAGCTGGCACCTCTCCCTCTACGGCCTGCTGCTCGAACAGAAGATCGATCCGGCGAGCGTGCCGTTCGTGCCCAGTGCGAGCAACGCGGCGGGACTGCTCGATCTGGTGGCGGGCGGCGTGGACCTCGTGCCGGGCTCGCATCCCGAGGCGCGCGCGCTGATCGAGGCGGGCAAGGTGCGCAGTCTCGCGATCATGGCCGAGCGGCCGTCGGCGCTGTTTCCGCAGGTGCCCACGGCGAAGGCGGCGGTCGGCAGCACGTGGATCTCGGGGGTATGGCGGGGCGTGGCCGCGCCGAAAAAGCTGCCCAAGGACGTGGAAGCGCGCCTGCAAGCCGCCGTCAAGAAGGCCTATGAGAGCAAGGAATATCAGAACTTCATGATCGAGCGCGGCTTCGGGGCGCAGTGGATGGAGCCGCAGGCCTTCGCCCGGTTCATGGCGAAGGAGGACGCGGAGCTGGGCAAGCTGATGAAGACCGTCGGCCTGGTCAAGTAGGCGCCGCGTGAAACTGAATGACGGGCTGATCGCCGCGTTGCTGGCCGTCTTCGCCCTGGTACTGCTGGTGTACGTCGCCGACTTTCCCGACATGCCCGGACAGGAGTTCGGGCCGTCCCTGCTGCCGCGCCTGTTGGCGGTCGGACTGATCCTGTGCAGCATCGTGCTCGCGATCGGGGCGTTGCGGGCCAGTCCCCGTCACCCGCTCGTCGAGTGGGACACGTGGGCGGTGCGTCCGCGTGCGGTGCTGTCCCTGCTGGCGGTGATCGGCGCGGTCGCGTTCTACATCGCATTCTCGGAAATGCTCGGCTTTCTCATCGCCGCGCCCGTCGTGCTGCTGGTGGTGTTGCGTGCGTGCGGCACGGGCTGGCTCGCGTCGATCGTGCTTGCGGCCCTCGTACCGGTGGGGGTCCACTACATCTTCTACACGCTGTTGAAGGTGGCTCTGCCCTGGGGCCTGCTCACCGAGTACGCCTGGTAGCGCCGCCGGATGGAATCGATCGCGCTGGCGTTTTCCCTGGTCGCCGACCCCTACGTGCTCGGCGTCATCCTGGCGGCCTCGCTGTTCGGACTGTTCGTCGGCGCGATTCCGGGCTTGACGGCGACCATGGCCACGGCGCTGCTGGTGCCGGTCACCTTCTTCATGCCGCCGGTCCCGGCCGTGGCCGCCATCGTCAGCTGTACCGCCATGGCCATCTTCTCCGGGGACATTCCGGGCGCCCTGCTGCGCATGCCCGGCACGCCGGCGTCCGCGGCCTACACCGACGAGGCCTATCGGATGACGCGCAAGGGCCAGGCGGAACTGGTGCTGGGCGCCGGCCTCGTGTTCTCCGCCATCGGCGGCCTGCTCGGCACGCTGGTGCTGGTGACGTCCGCGCCCGCGCTGGCCGAGGTTGCGCTCAACTTCAGTTCCTTCGAGTACTTCTGGCTCGTACTGCTCGGTTTGACCTGCGCCGTGTTCATCGCCTCGGACCGGCCGCTCAAGGGACTCGTGTCCCTGCTGTTGGGGCTGCTGCTGGCCACCGTCGGACTGAACAATCCGGCGGCGCATCCGCGTTTCACCTTCGGCGTCGACGACCTGCTCGGCGGCATCTCGTTCATTCCGCTGATGGTCGGCATGTTCGCCGTATCGGAAGTGCTGCGCTTCGTCGTCTCGAGCACGGGATCGCGCCTGAACCTCGCGCAGGAACG
>JAEZCG010000032.1 GCA_023430065.1 Pseudomonadota bacterium | reverse complement strand
GCCCAGCGCGGCGGCGAGCGATTCGAGCTGCGCCGCGAGCCGGTCCTGCGCGTTCGCCGGCGCGCCGGCCTGCAGCGCCTCGCCCTCCGAAACCAACCCCGGCTGTCGGATGTCGCGGCGGTCGACGCGGGTGCGCGACGGCTGTGCGGTGTCGGTCGCCACGCGCACATCGTCACGTGAGGTCGCTGCCATCGGCGGCACGCTCACCGCCATCCCGGCCAGCACGAGCGCGAGGGCGAAGCGCCGTGGCAATCGCACCGGAAACACCTGCTTGAACGCACACCGGTTCAGCGTGTTGCCGGTGCGTTCCAGCAGCAGCGCGACACCCGGATCGGTGTCGAGGGTGCCTGGCGTCTGGTGCCCACTGAACCACTGTGCGCTGGTGAGCTGATCGCGCAGCCCGGCGCGCGCGTCGGCGAGCCGGGCCGCTTGGAGGGGGCCGATACCGCGCGCCGCGGGAACGAGCACGACGAGGCAGGCGGCGAACGCGCCCAGGAGCAGAAGCGGCAGGAGAGCGGAGAGGACGGCGGAGGGAAGGCCGGTCGGCTGCAGGGCACGCCAGGCGAACCAGCTCGCCGCGGCGATGCAGGTGCACGTGCCGAGCGCGCGCAACGCGCGGACGAGACGTTCCCGCCGGGCACCGATCGACAGCCAACGTTGCAAGTGTTCGCGCTCGGACATACGGGCGCCGTTCCGGTGCGGCGCAACGGGACCGCGCATTCTCCTCCCGGCATCGGCCGATGAACGGCTCTCTTCCAACTCATCGTATCATAGGCCCTGAAAGCGCCCGGCACTCTCGGTGATGCACGGGGTGCGCAACAACAATGGAGGAGAGGGTGCGAGGCTCCACCTCGTTCACGCGTGGCGTCGCGCTGCCTCGTGTTGCCATCGTTCTGAGCGTGCTCGCCGTGGGGATCGTTCCATCGTCGAGCGCTTCGGCCCTCGCGCGGCCGCACGTCGTGCTCGTGCTCGCCGACGATCTGGGCTGGAAGGACGTCGGCTTCCACGGCGGCGAGGCGCACACGCCCAACCTCGACCGGCTCGCGCAGAACGGCGCCGCGCTGAATACCTTCTATGTCCTGCCGTCGTCCAGCCAGACGCGCGCCGCCCTGCTCACCGGACGCCATCCGATGCGCTACGGCTTGCAGACGCAGGACATCGTGCCCGCCAGCCGCTATGGCCTGCCCGAGGACGAGCACACCCTGGCGCAGGCGTTGAAGGCGGCCGGTTATCGCACCGCCTACATCGGGCGCTGGCAACTGGGGCATGCACGAGCGCAGTGGTTGCCGACGCGGCGCGGCTTCGACAGCTTCTACGGCTCGCTCGCCGGACAGGTCGGTGCACGCCTGAGTAAAGGCGGCAAGCACGATTGGCGGCGCAACGAGAAGCCGCTCAACGACACCGGCAGCGTCACGGCGCTGCTCACGCGTGAGGCGCTGGCGACGGTGGCGAAACACGATCCCGCCGTGCCGCTGTTCATGGTGCTCGCCTACTCCGTCCCCGCGCACGCCGCGGACGCAGACGAATCGGCGCTCACTCGCCACGCCGCGGTGAATGACCCGGCGCGCCGCGCGCACCTGGCCGCGGTCGACACCCTGGATGCGGCACTGGGTGAGGTGGTGGGTGCCCTCGACGAGCGCGGCATGCTGGAGAACACGCTGCTCGTGTTCCACAGCGACAATGGCGGCGGCGTGGCGACGCGGCATCCGACGGGCGAATCCGAGGGGCTGACCACAGGTGCCGACAACGGCCCGTTCCGCGAGGGACGCGGCAGCCTCTACGAGGGCGGCGTGCGCAGCTTCGCAGTTGCACACTGGCCCGCCGCGATCCCGGCGAAGACGGTGGTGGCGGACATGCTGCACGTGACCGACCTGGTTCCGACGGTGCTGGCGCTGGCCGGCGTCTCGGCCGATGCCCCGCAGAAGCTTGACGGCGTGGACATCATGCCGGTGCTGAACGCCACGCAACGGGCGGCGCACAAGGAGCTGCTGCTGGGCGTGGAGGACTTCCGCGGGGCCATTCGCGTGGGCGAGTGGAAACTGGTCGTGCACGCCGCGCTGCCCAGCCGCGTCGAACTGTTCGACGTCGCCAACGACCCCGAGGAGGTCGAGAACAAGGCGGGCACGTATCCCGAGCGCACCCGGGAACTGCTCGACCGACTCAACGCCTACGCCTACGAGATGGCGCCCGCGCGTTATCTCGACCAGATTCCCGGCGCAGCGCCGCTGCTGCAACGGCACAATCCGGCCCGACCCTGACGGGCGCGGTCCCCGCTTTCTTCGACGACGAGTGATCCATGGATATCCAGAGCCTGTTCGAGCATCTGCGCAAGTTCGACACCCCCACCATCTGCAACGCCCTCGAGATCGCGCTGGGCGGACGCTTCACCACGGGATTCACACGCCAGCGCCTGGTCGCGTGCAATCCCAAGCTGCCGCCGATCGTGGGGTATGCACGCACAGTGAGCGTGCGCTGCTCGGCGCCGTTCGATCCTGCCGGGCGCAAGGAGCGCCTGCTCGGCTACTACGAGTATCTGGCGCAGGGCCCGCGCCCGACCGTCGCGGTGGTGCAGGACGTGGACAGCCAGCCCGGGCTGGGCGCGTTCTGGGGCGAGGTGAACACGAACGTGCACTGGGGGCTGGGCTGCGTGGGCGCGGTCACCAACGGCTCCATGCGCGATCTCGACATGATGCACCCGCAGTTCCAGTGCCTGGCGGCCACACTCAGTCCTAGCCACGCCTACATCCAGGTGCTGGAGTTCGGCAAACAGGTGGACGTACTGGGCATGGTGGTCAGTTCGGGCGACATCGTGCATGCGGATTACCACGGCGCCGTGGTGATCCCCGTCGCCGCGCTCGAGAAGCTGCCGGCCGCCATCGACCTGATGGCGCGCAAGGAGAAGGTCATCCTCGACGCGGCCCGCACGCCGGGCTTCGATGTCGAGAAGATGCGCGCCGCCATGGCGGCGTCGGAGCAGGTGAAGTAGCCGTGGCGGAGCACTTCGACCTCGTGCTGCGCAACGCCGTCATCATCGACGGCAGCGGGGCACCGCGCTTCGAGGGTGACATCGCCGTCCGCAAATCGGTGATCGCGCGGCTGGGTGCAATCGGCGATGCGCGCGCCGAGCGCGAGGTCGACCTGCGGGGAAAGGTGGCGGCCCCGGGATTCATCGATGCGCATACGCACGACGATCGCCTGATGCTGTCGGATCCGGACATGGCGGCCAAGGTCAGTCAGGGCGTCACCACCGTGGTGGCCGGCAACTGCGGCGTTTCCCTGGCGCCGATGCCGGGGAGCATGCACGGCGTCCCGACGCCTCCGCTGGACCTGCTCGACGGTGACGGGCAATGGTTCCGCTTCTCGAGCTTCGCTGCGTACGTACGCGAACTCGAGCAGCAGCCGCCCGCGACCAACAGCGTGCTCCTGGTCGGCCACACCACGCTGCGGGTGGCCACCATGCGGAACGTCGAGCAGCCGGCCGACGAGGTGGAGGTCCGGCGCATGCGCGCCCTCGCGCGCGAGGCATTGGCGGCGGGCGCGGCAGGGGTTTCGACCGGGTTGTACTACGAGCCCGCCGCGGCGGCGCCGACCGAGGAGGTGATCGAGGTGTGCCGGCCGCTGACCGAGTTCGACGGCCTGTACTGCACGCACCTGCGCAACGAGGCCGACCGCGTGATCGAGTCGCTCGAGGAGACGTTTCGCATCGGGCGCGCGCTGAACGTGCCGGTGGTGATCTCCCATCACAAGGTCAATGGCGTGCGCAATCACGGACGCTCGCACGAATCGCTCGCCTGCATCGAGCGCCATCGCCACGAGCAGACGGTCGGCCTCGACGCCTATCCCTACTGCGCCGCCTCCACCATTCTCACCGCCGATCGGGCCGCGGCAGCCAGCCGCACCCTGGTGACGTGGTCGAAGCCGATGCCGCAATACGCGGGCCGGGATCTCGCGGACATCGCCGCCGAAATGGGGGTGTCCCCGGACGAGGCGGCCGCGCGCCTGATCCCCGCCGGCGCCATCTACTTCTCGATGGACGAGGCCGACGTGCAGCGCATCCTTGCCTACGGGCCGACGATGATCGGCTCGGACGGCCTTCCACACGATGCGTTTCCGCATCCGCGCCTGTGGGCGACGTTCCCGCGCGTGCTCGGCCACTACAGCCGCGACCTGAAGCTGTTCTCCCTGGAGCAGGCCGTGCACAAGATGACCGGCCTGACCGCGCAGACCTACGGCCTGGAGGGGCGCGGCGCGCTGCGCGAAGGCGCGTGGGCGGACATCACCGTCTTCGATGCGGACGCGGTGGCCGAGGCCGCGACCTTCGAACATCCGATCGCCCCCGCGCGCGGGATCGAATACGTGATGGTGAACGGCGCGATGGTGTGGGAGCAGGGTAGGGCGACCGGCGCGCGGCCGGGGCGGGTCCTGCGGCGCGCGGCCGGGGGTTGACGTGACATTCGGTTCACCACGAAGCCACGAAGACACGAAGAAGAACTGCAAAACCTCGTTCAACACAGAGGACACCGAGGAGCACCGAGGAAGAATCGACTGACCGTCGCACGCATGCAGACGAATCCGTGGTTTTCCTCGGTGTACCTCTGTGCGCCCTCTGTGTTGAAAGTGTTGCCTTTATTCCTTCGTGTCTTCGTGGCTTCGTGGTGACAGTCTCTACGCGAACTTGACGGAGCAGACGGCATGGCACTGAGCAATGCGGAGATCGACCACTACAAAGAGCAGGGTTACGTCATTCCGAAGTTCCGCCTGCCCGACGAGCACCTCGCGCGGCTGCGCGGGGCGCTCGATCGCCTGCTGGCGACGTACACGGACGTTGCGCAGGAGGACATCGCCAATCCGCACATGCTGCCGCCCACCGAGGGGGCGGAGACGAACCCGTTCATGGCGGCGGCGCGCCACCCGCAGATTCTCGACATGCTCGAGCAGCTGCTTGGCCCCGACCTCATCCTGTGGATCACGCGGGTGCTGTGCAAGCCGGCGGCGAAGGGGCGCGAAGTGCCCTGGCATCAGGACGGCGAGTACTGGCCGATGCGGCCGCTGGCGACGTGCTCGGTGTGGATCGCGCTGGATCCGGTGTCCACCGCGAACGGCTGCATGCGCTTCATCCCGGGTTCGCACCGCCAGCAGGAACTGTATCGTCATCACGTGAGCAACCGCGACAACCTCGTGCTGAACCTGGAACTGGACCAGGACCAGTTCGACGAGGCGCAGGCGGTGAACGTCGAACTCGAGCCCGGGCAGATGTCGCTGCACGACGTGCGGCTGATCCACGGTTCGCTGGCCAACGTGAGCGGGCAGCGCCGCGCAGCGCTGATCATGCGCTACATGCCGGCGACGTCGCACTACGACCGCGCGCTGGTCAGCCAGCGCCGCGACAACAGCC
>JAEZCG010000163.1 GCA_023430065.1 Pseudomonadota bacterium | reverse complement strand
CCCGTCGCTTGTACGTCGTCGCACTTCTGGTCGCAGATGCGGGCCGAGATGTCGCCGAACTTGACCGAGAAGGTGCCGCCGAAGCCACAGCACTGTTCGGGCGTGCTCATCTCCTTCAATGCCAGACCCCGCACATGCGCGAGCAGCGTGCGCGGCTGGCTCTTCACCCCCATCTCACGCAGCCCCGAACAGGAATCGTGATAGGTGACGGTGCCGTGGAACTCGCCCGGGACCTGCTCGACCTTGAGCACGTTGACGAGGAAGTCGGTCAACTCCCAGGTTCTGGCGATCAGCCACTCGACATCGGCCCTGGTCTGCGGCACGTCCGCAAGCAGTTCCGGGTAGTGCGCCTTGATCATGCCGCTGCACGATCCGGAGGGGATGACCACGTAGTCGCACTCCTTGAACTCGCCCAGCACCTTGCGCGCGAGCCTCTGCGCCGCCACCCGATCCCCGGCGTTGTAGCCGGGCTGGCCGCAACAGGTCTGGGTGGCAGGCACCACCACCTCGCAGCCCGCGCGCTCGAGCAGTTGCAGGGCGGCGAATCCGATGCGCGGACGCATGAGATCGACGAGGCAGGTGACGAACAGACCGACGCGCATGAGCAGGCGGGAGAAATCGACAGGACAGGAATGGGGCCGCAGCGGCGGCGCATCATAGCACGCAGGCGTCGCCGTCTTGCGGGTCCGCTCTCGCCAGTGCGCCGCCATGAACGAAAAGGCCCCGCCGCGGCGGGGCCTTTTCCCGTCTGCCGGTCGGCTTTACATGAGGCGCGGCCGCGCAGCGGGAACGGCCGGATGCAGATCGAGCGTCTCCATCCAGGCCTTGATGCGGTTGGCGTCGGCGACGCGCGTGACCTTGCCCAGCGAATCGAGCAGGACGATGATGACCGGCTTGGCAGCGATGCGCGCCTGCATGACCAGACAACGCCCGGCCTCGCTGATGTAGCCGGTCTTGGACAGCCCGATCTGCCACGTGCCGCTGCGCACCAGGGAATTGGAGTTCTGGAACGCCAATGCGCGCGGACGCCGCCGATCGTGGACCGCAAGGCGGATCGATTCGGTCGTGGTGAAGTCCCGGATCAGGGTGTAGTGGTAGCTCGCATTCACCATGCGGGCCAGATCCAGGGCGGTCGAGACGTTGTTCGGATTGAGCCCGGTCGGCTCGACGAAGTGCGTGTCGTTCATTCCGAGTTCCCGCGCCTTGCGATTCATCGCCGCGACGAAGGCGCGGGTGCCGCCGGGGAAATGCCGCGAGAGCGCAGAGGCCGCGCGATTCTCGGATGACATCAGGGCCAGACGCAGCAGTTCGCGACGCGGCAGGCGAACCCCCGGACGCAACCGGGACGTGGTGCCCTTGAGGCGATCGATGTCCGCGTTCGAGATGGCGATGCTCTCGTCGAGCGCGAGACCGGCGTCCAGCACCACCATCGCTGTCATGAGCTTGGTGATCGAGGCGATCGGCATGACCGCCTGCGTGTTCTTCGCGTACAGCAGGCTCCCGTCCTCCTGGTCGATGACGACGGCGGATGCGGCCGCGATGTCGAGCGCGTCGCTGGAGACGGCCGCCGGGGACGTGACGAACTCGAGTTGCTGCTGACGCTCGGGGGCAGGCCCGCTGTCGGTGAGCGGCGCTCCGGTGATCACCACTGGATCGGAGACCTGGGCGACGGCCGGCGCCGGCGCCAGCGCAAGGAGAACGAGGAATAGCTTGCGACGCATTACAACCCCGTGATTCTTTGTATTGGTCCCTGACGACCCGCACGCGGCGGGCACCCATCGAAAGGCCAGATAACGACGAGTGGCTGGCGGACTTAAAAGCAGAGACTATTCCAATTCGGCGTCAACGAACTGAAAAGTACCAAAGATCAGATGCTAACGCAACGATCCTAAAGCTTGAAGTGAGAAATCGGTGCACCGGGGCCGTGCACCGCCTGAATCGCTGTAAGGGCGGCCGACAATCGTTGCACGATCGTCTCAGGCCTGGCCCGCCCGGCATACGAAGAGGCTCTTGTCCTGCCCGCTGCCACTCCCGTCGGGATCGCCGATCGGCTCCAGATCCCGCCAGTATCCGTTTACTTCCCGCCCCCTGGCGAACTCCGGCAGGACCTTCTGCACCGTGTCCGCAGGCGCATCCAGGATCAGGCCGTAGTCGTCCTTCCTGCCATCCTTCCCGGGCGCGAAATAGAACAGGTGGGCGGTCACGCCTTGCGCGAGTACCGCCTCGCCGACCTTCACGATCATCGCCTGCGCGTCCGCGTCGATCGGCGGCACATCGCCGGTCAACCGGAGCGAGCAATGCTCGACCTCCTTGATCAGTTCCGCCGCACTGAGTCCTGCCGCGCCGGCGGGGGCGGCGGCCCAAACGGCAAACAAAAGACAAACCGACACTCGCACCATGTAACTCCCCGGAAGATTCCTGCCTCACCTTCGGCAGTCGTACCGCTGCCACAGCATAGCAGGCGCACCATTTCGTCCGTTCCCACCGCTCCGGTGAGAGGCGGCTTCAGGTCGAGGCGGCTTCCACCTCGGCCGGTCCGCGCTCGCGTTGCTGCAGCGCCCACATCTGCGCGTAGGCGCCGCCGCGCGCGAGCAGTTCCCCGTGCGTACCTCGTTCGACGATACGGCCGTGGTCCATCACCAGGATCTGGTCGGCATCGACCACGGTGGACAGGCGGTGCGCGATGATCAGGGTCGTGCGTCCGCGTGCGATCCGGTCGAGCTCGGCCTGAATCGCTTTCTCGGACTTCGAATCCAGCGCCGAGGTGGCTTCGTCGAAGACGAAGATGCGCGGATTCTTCAGGATCGCACGCGCGATGGCCACGCGCTGCTTCTCACCGCCGGAGAGCTTGAGCCCGCGCTCGCCCACCGGCGTGTCGTAACCCTGCGGCAGGCTCTCGATGAAGTCGTGGATGTGCGCGGACTGCGCGGCCGCGATCACCGCCTCGCGCGGGCGATCCGGATTGCCGTAGGCGATGTTGTAGAAGATGCTGTCGTTGAACAGCACCGTGTCCTGCGGGACGATGGCGATCGCCGCGCGCACGCTGCGCTGGCTCAGGTCGCGCAGATCGAGGCCATTGACCCGGATGCAGCCTTGGTTCACGTCGTAGAAGCGAAACAGCAGGCGCGCCAGGGTGGATTTGCCTGAGCCACTGTGCCCCACGACGGCGAGCGTCTTACCCGCCGGGATGTCGAAGCTCACGTCGAACAGGATCTGGCGACGCGGATCGTAGCCGAAGTCGACATGCTCGAAGCGTACGCTGGCCTCGCCAGGCGGCAGGTCGCGTGCACCGGGACCATCCTCGACCTCGCGGTTGACGTCGAGCAGGCGGAACATCCGGTCCATGTCGGTGAGCGACTGCTTCACCTCTCGATACACCATGCCGAGGAAGTTGAGCGGGATGTAGAGCTGGATCAGCAAGCCATTGACCAGCACGAGGTCGCCCAGCGTCAGCTCGCCGTTCACCACGCCCTGCGCGACCAGGATCATCAGGAGGGTCAGGGCCACCGCGATGATCAGGCTCTGACCGATGTTGAGCACCCCCAGCGAAGCTTCGTTCCTGACCTCGGCGCTCTCGAACTTCTGCAGATTGTCGTCGTAGCGTCGCGCCTCCCACTCCTCGTTGTTGAAGTACTTGACGGTCTCGTAGTTCAGCAGGCTGTCAATGGCCCGGGTGTTGGCCTTCGCGTCGAGTTCGTTGGCGCGGCGCCGGAAATCCATGCGCCACTCGGTGATGGTGACGGTGAAGGCAATGTAGATGGCGACGGCCGTGAAGGTCACCGCCGCGAAGCGCCAGTCGAAGCGCGTAAGCAGCACCGCCGCCACCAGGCTGAATTCCAGCACCACAGGGATGATGGAGAACAGCATGTAGTTCAGCAGCGTGGAGATGCCCCGGGTTCCGCGTTCGATGTCGCGCGTCAGGCCACCGGTCTGCCGGTCGAGGTGAAATCGCAGTGACAGCGAGTGCAGATGGCGAAAGACCTGGAGTGCAGCGCGGCGGATGGCGCGCTTGGCGACCCGCACGAACACGACATCGCGCAGTTCCGCGAACAGCGTGGTCGACAGGCGCAGTAGGCCATAGATCGCCAACAGCGCGAGCGGCAGCACCAGAACGGCCTGCCGGCCGTCCAGGGCATCCACGATCTGCTTCATGACCAGGGGCACGGCCACGTTCGCGAGCTTGGCCGTGACCAGGAAGGAAAGGGCCAGCGCCACTCGCCACTTGAATTCCCACAGGTAGGGGAGCAGCGAGCGGATTACCGCCCAGTCGTTGCGTGCGTTCGCGCGCCCATCGGCGCGCGCGGCAGGCGAGCCGCCCGATCCATGCGCAGAGGTCATCGACGCATTAGCTTGGGGCGTGACCGCTAGTTCGCAATGCCGAAGCCGAAGTACACCCCGCCGTGACGCGGGCGGTAGGGTCCGCACCGGCCGCCCTCGCAGGGGTGCGGGCCCCATGCCCACGGTGAAGTGCCCCAGGGGTACCAGGGATAGGGGTACCCGGAGTAGGGATAGCCAGCGTAGGGGTACCACGGGTAGGGATCCCACAGCGACCAGCCCCAATGCCCGAAACGCTGATGAATGCCCCAGTGCAGCGTCACGCGCGGAGAATCCTCATCCCAATAGCGGGGCGGATCCGGACGCGCGGCTGGGTCGCGCCGCTCGCGTTCCGGCGGCGGCTCGGCACGCACGGTGTCGGACCGCTCGATGTCCCGCCCCAGCCAGCGCTGCGCCTCGGGCTCGCCCGCGTCGGCAGCCTGCTCGATCAGCTCCCGCGCGCGCTCGGGCTGCGCGACGGGTCCGCTGGCCAGCAGGCGACCGAGTTCGAACCGGGCCCCCGCATGCCCGCGCTGTGCCGCACGCTCGAACCACAGCGCTGCCTCGCGCGACTCTCGACGTGCCGCGCCCCAGCCGAGCAGGTAGCGCAGGCCGACACGATACTGCGCATGGGCGTCGCCGAGGTCCCCGGCCCGCCGCAGCCAGCGCAGGGCCTGTTCCGCGTCGCCGGCGCCGTCGCCGGAATCGTACAGACGCGCCAGCGCGAGCGCGGCGTGCGGGTCCGTATCGGCAGCGGCGACGTACTCGATGAGCGCGCGCGCCCGGTCCCCGCGCGCCTCGGCCGCACGCCCCGCCGAGTAATCAGCGCGCGCCAGCGCCATGGGTACAGCGAGGCAGGCGAACAGGAGGACGGCGGGAGAAGGCACGAAGGTCGGCGACGACGGCGGAGGAACCCATTCTAGCGCCGCGCGGGAGGCCGGACCGTGCCGAAGCCGCCACCTCCTATAATGCGGGACCGTCCACGATAAGGAGAATGCAGTGCGCGCTGGCGCGTCGAGCAGGCAGGGAGGTTGGGCGATCGTATGGTGGCTGGTGGGCCTCGTCGCCGTCGCGGGCGTCGTGCTCGCGATCTGGGTGTGGGCAATGTTCGGCTGGAGCTATTCGAGCGGCGAGCGCGCGGGCTGGGTGCAGAAGCTCTCGCGCAAGGGCTACCTGTGCAAGACCTGGGAGGGGGAGATGGCGATGGTGTCCCTTCCCGGCTCGGTCCCCGAGAAATTCTTCTTCACCGTCTGGGACGACGAGACCGCGGCCAAGATCAATACGGCGATGGGCCGGCGTGTCTCGCTCTACTACGAGGAGCACATCCTGCTGCCGACCAGCTGCTTCGGAGAGACGCGCCATTTCGTGAAGTCCATGAAAGTCATCGAGGGAGGCGAGGCGCCCATCCCGGTCCCCGGCGAGGCGCGCGTGCCGGGGCCGGGCATGCCTGATCCGCTCCCCGCACTCCGGACGCCGGACCGGACGGAGCAGACCACGCGATGAAACCCGCCGAAGGAAGAGTGCTGATCGTCACCGGAGCCGGGCGCGGCATCGGCGCCGCCTGCGCCCTGCTCGGCGCGCGTGCCGGCTACCGCGTGTGCGTGAACTATGGGCGCAGCCGCGAGGCCGCGGAGAGCGTCGCCGCGCAGATTCGTGACGAGGGCGGCCAGGCCGTCTGCGTGCAGGCCGATGTCGGCGATCGCAACGAGACGCGGCGCCTGTTCGAGACGGTGGACCGCGAACTGGGAACGATCGATGCGCTGGTGAACAATGCCGGGGTGACCGGCCCGTTGACCCCGATCGAGCAGATGGAGGAAGCGCCGCTGCACGCACTGTTCGAAGTCAACGTCTACAGCCTGTTCTGGTCGTGTGCGGAGGCCGTGCGACGCATGTCCACCCGTCACGGCGGCAGAGGAGGCGCCATCGTCAACGTCGGGTCCATCGCCGCACGCTACGGCGGCATGCCGGGCATGGTTGCCTATGCGGCGAGCAAGGCCGCAGTGGACGGCTTCACGCTGGGACTGGCCAAGGAGGTCGGACGCGAGGGCATCCGCGTCAATTGCCTGCGGCCGGGCACCACGCGCACCGACATCATCGTTCCGCTCGGCGGCGATGAACTCGCCGCCCGCGTCGCGGCGGCAACCCCCCTGGGCCGGCTGGGCACGCCCGAGGAGATCGCGCAGGCGATCCTGTGGCTGCTCTCCGACGAGGCATCGTTCGTCCACGGTGCGCTGCACGACGCATCCGGCGGGCGTTGACACATCCCCTGCAACCGGAAACGCCATCATGAGCACGATCGCACAAGTTCAGGCAGACCACTATCTCATCGCCCTGCCCGTCACGCTGTCGGACAGCACCCACGGCGACATGACGCACTTCGAGTTGATCACGGCGCGCGTGCGCGACAGCGACGGGGCGGAGGGCGTGGGCTACACCTACACGGTCGGCTGCAACGGCGCGGCCATCCATGCCTCCATCGCGCGCGACCTCGCACCCCGCATGCAGGGACAGCGCGCCGACCTGATCGAGGCGCTGTGGCAGAAGCTGTGGTGGGCCACCCACTACGGCGGACGCGGTGGCGCGGCCGCGATGGCCATCTCCGCCGTGGACATCGCGCTGTGGGATCTCAAGGCACGCAGGCTCGGCACCCCGCTGTGGACGCTGCTGGGCGGGAACGACGCGCTGGTGCCCTGCTACGCCGGCGGAATCGACCTGTACTTTCCGCTCGACAAGCTGCTGGCGCAGACCGACGAGAACCTGCGCAAGGGGTTCCGGGCGATCAAGATGAAGGTGGGACGGCCCAGGCTATCGGAGGACGTCGCGCGAGTGAAGGCCATGCGCGAGCACCTGGGCGAGGACTTCCCCCTGATGGTGGATGCCAACATGCGATGGACACCGGACGAGGCGGTGCGCGCCGCACGTGCCTTGCAGGGATCGAACATATACTGGCTCGAGGAACCCACCATTCCCGATGACGTCGACGGCCACGCGCGCGTGGTGCGCGAGGGCGGCGTACCGGTGGCGACCGGCGAGAACCTGCATACGCTGTACGAATTCAAGCAGATGATCGCGGCCGGCGCGGTCACCTTCCCCGAGCCCGACGTGACCGTCTGCGGAGGCGTCACGGGATTCATGAAGGTGGCGAGGTTGGCCGAGGCGTTCAACCTTCCCGTGACCTCGCATGGCGCGCACGACATCACGGTCCACTGCCTCGCCGCCGCGCCGAACCGCTCCTACCTGGAAGCGCATGGCTTCGGCCTCGATCGCTACATCGCCAATCCCCTCCAGATCCGGGACGGGTTCGCCATCGCGCCCGACCGCCCGGGCCACGGCATCGAATTCGACTGGAAGAGCCTGAGCGCATGCAAGGCGTGAGTGTGTGCACGCGCGTGCCATGAGGGGCAACGGGCGGCTTCCGCCCGGGATGCAGGTGATCGAACGCGACTGGCTCAATGCCAATCACGTGCTCTTCCTCGGCGAGGACGCGGTCCTCGTCGACAGCGGCCACGTGTGCGGGCTGGAGACGACCCGTCGGGAGATTGCGCGACGCCTCGGTGGCCGCACACTCGACGTGCTGGCAAACACGCATTGCCACAGCGACCACATGGGCGGCAACGCCGCGTTGCGCCGCGAGCACGGATGCAAGGTCCTGATCCCCGAAGGCGAGGTCGAGCGCGTCCGTGACTGGGACACCCGTGCCCTGTGGCTCGACTACGCAGGGCAGCGCGCCGAGCGCTTCGACTTCGACGCTGCCATCGCTGCGGGAACGACCCTGCGCTGGGGCGGCCTGGACTGGCACGCCCTTCCGGCAGCAGGCCACGACGACGGTGCCCTGATGTTCTTCTGCGCGACCGAGGGCATCCTCATCTCGGGCGATGCGTTGTGGGCGCGTGGGTTCGGGATAGTGCTCGCGGACCCGCCCGAGGGACTGGACGCCGCCCGTCGGACCCTGCAATCGATTGCCGGCTTGGACGTACGCCTGGTCGTTCCCGGTCACGGCGCGCCGTTCACCGACGTGCGCGCCGCGCTGAGCGCGTGCTTCGCGCGCCTGGATGCGCTCCAGTCGGACCCGCGACGGCTCGCGCGCAGCGTGCTGAAGACGATGTTGTCGTTCAGCCTGCTCGAACGAGGACCGATGGCGGAAGCGGCGGGCCGTGCCCTGATCCAGGGCGCACCCATCTACACGGAGTACAACGAGCGTTTCCTGCAACTGCCTGCGCAGCGGCTGTTCGACACACTGGTGCAGGAACTCGAGCGCGCCGGCGTGCTGGTGCGCTCGGACGGCATGCTCCGCGCCGTGGCGTGAAGGCGTTCAGGCGCCGGCGCGATCCTGGCCGGCGCGGGTGAGTAGCGCGGAGAGGGGCGCATGGTCGGAGATGCGCGCCCAGTGCATCCCGCGATGCACATGCGCCAGCTTGACGCGGAATCCGCGCACGTAGATGCGATCCAGATGGAGCACCGGCAACATCGCCGGGAAGCTGCGGGCCGGCCCTCGTCCCGAGCTCTCGAACACCTCCGAGACGTTCAGTGAGCGCTCGAGCAGATGGCTGGCCCGGCGCGTCCAGTCGTTGAAGTCGCCGGCGATGATCAGGGGCGCATCATGCGGCACCAGCCGATCGATACGGCTGACCAGGGCGCTCAACTGGCGCTCGCGCCATGCGCGGAACAGGCCCAGGTGCACGTTGATCGCGTGCAGCGGTTGCGGCCAGCCGGGAATGCCGATCTCGCAATGGAGCAGGCCACGGCGCTCCAGCTGGTGGGCCGATACGTCCTCGTTGTCCCAGCGGGCGATCGGAAACTTCGACAGGATGGCGTTGCCGTGGTGTGAATCGTCCACCACGGCATTGCGTCCGTACGCGAAATCGTCCCAGACCTGATCGGCGAGGAACTCGTACTGGGGAGACGTGGGCCAGTTGGCGTGGCGCTCGGCGTGCCGGGCATGGAAGCCGACCACTTCCTGCAGGAACACGAGGTCCGGCTCGACCGCCTGCAGTCGCTCGCGCAGGTCGTGCAGAGACAGCCGCCGGTTGAACTGGGGAAACCCCTTGTGGATGTTGTAGGTCAGCACATGCAGGCTGTGCTGGCCTGCGCGCCGCGACTTCAGCCCTTGTTCAGCTGTTTCCTCCGCCTGCGGGTCGGCGGCCTGCTCGTTGTCTGACTTCATACCCCGGATTGCGTCATGGCGGGCAGACGGCGGATCGCTTCCGCGTTGGTCCACGAGAAACATCGATTGGCTGCATCCTCCCATGGCAGCCACTGGAACGCCAGGTGTTCGCGCGGCGAGAGGCGGATCGGCACGGCTTGCGGCAGGCACAGCCCGAACACGTGCTCCTCGTTGTGCGTGACGCCCGGCGCGTAGCGCCATCGCCAGTGCACGAAGATCTCGAACCGGTTGCGCAATTGCCAGTCCCGGAGCGCATAACATCTCGCATCCAGGCCCGTCTCCTCGAAAACCTCGCGCACCGCGGTCTGCTCCAGCGTCTCGCCTTCGTCCTGACTGCCGGTGACCGACTGCCAGAATCCGGGACGGTCCGCCCGCTCCAGCAGCAGCACCTGCAGGTCGGGCGTGTGGATCACCACCAGCACCGAGCGTGGGATCTTGTAGGGCGGCGCCACTCCAAGCCCGAACTCTCAACGCAAAGGGCGCAAAGAAATGCGCCTCTTTGTGTTCTTCGCGCGCTTTGCGGTCATCGCAGTGGGGCTTGCGTGTCCTTCACGACCTCTCCGGCGTGCGCACCCGGATGTGCAATTCCCGCAACTGCTTCTCGTCCACGTCGCTGGGCGCCTGGGTGAGCAGGCACTGGCCGCGCTGGGTCTTGGGAAAGGCAATCACGTCGCGGATCGAGGTGGCCCCGCTCATGAGCGTGACGATGCGATCCAGGCCGAACGCGATGCCTCCGTGCGGCGGCGCACCGTACTGGAGCGCATCGAGCAGGAAGCCGAACTTCGCTCGGGCCTCGCTCTCGCCGATGTCGAGCGCGCGGAACACCTTGGACTGCACGTCCTGGCGGTGAATACGCACCGACCCACCGCCGATCTCCCAGCCGTTGAGCACCATGTCGTAGGCCTTGGACGACGCCTTGCCCGGGTCGCTGTCGAGAAAATCCTCGTGGCCGTCCGCCGGCGAGGTGAACGGATGGTGCAGGGAATCCCAGCGCTTCTCGTCGTCGTTCCACTCGAACATCGGGAAATCGAGCACCCACAGCGGTTTCCAGCCGCCGGAGGCGAACCCCTTGTCGTGCCCGATCTTCGTGCGCAGCGCCCCGAGCGATTCATTGACGACCTTCGCCTTGTCCGCACCGAAGAAGACCAGGTCGCCATTGCGCGCACCGGTGCGTTCCAGCACCCGAGCGAGCGCGGCGTCCGAAAGGTTCTTCACGATCGGCGACTGCAATCCGTCGCGCCCCTTGGATACGTCGTTGACCTTGATGTAGGCAAGCCCCTTGGCGCCATAGATGGTCACGAACTGCGTGTAGCCGTCGATCTCGCCGCGCGTCAGCTCGCCGCCGCCCGGAATCCTGAGCGCCGCGACGCGGCCGCCCGGCATGGTCGCTGCGTTGCTGAAGACCTTGAACTCGACGTCCCGCATCACGTCGGTCAGCTCGGTCAGCTCCAGCGGCACTCGCAGGTCCGGTTTGTCGGATCCGTATCGCGACATCGCCTCGGCGAAGCGCAGGCGCGGAAAAGGAGTGGGCAGCTCGATCGCCATCGTCTCCTTGAACACCGAGACGATCATCTGCTCCATCAGCGCGGTGATCTCCTCCACGTTCAGGAAGGAGGTCTCGATGTCGATCTGGGTGAACTCGGGCTGACGGTCCGCCCGAAGATCCTCGTCGCGGAAGCACTTGGTGATCTGGTAGTAGCGGTCGAAGCCGGCGATCATCAGCAGCTGCTTGAACAGCTGCGGCGATTGCGGGAGCGCGTAGAACTGGCCGGCGTGCATCCGGCTGGGCACCAGGAAGTCGCGCGCACCCTCCGGCGTCGACTTGGTCAGCATCGGCGTCTCGACGTCGATGAATCCCTGCGCATCGAGATAGCGACGCACCGCCATGGCCACCCGGTAGCGCATGCGCAGGTTGCGCTGCATTTCCGGTCGGCGCAGATCGATCACACGGTGCTCCAGTCGCACGTTCTCGCCCAGCGTCTCTTCGTCCAACTGGAACGGGGGGGTAAGCGAGGCGTTGAGGATCTCCATGTCCTTGGCTAGCACCTCGACCGCCCCGCTCACCAGATTCGGGTTCACGGTCCCGGCCGGACGTTCGCGCACGCGGCCGGTCACGCGCACCACGTACTCGCCGCGGACCCGGTCGGCAGTCTTGAATGTATCCGGGGTGTCGGGGTCGATCACCACCTGCACCAGCCCTTCGCGGTCGCGCAGATCGATGAAGATCACGCCGCCATGGTCTCTGCGCCGGTGCACCCAGCCGTAGAGCGTGACGGTCTGGCCCAGGAAACGTGTGTCGATCAGTCCGCAATACTCGGTGCGCATGTTGGTTGTGTTGGTTTCAGGGATGTTGAAGGAGCAGGCCGCGCGGGCGGCGCCGGCCGTGCCCGCATCAGGAGTTAGCGTTCCGGGGACGGCGCCCGGGCGGGATGAGCGGCGCGGCGCCCACCGACACGGCGTCTGGAACGAGGGGCATGTCGGGTTCCAGCCCGTCCTGCGCGGCGCGGCAGCATCACGATCACACCGGTGACGAGCCCCCCGCCCACGACAGCAGGGGTGGCGCAGCGCTACTGGCAGGCCGGGCAGGCCCCGGTGCCACACGCGGGCGCGGCGTCACCCGAATCGGACTTCGATTCGCTCTTGGTCTCCGCCTTGCCCTCGCCCGGGCCTGGGCTCTTGCCGCCGCCTGGCTTCGACCCGTTCTTGAAGTCGGTGACGTACCAGCCGCTTCCCTTCAGCTGAAACCCGGCGGCCGAGACGAGCTTGGCCATCTCCGCCTTGCCGCACGAAGGGCAGTCGCTGATCACAGGGTCGCTCAGCTTCTGCAGATACTCCTTCTCGAACCCGCAGGCGCGGCAGCGATATTCGTAGATCGGCATCTCCTACCTCGCGAATGCTAAGAAAAACACGCAATTATACCCATGCGCCGGACACTCCCGAAACTCGTCCCCGCATGCCCGCGGTCTCAACCGCGGCCGGAGCGCCAGATCGACAGGAGCAGCCAGACCCCGCCCAGGAACGCGAGCGTGAAGCCCAGGAACCCGAACAGCGGGAGCCCGAACAGGGTGGGACCGCCCTGCACCGTCATCACGATGGAAGAGCCGACGATCAGCGCGGCGGTGACGATCCCCACGGTCAAGCGGTTGGCACTGCGATCCAGCTGATGACCGAAGCGGTCCAGTCGCTTGATGTCGACCTCCAGCTTGAACATCCCGCGCCGCAGGTCCTTGAGCAGCTGGCGCGCGTCGCGCGGGGCGCGGCCGGCCATGCTCAGCAGCTCGAGCACATAGTGCCGCCCGCTGCTTAGCAGGGCGCGCGGGCGGTAGCGCGCCGCCACCAGACGCTGCAGGAAGGGCGTCATGTGCGATACCAGCTGGAAGTCCGGGTCCAGCCTTCGCCCCAACCCCTCGAGGGAGATGAGGGCCTTGAACAGCATCGCCAGATCGGACGGCAGCACGATCGAATGACGCCGGACGATGGCGGCGATCTCCTGCAGCAGCGCTGCCAGGCGCACGTCCTTGAGCGCCAGATTCTCATAGTCGAAGATCAGGTCGCCCACGTCGTGGGCGAGGCGCGTCTCGTCCACGTCGCCGTCTCGCACCCACTCCAGCAGCACCTCGACCACCGCGCCCTCGTCGCGCCGCGTGAGACCGGCCAGCATGTCCACGATCTGCCGGCGGCGCTCGGCGCTCAGGCGTCCGACCATGCCGAAGTCGATGATCGCCAGCCGGTTGCCGGGCAGATAGAAAACGTTTCCGGGATGCGGGTCGGCATGGAAGTAGCCGTGCTCGAGGATCATGCGCAGCACTGCGTCAGCCCCACGGCGCGCCAGCAGGCGACGGTCCAGTCCCGCGGCGTCCACCGCGGCGAGGTCGGTCCCCGGGATACCGTCGATGCGATCCTGTACGTTCACGCTCTGACGCGTGTAGTCCCAGTAGATGCGGGGGATCACCACGTTCGGGTCGGCGGCGAAGTTCTCGGCGAAGCGCTGCTGTGCGCGCGCTTCGAGCGAGAGGTCAAGCTCACGATGGATGGACCGCCCGAACTCCGCGACCATCCGTACCGGCTGAAAGCGCCTGACTTCCGGCATCTCCGATTCGACCAGTGCAGCCATGTGTCCAAGGATGCGCAGGTCCGCCTCGATCTTGGGGCGGATGCCGGGCCGCATCACCTTGAGCACCACCGGGGTGCCATCCTGCAGTCGGGCGCCGTGCACCTGCGCGATGGATGCAGCACCGCGCGGCGAGCGTTCCACGTCGCGGAATAGCGCCATCGGCGATGCACCGAGCGCTTCCTCCAGCTGGGGCAGCAGGGTCTCGAAGGGTACGGGCGGCACCTCGCTCTGCAACCGCTCGAACTCGGCGATCCATTCGGGCGGAAGCAGATCCACGCGGGTAGCGAGCACCTGCCCGAGTTTCACGAAGGTCGGCCCCAGTTCGACCAGTGCCAGGCGCGCACGCGCTGCGGCGCTGAGCTTCAGGACCGGCTCGGGCGGCCCCTTGCGCAAGACCTGGCCGGCCCGCTCCAGCGCACCGGTGATGCCGGCGCGGCCGACCAGATCGCCGAATCCGTGGCGGATAAAGACCGAGGCGATCTCGTGCAGCCTGGGCAGGTCACGCATCGCATGCAGGGCGTCGCTGAGCATCGGGACATTATCCGTCATGCCCGGCGGCGCGCGCCCGCAGGCCGTTCACGAAGCCGTTTCCGCATCGAAGCGCGGAGGTGGACGGCTACACGGCGCGGGTGCGCAGGGAATGGGGCCAGAAAGCGATCGGAGCGACGCCGGTGCGTGCGCCGGTCGTTGCATCAGGACTTGTCGTCGCGATCCTTGCGCAGGGCCTCGGACATTCCGGCCAGGATGCCGCTGGCCATTGCGGCAAAGCGCTCGCCGAACACTCGGGCAGCCTCCATGCCGGCAACCGCACCCTCGCCCATCGCATTGGTCATGCGCGCGGAGAAGTCCCGCACCGTGCGCGACACTAGCCTGCCGGTGTCGGTGCCGGCGTTCTGGACGTGGCTCGACAGGTGCTCCCACTCGGTCTTCACTGCACCGCCCGTCGAACGCGAGATGTCGCGAAGCGAGTCGACCAGGCTGCTCTCCATCGCCCGCATGCGCTCGAGTCCCTGGCGCAGCTCCGTATCGGTGAACTCGCGTCCGCGCGACGACATTTCCTGAAGCGCCAGACTGGAGGCCTGCGCGGCCTTGCTGACCGCCTGGTCCATCCCCGCGAACGCCTCCGACAGCGCCTCGCGCATGTCGCTGCCACGCTTCTGCGCGCCCAGGCTGATGCCTTCGGTCATCGCGCGCATCACTTCGCGGGTCCCGTGCAGGTCGAGGCGGCGTTCCTGCAGCACACGCAAGGTGAGTTCGCGCACGCGCTCTCGAATGCCCTCGCCCGAGGCGACCGACTCGCTCGCGGCCTGCCGGATCGATTCCTGTGACGTGTCCTGTTCGCTCATGGTCGTTCCTCCGTGAACTGCGGCTGCGCCCTTCGGTTATGCTACGCGCCTGCACGCGCGGCTGCTCGACGGCACCTGCGAACCACCATCATCGGTCATCCAACCATGTCCACTTCCCTGCGCGCCGCGGTGATCGGCGCCGGCTACCTCGGGAACTTCCATGCGCAGAAGTACGCGGCACTGGAAGATGTCGAACTCGTCGGCGTCGTCGACACGGACCGCGCACGCGCCGAGGAAGTGGCGCAGCGCGTGGGAAGCGTCGCCTACGCGGACTACCGCGATCTGCTCGGACGCATCGACCTGACCTCGATCGTCGTGCCCACCGAGGGGCATTTCGAGGTCGCCCGGACCTGTCTGGAGGCCGGCGTGCACATCCTCGTGGAGAAGCCCGTCACCCGCACGGTCGAGGAAGCGCAGGCGCTGGTGCAGCTGGCCAAAGCCAGGGGGCTGGTGTTCCAGGTCGGCCACTTGGAGCGCTTCAATCCGGCCATCCTGGCCGTGCGCGAGCAGATCACGCGGCCGCTGTTCATCGAATCCGAGCGGCTGGCGGTGTTCAAGCCGCGCGGCACCGACGTCAACGTCGTGCTCGACCTGATGATCCACGACATCGACCTGATCCTGAGCCTAGTGCGCAGCGAGATCAGCGACGTGCGCTCCAGTGGCTTTCAGGTCCTCACCGACGCGGTGGACATCGCCAACGCCCGCATCGAGTTCGAGAACGGCTGCGTGGCCAACGTCTCCTCGAGTCGCGTGAGCCAGCAATCGGTGCGCAAGCTGCGCATCTTCCAGCCCGACCAGTACCTGTCGATCGATTGCGAAAAGTTCCACGTGCGCAGCGTGCGCAAGCTCGGCGACGGCGTCGGGCCGGACGGCATGCCGCGCATCCTGCCCGGCGAGCAGCAGTTCCAGAAGGCCGACCCGCTGCTTGCCGAGATCGCAGCGTTCGTGAAGACCGTGCGCGAAGGCGGCGAGCCCGCGGTGTCGGGCGAGGATGGGCGCCGCGCACTCGAGGTGGCGCTGAAGATCTGCGACCAGATGAACGTCACGCTCAATGCCGTCACCGCCTTGCAGGAGAACAGCCTATGAGCGCAGCCGAACCGATCCCGATGCTCGATCTCAAGGCCGAGTATGCGCTGTTCGAGCCGCAGCTCACACAGTCGCTGCTGGGCGTGCTCCAGGCGGGGCAGTACGTGCTCGGCCCGCAAGCCGGCGCCCTGGAGCGCGAGATCGCAAATTACTGCAGCGTCGAGCACGGCATCGGCGTGGCCAACGGCACGGACGCGATCCATCTCGTCCTGCGGGCGCTGGGCGTCGGACCGGGTGACGAGGTGATCGTACCCGCCTTCACCTTCATCGGGACCTGCGAACCGGTCGACTATACCGGCGCCGCGCCGGTGTTCGTCGACGTCGAACCGCGCACCTTCAACATCGACCTCGAGTCGGCCGAGCGTGCGATCACGCCGCGCACCAAGGCACTGATCGCAGTGCATCTCTTCGGTCAGTGCGCGGATCTCGAGCGCCTGAGCGCACTGTGCGAGCGGCGCGGAATTGCCCTGATCGAGGACTGCGCCCAGTCGATCGGCGCCGATTTTCTGGGGCGTCCGTGCGGCAGCTGGGGCGTGGCCGGCTGCTTCTCGTTCTACCCGAGCAAGAATCTGGGCGCCTACGGCGACGGCGGCATGGTAGTGACCAAGGACGCGCGTCTGGCCGAGGAGATCCGCGTCCTGCGCAATCACGGCAGCCGCGCACGCTATCACCACCACGTGATCGGCTACAACTGCCGGCTCGACGAGATGCAGGCGGCGATTCTGCGCGTGAAGTTCGCGCACCTCGACCGGCTCAACGCGTTGCGACGGGACAAGGCGCACGGCTACAACCAACGCCTGCACGGAACCGGTGTTGTCACCCCGCTCGAACACGGGCGGGGCGCGCACGTCTATCACCAGTACACGCTACGACACGCCAGGCGCGATGCGATCAAGGCGGCGCTGGACGCGGAGAAGATCGCCTCGATGATCTACTATCCGATTCCCCTGCATCGGCAGGACGTATATGTCGCGCGTGGCGTATCGGCATCGCTGCCGCATGCCGAGCAGGCGGCAAACGAGGTTCTGTCGCTGCCGATGTTCCCCCTCCTCACCGACGCGCAACAGGACCGGGTGTGCGAGGTGGTGTCCAGCGCGGCGAACGCGTAGCAATGGGGTCAGGTCTTGCCTTTTGCCCAATCACCGCAGTGGCCGACGGGATCAAGTGCTGTCCCTGGCCATGGCGAACATCGATCAGCGGTCGACTCCCACGCGAGGCACAAGACCGCTGTGGTCGTCGGCACAGCAGCGCCGCTTCAGAGCCCAAGCCGGCTTCAACCACTCCCCGGAATGGCGCCACCCATACAGTCGGGTCAAAACGCAAGACCTGACCCCCGCTCATGACCGGTCGGGTCAAAACGCAAGACCTGACCCCCGCTCACTCAAACACGTGCAGCGCGGTGCGGTTCTTGGCGATGAAATCCCAGTCGTATTCCACCCCCAGCCCAGGGCCGGTCGGCACCGGCACGCAGCCGTCCTTGCCGACGGCATCGAGCTGGTCGCTGTAGCCGCACTTGTACACCGGCGGCACGGCGTTGGGGGTGTCCGGCCCGACTAGCGCCACTTCGTAGTAGTTGCTGTTGCGCGTGGCCGCCATGCAGTGGCGGTGCGCCGGCCCGCACGCGTGGATCTCGACGTCCACGCCGAACGATTCGGCGAGGTGCGCGATCTTCATCGCGCCGGTGATGCCCATGTCGTACTCCGGATCGGAGCGCAGGAAATCGGTGCCGCCCTGGATCAGGAAGTCCGCCTTCGGCTCCACCCCGCGCACGTGCTCGGTCTGCAGGATCGGCGTGCGGATCATCTCGCGCAGCTTCTTGTGCGCGAAGGCCGAGGTGCCGCTGTCGCGGAACGGATCCTCGTACCAGAAGTAGTCGGCTTCGTCGCAGGCGCGGCCGACGTAGAGCGCGTCGGCGAAGGTGCGCAGCTCGCAGGCGGGGTCGATCATCAGATTCATCGAGTCGCCCACCACCTTGCGCACGTGCAGGAGATTCTGCGCCTCTTCGCGTGCATCGCCGTCATTCCAGCCGTGGATCTTGAACGCGCGGTAGCCCATCTCGCGGCACTGCAGTGCGAAGGCGGCGAATGCCTCCTTGCTGTCCAGGCCTCCGTTGCGGTCACCGTGATAGGTACTGGCGTAGGCGGGCAGCCTCTTGCGGTAGCCGCCGAGCATCTCCGAAATCGACACCCCCAGCTTCTTTCCGTGCAGGTCCCACAGGGCGATGTCGAGCGGACCGTGCCCCATGTGGTCGAACTGGCGGGCCTGGCGCTTCAGATCGTCGTAGATCAGCTCGCGCGCCTCGGCTTCCTTTCCGAGCAGATAGGGGGCGAGCATCAGGGTCTGTCCCAGCGCGGATCCCGACGCCACCCAGTGCGTGACGTATTCGCCCCGCAGCCCGTTGTCGGTCATGATGGCCACCGCGTACTTGCTGATCCTCGTCTTCTCGCCCTTCGCATAGCCGAATGCCCCGACGCCGGCACCGCGCACGGCGCCCAGGTTGTGCGCGTCGAAGCCGAAGACGTGGACCTCGATGCGATCGATGCGACTCATCGTTCCTCCCCTGCAAAGCGGCAAGGATACCCGCGGCGCCGTGCACCTGCAGCCGAGGGTTGCGTCAGTCGCGCGGCGCGGCGCGGCTCCGCGTCATCGCCTCCCACACCCAGCCGCCCGGGATCTCCCGGCCGCGATGCACGTAGTCGAACACGTTGGCATTCTGGAGGAGATTGTGCTGTGCGCGCCGCGCGTGCGGCTGGCCGGCGAACAGCAGCCGATCGCCCGGGCGTACGCGTTGCTCCCGCGACGGCAGCAGCTTGGGCGCACGCGCGCGGCTGAGCATCAGCGCGATGCACTCGAGCGACCGACCGCGATCGGCGGGGTCGCGCATCAACGTGCCGACACGGATCTCGCCCTCGCGGTCGGTGAGCGCGCGGTACACTGCCGGCGCCTCGTCGAGATCCAGGCGCACGTCCCACAACTCCGGCACGCGGCCGGGAACGAGCGCCTCCAGCCGCTCGGCCAATTCCTGTGCCCAGCGGTCCTCCTGGCCGTGCGTCAGCGCCAGGAAGCGCGCCATCATGGGTGATGCGAGAAGTGCCACGCAGCGATCCGCGATGATCTGGCTGGGCACCATGTTCATCTGCGCGTCGTAGGCCTCGAACAGGGCGCGGTTGGCCTGCAGATTCTGCCGCACGATGACGAACAGGCGCGGGTTCACTTGGCGCGCGGTGACGGCGATGGACAGGTTGTTCACGTCGTCGTCCGACCCTGCCACCAGCCCTACGGCCTGCTCGACGCCTGCTTCGCGCAGCGACGCCTGATCGGTGCCAGTGCCGCAGACATGGTTGCGCTCGGGAAGCGTCGGGGCGGGATCGATGATGCTCACCTGCAGCCCTTCCGCGTCCAGGCACGAGACGACTTCGCGTCCGAAGCGTCCATAGCCGGCCACCACCCAGGGACCATGGGGTGGAAGCGGCGCGCGCCGGTATCGCTGTCCCGACTCTCCGATGAGCAGATCGATGAGGCGATGCCTGCCCGGCGAATTGATCGCGAGCGACAAATAGTCGGCGAACGTCTCGAACGGATTGACGATGTGGTCGGTGCCGAACGAGGCCATGTTGTCGGCCACCGAGCGGTTCATTGCCCGGCAGATGACGGTGATGCCCGGGTGCAGCAGTTTCCCCGCCATCGCCACCGCGAGGTTGGCGCTGTCGTCGCTGGTGAGCGCGAGCACGCCCTTGCACGACTCGTCCTTCAGCCCGGCCAGCACCAGATTGGCGGGGAAGCGGGCGTCGGCGGCAAAGGCCGGCGTGTCCACCTGAAAGCCCTGCAGGTCCACCTCGGCGACGCGATCGTCGCGCACGTCGATGACCACGAAGCGCATGCCCATGCGATCCAGGGCCCTGCATACCAGCATGCCCGTCTCGCCGAATCCGCAGATCAGGTAGAACGGCTCACGCAGGTGCCGCACTTCCTGCGCGAAGCGTTGCTGCACGAGGGTGTGCTGGAAGCCACGGTCCTGCAGCAAGGCGAGCAGGCGGGCGATCGCATAGGCCCAGCCGAGCACCGACAGGTAGATCACGAAGGTGACCCACAGGCGCTGGGCATATCCGAACGAGCGCGGAATCTCGCCGAAGCCGATCGTGCTCGCGGTGTAGCTCATGAAGTAGAACGCATCGAAGAAGCTCATGCGCCACGCGTTACCGTGCTCGTCCACGCCCGGGATGAGAACGAGTCCGATCATTCCGACGGCGTAGACCGAGATGAGCAGGACGATCGGAAGGCGCAGGCGCCGCAGCGCCACGAATAGGGCACTGTTCATGAAATGGCGCTAGCGTCGCAACATCATGGTTTCGACGACGAGCATGGTGACCGAAACCAGATTGGCGAGGAGCGCCCCGGCGGTAAGCGAGACGACACTGGCGATCCTCTCCGGTCCCATCTCCATCCCGTCTTGAGCAGCCAGCACCCAGACGACGGCGGCGGCAATCAGTTGCAGATCTGCGACCAGGCTGGTGGCGAGATGTACGGCCCCGATCTGCGTACGGTCGCCGAATTTCAGGACCGTTGCGATGAGACTGACGACCAGCGCGCCGAACAGTTCGTAGGCATCATGATGCGCCGGATTGTCGATGTCACCCCACACGAAACCGAAGTTGAGCGTGGCGGCCAGCAGGATGAAGAAGCCGAACACGACCTTCTCGAGATTCATCGCGACTCCTGGTGAAGGGACGGGCGCAGTGTAGTCGGGTGCCGGCAAAGATGCACCAGGCATCGACCGTGCGATCGCATGATGGCAACGCGCTGATCACCAGCCGAGTTCGAAGCGTACCGCCTGGCGACGCCACGGCGAGATCCTTCGATCGCGCTCACGTCGCACACCGGGAGCATTCAGCGCTGTGCTCGGACGACACGCCGCGCCGTTCTCTTGCATCGGCTGCGCTCGCATGATTCGCGTGCAGCGCCGAGCCAAGGGCGGGGGACTTATGCCGCTGCGCGTGCCGCCTGTGGGGCGCGGAACGCCTCCAGCAGCTTCGCCTCCTTCGCCTTCGCCGCGTGAAGGTGGCGTTCCTTCACGTGGCCGAAGCCGCGGATCTCTTCGGGAATCGAGGCAATCTGCACGGCCAGCGCGTGGTTGTCGGGCGTGAGCCTAGTGACGATCTCGTCGATCTGCCTGGCGTAGTCCTCGATCAGGCGCCGCTCGGTGCGACGCTCGGCGGTGCGGCCGAAGACGTCGAGCGGGCCGCCGCGCAGGAACTTCAACCTGGCGAGGAGCTTGAAGGCGGTGAACATCCACGGCCCATACTCCTTCTTGACCAATTCCCCCTTCTCGTTACGCCCGGAGAACAGCGGTGGGGCGAGATGAAAGTGCAGCCGGTAGTCGCCATCGAACTGCGCCCTGACTTTCTCGGTGAAGGCGGGGTCCGCGTACAGGCGCGCGACTTCGTACTCGTCCTTGTAGGCCATCAGCTTGAAGTAATAGCGGGCGACCGCCTCACTCAGTCCCGTCAGGCCCTTGGCTCTGGCCTGCTCCTCGCGGCGCACGCGCTCCACCAGATCGCTATAGCGCTGGGCATACGCCGCGTCCTGGTAGGCGGTGAGGAACTCCACCCGCCGCTGGACCATTTCGTCCAGAGACTGCGAGAGCTTCGCCGGTTGCGCCACAGGCATCTTCGGGGCGATCAGGCGCTCCACCGCAGCGGGATCGACCGCCATCCGGCGTCCCCAGAGGAACGCGGCCCGATTCATCTTCACCGCAGCGCCATTGAGTTCGATGGCCTTCTCGATGGCTGCAGCCGAGACCGGAATCATGCCATTCTGATAGGCATAGCCGAGCATGAACATGTTCGTGGCGATGGAGTCGCCCATGAGCGCCGTAGCCACGCGGGTGGCATCGACGAACGTCGCGTTGCCCTCGCCCACACCCTTGTCGATCGTACGCCGCAGCGACTGGGTGGGAAAGACGAAGTTCGGACTGCGCGTGAAATCCCCGGTCATCTGCTGATGCGTGTTGACCACCATCCGCGTACCGACGCGAGCCGTGTCCATGGTCTTCTGGCTGGCCGACACCACCAGATCGCAGCCGAGCACGGCACGCGCGCCGCCAGAGCCCAGGCGCACGGTCTTGATGTCCTCAGGCTGCCCGGCGATCTGCAGGTGGCTCCACACTGCACCGCCCTTCTGCGCCAGCCCGGCCATGTCCAGGCTCGAGAAGCCGCGCTCCTCGAGGTGCGCAGCCATCCCGACGATGGCACCGATGGTGACCACGCCGGTGCCGCCGACTCCCGTGACCAGGATGCCGTACGGTTCATCCAGCGGCGGCAGGACGGGCTCGGGCAGCACCGGAAACAGCGCCGGCTCCTTGGCCGCATCGGATCCCTTCGCTGCGCCGGTGCCCTGGCGCACGCCGCCACCGTGCACGGTGACGAAGCTGGGACAAAACCCCTTCACGCAGGAGTAGTCCTTGTTGCAGGAGGACTGGTCGATCCTACGCTTGCGGCCGAACTCGGTCTCCAGCGGCGCGACCGATACGCAATTCGACTGCACGCCGCAGTCGCCGCAGCCCTCGCACACCAGATCGTTGATGAAGACGCGCTTGGCCGGATCCGGATACGCGTTGCGCTTGCGCCGGCGCCGCTTCTCCGAGGCACAGGTCTGGTCGTAGATGATCGCGCTCGTGCCCTCGATCTCGCGGAACTCGCGCTGGACGCGATCGTAGTCGTCGCGGTGGTGAATCGACACGGACGCGGGAAACGATCCGGGTTCGTATTTCTCCGGCTCGTCCGTGACCACGGCAACGCGCTTCACGCCCTCGGCGAGCAGTTCGGCGGCGATCTGCGGCGGCGTGAGGTTGCCGTCGATGTGCTGGCCGCCGGTCATCGCCACGGCATCGTTGTACAGGATCTTGTAGGTGACGTTGATGCCGGCTGCAATGGTGGCGCGCACGGCAAGAAAACCCGAGTGGAAGTACGTGCCGTCGCCGATGTTCTGGAACACGTGCTTGGTCTTGACGAAGGGCGCCTCGCCCATCCAGCTCGCGCCCTCGCCGCCCATCTGCGTGAAACCGGCGGTGTTGCGGTCCATCCACTGGGACATGAAGTGACAGCCGATGCCGGCGAGCGCAATGCTGCCTTCGGGCACCCTCGTGCCGGTATTGTGCGGACAGCCGGAGCAGAAGTACGGCGTGCGATCCATCGCCGGCTTCTCCGGCACGCGCGTCTCGAGCTGCTCCTGCTCGGCCACCCGCTGCGCCAGCTGCGCGTCGTGGGCGCGCTCGAGGATGCGGCGCCCGATCTCGATGGCGATGTGATTGGGATCGAGCGCGCCATTGCTCTGGAACAGCAGCGCGCCCTGCTCGTCGGCCTTGCCGACGACGACCGGCGCGTTGGCCACGCCGTACAGGATCTCCTTGAGCTGCGATTCGACCAGGCCGCGCTTCTCCTCGACCACGACGATCTTGTCCAGCCCCTGGGCGAAGGCGCGGATACCCTGCGGCTCGAGCGGAAAGGTCATGCCCACCTTGTACACGCGCAGGCCCAGGCGCTGCGCTTCGAGCTCGTCGAGTCCCAGGTACTGCAGTGCCTGTCGCACGTCCATGTAGGACTTGCCGCAGGTGACGATGCCCAACCTGGCGTGCGGTGCATCGATCACCGTGCGATCGAGGCCGTTCGCGCGCGCGAAGGCACGCGCTGCGTCGAGTTTGTAGCGATGCAAGCGCGCTTCCTGGTCGAGCGGTGCGTCGGGCCAGCGGATGTTGAGGCCGCCTTCGGGAAGCGCGACGTCGAGAGGCGCGACGATGCGCACCCGCTCCGGGCTCACGTCCACCGAGCCGGAGGCATCGATCACGTCCTTCATGCACTTCAGCCCGACCCAGGTACCGGCATAGCGTGACAGCGCCCAGCCGTAGATGCCGTAGTCGAGCAGTTCCTGCACTCCCGCCGGATTGAGCACCGGGATCATTGCGTCGACCATCGCATACTCGCTCTGGTGCGCGGTAGTGGACGACTCGCAGGTGTGGTCGTCGCCCATCAGCGCGAGCACACCGCCACGGGGATGCGAACCGGCAAGGTTCGCGTGGCGGAACGCGTCGCCGGTGCGGTCCACACCGGGGCCCTTGCCGTACCAGATGGCGAACACGCCGTCGTAGTTGGATTCCCCGTGGAAGCCGAGCTGCTGCGTGCCCCAGCAAGCGGTGGCCGCCAGGTCCTCGTTCACGCCGGGGTGGAACACGACATGGTGTTCCTTCAGCAGCTTCTTGGCGGCCCACAGCTGCTGGTCGTAGCCACCCAGCGGCGAACCGCGGTAGCCGCTGATGTAACCGCCGGTGTGGAAACCGTCGGCCTTGTCGCGCAGGTGCTGCATGAGTGGCAGGCGCACCAGGGCCTGGGTGCCCGTGATGTAGATGCGCCCGGACTGCAGCGTGTACTTGTCGTCGAGAGATACGTTACGAAGCCCCATGGCGTGCTCGCAGAGTTCGGGACGGGACGCGGCCAACGCTCGCTGCATCCGTGTCACGAAAGAGTGGCTGTATCAGGATTGGACCACGCATCTTGCCACAAATCCCCCGCACCTTAAACCCGTGGCGCAAAAGGGAAAAACGGCAAAGCGACGGGCTACAGGGCAATCACCACCTTGCCCGCATGGCCCGCACCGGCAAGGTGCTCGTAGGCGGCCCGCGCCTCCTCGAAGCCGAAGCGGCGGTCGATGCGCGGGCGCAAGCCGTGCAGTTCGATCGCACGGTTCATCTCCTCGAACATCTCGCGCGAGCCGACGTAGATGCCCTGCACGGTGATCGAGCGGCGCAGGATCGCCGCAGTCGGGATCTGGCCCACCACACCGGTCAGCACGCCGATGAGCTGTACGCTGCCGCCAGTGCGCACGGCGCCGAGCGATCTTTCGAGAGTTCCGGCGCCGCCCACCTCGACGACGATGTCGGCACCTCGACCGCCGGTCGCAGCGAGCACCGCCTCGCCCCAGTCGGGATCGCGCCGGTAATTGATGGTCTCGTCGGCACCCATGTCACGCGCCAGCTCCAGTTTCTCGTCGCTGCTGGAGGTGATGATGCAGCGGGCACCATGCATTCTGGCGAACTGCAGCGCGAACAGCGACACGCCGCCGGTTCCCTGCAGCACGACCACGTCGCCCGCCTTGACGCGGCCGTGGCACACCAGTGCGTTCCATGCCGTCACCGCCGCGCAGGGCAGCGTCGCAGCCTCTTCGTAGGAAAGGTGTGCAGGCACCTTCACCACGCCCTGCTCGCTCAGCACGACGTACTGCGCCAGCATGCCGTCGATGGCACCACCCAGTGCCGTCGAGGCGACCTCCGCGGTCACGCCTCCACCGGTCCAGCCCTGCATGAAGATGCCGGCGACGCGGTCGCCGACCTTCACCCGCGTCACCCCTGCGCCGATCTCGACCACGTCCCCCGCGCCGTCCGACAGCGGAATGCGTCCCAGTGGCGGAGGTGCACCATACGCGCCCTGCGCAACGAGCAGGTCGCGGTAGTTCAACGAGCACGCCTTCACGGCGACGAGGATCTGCCCCGGACCAGGCCTCGGATCCGCCCGCTCGGTCCGCGTCAGGCTGTCCAGACCGCTCTTGTGTTGCAGCTCGTACAGTTTCATGGCTCGCTCCTCGATCTTGTTGGGCCTGATGCACGGACGACCCGCACCCCCGGCCGCTACCGGATCTCGTCTGCCGCACGGCTCGTGTCCGAGCATAGTCGCGCAACGGCAGCACGGGTATCCCCGAAGTGGCATGCCGGCCATGCACATGCGTCTATGAGGCGCCCGGTGCTATTGCGTTCGGGCGTGGGGTATCCATTCACGCTAGGCTATGCGCATGGACCTGCTGAATCACTTGCGCCTGTTCGTGCGCGTCACGGAAATCGGCAGCTTTTCCGCCGCGGCGCGTGAGAACGCGGTGACACAACCGACGGTGAGCAAGCAGATTGCCCAGCTCGAGACGCATCTGCACGCGCGGCTGTTCGATCGCAGCGCGAGCGGACTCAGGCTGACCGACGCCGGACAGGCGTTGTACCAGCGGTCGAAGCGACTGGTCGATGAGGCCGATTCGCTGCACACCGACATCACGACCCGCAGCGAATCCCTCTCCGGCGTGCTGCGTGTCAGCTGCCCGGTGGCGTTCGGGCAGGCTTATCTGGCGCCGATGCTGCTCGAACTGGCCGGGGAGAACGCCCACCTGACGGTGGACCTGTTGCTCAACGATCGCTGGCTGGACGTGATGGAAGAGGGCATCGACGTCTCGGTACGCTTCGGGCCACTGCCGGATTCGCGCCTCGTGGCGCGCCGCATCGGCGTCAGTCCGCAGATCTGCCTCGCCTCGCCGGCCTATCTGCGCGCAAACGGGGAGCCGCGCACGCCGCAGGGGCTCAGCGCGCACCGGTGCATCGTCAACAACCTGCTCTCGCCGCACGGCCACTGGCGCTTCGCAGGTCCGGAGGGGGAACTCAGGGTGCAGGTGAGCGGCAACTTCCGGGCGAACAACCTGCAAGCCATCCGCCATGCCGTGCTGGCGGGCAACGGCATCGCGGTCGGACCACTGTGGATCTACTTCGACGACATCCAGAAAGGGCGCGTCCGACGCATCCTCACCGGGTTCGAACCGACCCCCCTGACCATCCACGCGCTGTACATGCCCGGGGCCCAGCAGTCTGCGAAGGTGCGACGACTCGTCGATCTGCTCGAGACACGGCTTGCCGCGATTCCCGCCTTCTGTCCGCCACAGGCGTCGCGCGCCCAGCGCCGGCTGCCGGGGCAGTCCCGCCGGTGAGCGAGCGCGACCGGGCGGGGCGCGCGCCGGGCCTGCAAACGCGGAATCAGAACGGGATGTCGTCGTCCAGATCGTCGAAGTTGCTCGTCTTCTTCGAGGGTGCGGTCGCTGCCGGCTTGCGTCCAGACGGTGCGGAGGATTCGGACGAGTAGTCGGCCTCGCGCATCTCTGCGCTGGCGCCGCCGCTCCCACCTCCGCGCGACCCCAGCATCTGCATGCGGTCTCCCCGAATCTCGGTGACTTGCCTCTCGACGCCCTCCTTGTCGGTGTACTTGCGCGTCTGCAGCCTACCCTCGACGTACACCGGACTGCCCTTGCGCAGGTACTCGCCGCAGATCTCCGCCTGCCTCCCGAAGAAGGAGATGCGGTGCCATTCGGTCTGCTCCTGCATCTCGCCGGATTTGTCCTTCCACTTTTCGGTGGTCGCGATGCTGAAGTTGGCGACTGCTTCGCCACTGGGCAGATAGCGTACCTCGGGGTCGCGTCCGAGATTGCCGATTAGGATGACCTTGTTTACCGATGCCATTTAGCGAATCTCCCCGGAAATGAGCCGTAGCACGTGTTGCTCGTCGAAGCGCGCGATATCCACGATCAGGCGCGCCACCCGCTCCCCGGCCAGCACGCGCGCCTCGCGCACCCCCGGAGCCTGGGCAAGTTCGCGCGACAGCCCCTGCGCGTGCCGCTCGTCCATCTGCGGCAGGGGATAGGTGCGCGTCCCCAGACGGTCCGGGGTATGCATGCCCCGCGCCGCGACCAGCCATGACAATGTCAAGATACCACAGACCACGAACACGGCGGTGGGTCCCAGATGGTGCGAGATCGCCCCGCCCGCGGTGGCCCCGATGAACGCTCCGAGGAATTGCACACTGCTGTAGACCCCTGCTGCCGCGCCCTTCGCCTGCGGCGGTGCCAGGCGCGACACCAGCGCGGGCAGGCTCGCCTCGAGATAGTTGAAGGCCGTGAAGAAGACCAGCAGCGCAATCGACAGCGCTGCCAGCGAATCAGGCAGCATCCCGAATAGCACCTGCGCCGCGAGCAGCACCGCCACGGCCAGCAGGAACATCTCCTTGTGCCGGCCTTGACGCTCGGAGGCGACGATCAAGGGCAGCATCAACAGCACGGACCCCACCATGACCGGGAGGTAGACCTTCCAGTGACCTGCACTTTCCAGTCCCGCGTCGCGCAGCGCGAACGGCACCACGACGAACAACGCCATCAGCACCGCGTGCAGGACGAAGATGCCGAGGTTGAGGCGCACCAGGTCGCGGTGCCGCAGGATCTGGATCCAGTGCAGGCGCTCGGCGGCATGGGGAAGGGTTGCGACCGGATCGGGCACCAGCCAGCGGACCACGGCGATGGCGGCCAACGCCAGCACGCCGGTCATTGCGAAGATGCCGGGAACGCCGATGGAGCGGCCGAGCACCGGCCCGGCGATCATCGACAGGCCAAAAGTGGCGCCGATGGTGATGCCGATGACCGCCATCGCCTTGGACCGCTGGCTCTCGCGCGTGAGGTCGGCGGTCAGCGCAATCACCGCCGCCGAGACCGCACCCGCTCCCTGCACGATGCGGCCCAGGATGACCAGGTAGATGTCCTGCGCGAACGCTGCAATGAAGCTCCCGCACGCGAAAATGACCAATCCCGCATAGATCGTGGGCTTGCGACCCCACCGATCGGACAGGGTGCCGAACGGCACCTGCAGCAGCGCTTGGGTCAGCCCGTATGCTCCAAGAGCGATGCCCACCAGCGTGTGGTCGTGCCCGCCGGGCAGCCGCTCGGCGTACAGGGCGAACACCGGGAGGATGATGAACATGCCCAGCATGCGCAGCCCGAAGATGCTGGCCAGCCCGAAGCTTGCGCGCAATTCGAGCGGGGTCATGCGTTGGGCGTCGGACATCCTGGACGGGGGGCGGGTGAATTGGGATCGCTTGCGCGGTGCGCTATATTAGCAGTTTGCCCCTGCCGTCTATGGAGTTCATCCGCATCCGCGGTGCGCGCACGCACAACCTCAAGAACATCGACGTCGACCTGCCGCGCAACCGCCTGGTCGTGATCACCGGCCTGTCCGGTTCAGGAAAATCCTCGTTGGCTTTCGACACCCTGTACGCGGAAGGTCAGCGCAGGTACGTCGAGTCGTTGTCCGCCTACGCCCGGCAGTTCCTGCAACTGATGGAAAAGCCGGACGTGGACCTGATCGAGGGGTTGTCGCCGGCCATCGCCATCGAACAGAAGGCGGGCAGCCATAACCCGCGCTCGACCGTGGGCACCGTCACCGAGATCCACGACTACCTGCGCCTGCTGTTCGCACGCGTGGGTGAACCGCGCTGCCCGGAACACGGCAATGCGCTGGCCGCCCAGAGCGTGTCGCAGATGGTCGACCACGTACTCGAACTGCCCCAGGAAACGCGGCTGATGATCCTCTCGCCGCTCGTGGTGGGCCGCAAGGGCGAGCAGCATGATCTGATCGAGGATCTGCGCGCGCAGGGATTCGTGCGCGTGCGCATCGACGGAAAGGTCTACGAGCTGGACAACGGACCGAAGCTGGCCAGGAACAAGAAGCACACGGTCGAAGTGGTCGTCGATCGCCTCAAGGTGCGCGCGGACGCGCGTCAACGGCTGGCCGAATCGTTCGAGACGGCGCTGCGTCATGCCGACGGGCGTGCCATCGCGGTGGAAATGGACAGCGGCCGCGAGCACGTCTTCTCCGCACGCTTCGCCTGCCCGGTGTGCGGTTACTCGCTCCCCGAACTGGAGCCGCGCCTGTTCTCGTTCAACAATCCAGTCGGCGCCTGCCCGCGATGCGAAGGCCTGGGTGAGATCACGTTCTTCGATCCGAAGCGGATCGTTGCCTTTCCCGATCTGTCGCTGGCCTCCGGCGCGATCCACGGCTGGGATCGGCGCAACCAGTTCTACTTCCAGATGCTGCAGAGCCTGGCACAGCACTACGGCTTCGACGTGGACACGCCGTTCGCCTTGCTGCCGCCCACGATCCAGGACATCGTGCTCAACGGCTCGGGTCGCGACAAGATCCGCTTCAGCTATGCCGGGGAGCGCGGCAGCCGGCAGCAGCGCGAACACGCCTTCGAGGGCATCGTCCCCAACCTGCAGAGGCGCTTCCGAGAAACCGAATCCGCCGCCGTGCGCGAGGAGCTGGGGAAGTACCTCAACACCTCGCCCTGCCCCGAATGCGAAGGCACCCGCCTGCGCCGGGAGGCGCGCCACGTCTACGTCGACGAGCACACGATCTTCGGCTTGAGCAGCCTGCCGCTGCGCGAGGCCCAGGCTGCACTCGGCAGCCTGCAACTGGGAGGCGCGCGTCTGGCAATCGCCGAGAAGATCGTGCGCGAAATCGAGAACCGCCTGCGCTTTCTCAATGACGTCGGGCTGGGATATCTGACCCTGGATCGCTCGGCGCAGTCGCTCTCAGGCGGAGAAGCACAGCGCATCCGGCTCGCCAGCCAGATCGGATCGGGTCTGACCGGGGTAATGTACGTGCTGGACGAACCATCCATCGGCCTGCATCAGCGCGACAACGACAGGCTGCTGGCCACGCTCGCGCGGCTGCGCGATCTGGGCAATTCCGTGATCGTGGTCGAGCACGACCAGGATGCCATGGAAGCGGCGGATTTCCTGGTGGACATGGGGCCGGGGGCCGGCGAACACGGCGGACGCATCGTCGCCGCCGGGACGCCGCGGGAGATTGCCGCCAGCACGCAATCGCTTACCGGCCAGTACCTGTCCGGCGCACGTGCCATCGCGGTCCCGACGCAGCGCAAGGCCCCGGCACCAGACCAGTGGCTGACCCTGTCCGCGGCGAGTGGCAACAACCTGAAGGACGTCGAGCTGCGCCTGCCTGCGGGCCTGCTGACCTGCGTCACCGGTGTCTCCGGATCCGGCAAGTCGACGTTGATCAACGACACGCTCTACCGTGCCCTGGCACAGCGTCTGTATGGCAGCGCAGCCGAACCCGCCCCCTATGGAGACATCGATGGCCTGTTCCTGTTCGACAAAGTCGTCAACGTCGACCAGAGCCCCATCGGACGCACGCCGCGCTCGAACCCGGCGACCTACACCGGCGTGTTCACTCCGGTTCGGGATCTGTTCGCCGGCGTGCCCCTCGCGCGAGAACGAGGATATGGTCCGGGGCGGTTCTCGTTCAACGTGAAGGGCGGCCGCTGCGAAGCCTGTCAGGGCGATGGAGTCCTCAAGGTGGAGATGCACTTCCTGCCGGACATCTACGTCGCCTGCGACGTCTGCCACGGCCGCCGGTACAACCGCGAAACCCTCGAGATCCAGTACAAGGGACGCAACATCCACGAAATTCTGACGATGACTGTCGATCAGGCCCACGAGTTCTTCGGCGCCGTGCCGGCGGTGGCGCGCAAGCTGCGGACCTTGCTCGATGTGGGGCTGGGGTACATCACGCTCGGACAGAGTGCGATCACGCTCTCCGGAGGCGAGGCCCAGCGGGTCAAACTGGCGCTCGAATTGTCCAAGCGCGATACCGGACGCACCCTGTACATCCTCGACGAGCCGACGACGGGCTTGCATTTCCAGGACATCGCACTCCTGCTGCATGTGCTGCAACAGCTCCGCGACCATGGCAACACGGTCGTCGTGATCGAGCACAACCTGGACGTGATCAAGACGGCGGACTGGGTCGTCGACCTCGGCCCCGACGGCGGAGACCGGGGCGGGACCGTGGTCGCCCAGGGCACGCCCGAGGCGGTGGCGGCAGACCCCGCCAGCGCCACCGGCCGCTACCTGGCCGCCATCCTGCGCCGAGCGCATGCACGCGCCGCAGCAGCCTGAATAGCACCGCACCCGGCTCGGCTAAAGAGCCGGATCTCGCGTGCGATGAAGCAAGTGCGTCTGCCACGATCCGCTAAATCACCCAAGGAGCGGACGACCTCCTCCGTCAAGTCGTGGCATCGTTCGCAGACTCCACGCCGATGCTGCTGCGCAGGTCCGCAGCAACGCAAAGGGCCGGCGGATGCCGGCCCCTCTGCTCATTGCCTGGTGCGCGTCGCCGCGACGCCCCGGCTGGCTGCCCGGATGCGTCGAGGGATGCCTGCTCCCTATTGCTTGCTTTCTGCCGACTCGTTCGTTTCCGGCCTGTCCATCAGCTCGACCAGGGCCATCGGGGCATTGTCGCCGAGTCGGAAGCCGAATTTGAGGATGCGCAGATAACCGCCGTTGCGCTTGGCGAATCGGGGGCCCAGCTCGTCGAAGAGCTTGGACACCATCTCGCGGTCGCGCAGGCGGGAGAACGCTAGCCGGCGATTGGACAGGCTGGGGCTCTTGCCCAGGTTGATGATCGGCTCGGCCACGCGACGCAATTCCTTCGCCTTGGGCAGCGTGGTCTTGATCACCTCGTGCCGCAGCAGCGAGTTGGTCATGTTGCGCAGCATCGCCTGACGATGGCTGCTGGTGCGGTTCAGCTTACGAAGTCCGTGACGGTGACGCATCTTCTTCCTCTTGCAGACTGTCGAGCCGCAGCTTCGCATTCACGCGAAGCCGGCGACGTCATTTCTCCAGGGCTCGCTCCAGCCCCACGGGCGGCCAGTTCTCCAGCTTCATACCGAGCGTCAGCCCGCGCGATGCAAGGACTTCCTTGATCTCGTTGAGCGACTTGCGGCCCAGGTTCGGCGTCTTGAGCAGCTCGGTCTCGGTCCGCTGAATCAGGTCGCCGATGTAGTAGATGTTCTCTGCCTTGAGGCAGTTGGCCGAACGGACCGTGAGCTCGAGGTCGTCCACCGGGCGCAGCAGGATGGGATCGACCGGCGGCGTCTTCGACTGCTCTGCCTGCACCGGCGTGCCCTTCAGGTCCGCGAACATCATGAGTTGATCCACGAGCACCCGGGCTGCGTATCGGATCGCTTCTTCCGGCTCGATGACGCCATTGGTTTCGACGTCCACCACCAGCTTGTCGAGATCGGTGCGCTGCTCCACGCGCGCGCTTTCCACCGCGTAGCTGACGCGCTTCACCGGGCTGAACGAAGCGTCCAGAACGATGCTGCCGATCGGCCGGGATTCCGAGGCCCCCGCGTGAACGGACGCCGGCACGTAGCCGCGTCCCTGTTCGACCTTGATCTGCATGTCGAGCTTGCCGCCCGGCGCCAGATGAGCGATCACGTGCGACGGGTTGATGATCTCGACGTCGTGCGTGCCTTCGATATCGCCGGCGGTCACGACGCTCTCACCCTGCTTCTTCAGATTGAGCGTGACCTCGTCACGGTTGTGCAGCTTGAGTACGATGCCTTTCAGGTTCAACAGCAGGTCGACCACGTCCTCCTGGACACCGTCGATCGTCGAATACTCGTGCAGCACGCCGCTGATCTTCACCTCGGTGGGCGCATAGCCCGGCAAGGAGGACAGCAGGATCCGGCGCAATGCGTTGCCCAGCGTGTGGCCATAGCCGCGCTCGAACGGCTCCATCGTGATGCGCGCGTGGAACGGCCCGACGCTCTGCACATCGACGATACGCGGCTTGAGTAAAGTGCTGCTTTGCATAGGGTAAAGCCTCTGTAAGGAGAGAATGTTCCGCGCCGATCACGGAGCCGGACAGGATCGCCCGGCGAGCGACCGCCCTGGCGGCCGCGAACCGCTGCCTTACTTCGAATACAACTCCACCACCAGGGATTCGTTGATATTCGCGGGCAGGTCCGAACGCTGCGGCATCGCCTTGAACGTTCCCTTCATCGCCTTCCCGTCGACTTCGATCCACTCCGGGAATCCCCGCTGCTCGGCCGCTTCGACGGCAGCCTTGATGCGCAGCTGGCTCTTCGCGCCCTCCGCAACCTCGACCACGTCACCCTGGCGCAGTTGGAACGAGGGGATGTTGACCCGCCGTCCGTTCACCAGGATGGAGTTGTGGCGAACCACCTGTCGCGCCTCGGAGCGCGATGCGCCAAATCCCATGCGATAGACGACCGTGTCCAGCCTGCTCTCGAGAATCTGCAGCAGATTCTCGCCGGTGACGCCCTTGCGCCGGTCCGCCTCCGCATACACGCGACGGAACTGCCCCTCGAGCACACCGTAGATGCGACGGACCTTCTGCTTCTCGCGCAGCTGCGTCGCGTAGCCGGATGGACGTGACTGTTTCTGACCGTGCTGTCCCGGAGGATAGCTGCGGCGCTCGACCGGGCACTTGTCGGTGAAGCACTTCTCGCCCTTCAGGAACAGCTTCTCGCCTTCGCGACGACACTGGCGGCACTTAGCATCGAGATTTCTTGCCATGACTGATATTCCTCGTCAGATGCGCCGCTTCTTCGGCGGGCGGCAGCCGTTGTGCGGGACCGGTGTCACGTCGGAAATGCTGGTGATCTTGAAGCCAACGGCATTGAGGGCGCGCACGGCGGATTCGCGACCGGGCCCCGGTCCCTTGATGCGGACTTCCAGGTTCTTGACCCCGCATTCCTGCGCCTGGCGACCGGCCTGCTCCGCGGCAACCTGAGCTGCGAAGGGCGTGCTCTTGCGAGAGCCCTTGAAGCCTGAGCTGCCCGAGGTCGCCCAGGCGAGTGCGTTCCCCTGGCGGTCGGTAATCGTGATGATCGTGTTGTTGAAGGAGGCGTGGACGTGGGCGATACCTTCGGCCACGTTCTTCTTCACCTTCTTCCGCACTCGAGTTGGAGCTTTAGCCATGTCTGATCAATCCTTGCGGTTCCTGCAACCTCGAATAGCTGCCTGGTGCACCATCACTTGCCCGGTGTGCCGCCGGCCTTGATGGCGGCCTTGCGCGGCCCCTTCCGGGTGCGCGCATTGGTACGGGTGCGCTGTCCGCGCACCGGCAGGCCACGACGATGCCGCGTGCCCCGATAGCAGTTGAGATCCATCAACCGCTTGATGTTCATCGACACCTCGCGGCGCAGATCACCCTCCACCGTGAGCCGGGTCACCTGGTCGCGGAGCTTGTCCATCTCCCCGTCCGACAGATCCTTGATCTTGGTCGACGCGAGAATTCCGGCCGCCTCGCACAGCTTGCGCGCGGTGGTGCGGCCGATGCCGTAAATCGCCGTCAGGGCGATCTCGGCGTGCTGGTGGTTGGGGATATTGACGCCGGCGATCCGTGCCATAGCAATCCTTGAACTGTTCTATCCGCTTGCGACGGGCTCAGCCCTGACGCTGCTTGTGACGAGGATCGGTGCAGATGATCCGCACCACCCGATTGCGCCGGATGATCTTGCAGTTCCGGCACAGCTTCTTCACCGAAGCCTGTACTCTCATTTTCCCGCCTCCATTGACGGCCGCTTCTGCACGGACCGTTTACTTCGCGCGGAACACGATCCGCCCGCGACTCAGGTCGTAGGGTGTCAGTTCCACGGTTACCTTGTCCCCCGGCAGAATGCGTATGTAGTGCATGCGCATCTTTCCGGAAATGTGCCCGAGCACGACGTGCCCGTTCTCTAGCTTTACCCTGAAGGTTGCATTAGGCAGGGTCTCCAGGATCTCCCCCTGCATCTGAATGGTGTCTTCCTTGGACATGCCCTATCGCGTCGGGAGCGGTCCGCCCCCCTTGAAATTGGCTTTCTTCAGAAGACTCTCGTACTGGTGCGACATGATGTAGGCCTTGACCTGGGCCATGAAGTCCATGGTCACGACCACGATGATAAGCAGCGACGTGCCGCCGAAGTAGAACGGCACGTTCCATTTCACGATCAGAAACTCCGGCAGCAGACACACCAACGTCACGTAGATCGCACCGGTCAGCGTCAGTCGCAGAATGATCTTCTCGACGTAGCGCGCAGTCTGCTCCCCAGGTCGGATGCCCGGCACGTAGGCCCCGCTCTTCTTGAGGTTCTCGGCGGTCTCCTTCGGATTGAACACCAAGGCAGTGTAGAAGTAGCAGAAGAACACGATGGCCGAGGCATACAGCGCGACGTAGATCGGTTGGCCCGGCGAGAGCATGCCCGAGAGGTCGCGCAGCCAGGTCGCATTTTCGCTCGTGCCGAACCACCCCGCGAGCGTGGCCGGGAACAGGATCAGGCTCGAGGCGAAGATCGGGGGAATCACACCCGACATGTTCAACTTCAGAGGGAGAAACGAGGTTTGGCCCCCGAACACCTTGCGTCCCACCTGCCTCTTGGCATAGTGAACCGGGATACGACGCTGCCCGTTCTCCACGAAGACCACGAGTGCCGTGACCAGAATCGCCCCCACGAACAGCAGCAGGACCGTCGGGATCGCGAATGCACCGGTGCGCACCAGCTCCAGTGTGCCGCCGATCGCCATCGGCAACCCGGCCGCGATGCCGGCAAAGATGATCAGCGAGATGCCGTTGCCGATGCCGCGCTCCGTGATCTGTTCGCCGAGCCACATCAGGAACATGGTGCCGGTGACCAACGTGACGACGGTCGTCAGGCGGAAGATGAGCCCGGGCTCGATCACCAGCCCCTGCTGACCCTCAAGCGCGATCGCGATGCCCAAGCCTTGGAACGTAGCGAGTCCCAGCGTGCCGTAGCGCGTGTACTGCGTGATCTTGCGCCGGCCGGACTCTCCCTCCTTCTTGAGCGCCTCGAGCGTCGGCGACACCACCGTCAGCAACTGCATGATGATGGAGGCCGAGATGTACGGCATGATGCCCAGGGCGAAGATCGAGAAGCGCGAGAGCGCCCCTCCCGAGAACATGTTGAACATGTCCAGGATGCCGCCGCGCTGCGAGCGGAACAACTCGGCGAGCTGGGCGGGATCGATCCCAGGAACCGGCACGTGCGTCCCGATGCGGTAGACGATCAGCGCCCCCAGCAGGAACAGCAGCCGTCTCTTCAGATCGGCGAACTTCCCTGCGCCACGGCTGATGTTTTCGTTTGCCAAGTTCTTCTACCGGTCCCGGGGCCTCAGCCCTCGATCTCGATGCTGCCGCCGGCCGCCTCGATGGCAGCGCGCGCACCTTTGGTCACGCCGATGCCCTTGAGGCGCACCGCACGTTCGATCTTGCCGGCCAGGATCACCTTCGCAGCCAGCGCGTCGCGCGGCACGATGCCGGTGGCCTTCAGGCTCGCCAGGTCGAACGCGTCTCCGGGCAGGCTGTTGAATGCGCTCAGCCTCACCTCGGCCGTCAAACCCTGGGTCAGCGACAGGAAGCCGCGCTTGGGCAGGCGCCGCTGCAGGGGCATCTGGCCGCCCTCGAAACCCACCTTGTGGAAGCCCCCGGCACGCGCCTTCTGCCCCTTGTGACCGCGACCACCCGTCTTGCCGTGACCGCTGCCGATGCCGCGACCGACGCGCTTGCGCGCATGCTTCGCTCCGGCGGCGGGCTTGATCGTGTTCAGACGCATCTCAACCCTCGCACTTCAACAGGTACGACACCTTGTTGATCATCCCGCGAACCGCGGGCGTGTCCTCCACGGTCACGCAGTGGTTCAACCGGCGCAGGCCCAGCCCGCGCACGGTCGCCCGGTGGCTGGCCTCGGTGTTGATCAGGCTGCGCACCAAGGTGACTTTCAACGTCTTGTCTTGCGAGTTCTTTGCCATCTTCCGGTCAACCCATGATCTCTTCGACCGACTTGCCGCGCTTGGCGGCAATTTCGGACGGGGTGCTCATCGATTCGAGGGCATTGATCGTCGCCCGCACAACGTTATAGGGATTCGAGGAACCGAAGCACTTGGCGAGCACGTTCTGCACACCCATCACTTCGAACACCGCGCGCATCGCCCCTCCGGCGATGATGCCGGTACCGTCGGATGCAGGCTGGATCAAGACCTTCGCGGAGCCGTGCTCGCCGATCACCGCGTGATGCAGCGTGCCGCTCTTGAGGCTGATGCGCACCATCCTGCGGCGCGCCTCCTCCATCGCCTTCTGAACGGCGACCGGGACTTCGCGTGCCTTGCCCTTGCCCATGCCGATGCCGCCATCGCCGTCGCCCACGACCGTCAACGCAGCGAAGCCGAGGATACGTCCGCCCTTGACCACCTTGGTGACCCGGTTCACGGCCACCATCTTTTCGCGCAGTCCGTCTCCGCGCTCTTCCGACTGGGGTGCTTTCGCCATCGCTCTATCCTCAGAACTTCAGACCGGCTTCGCGAGCGGCGTCCGCCAACGCCTTCACCCGGCCGTGGTACTTGTAACCGGCGCGGTCGAACGCCACCGTCTCGATGCCCTTCTCGCGCGCTTTCTCCGCGATCCGCTTGCCCACCGCAGTCGCAGCCTGGATGTTCCCGCCGTTGGTCACCGACTCACGCAGGTCCTTGTCGAGGGACGACGCCGAGGCGATCACCGTGCTGCCCGTTGCGTCGATCACCTGCGCATAGATGTGCGAATTGGAGCGATGTACCGCCAGGCGCACGGCACGAAGCTGAGAGATCTTGACCCGCGTCTGCCGCGCGCGGCGCAGCCGCGCCACCTTTTTCTGCTTCATGGCTCGCCTCGCTTACTTCTTCTTCGTTTCCTTGAGCACGACGACCTCGTCCGCGTACCGGACGCCCTTGCCCTTGTAGGGCTCCGGCGGCCGATAGGCGCGGATCTCCGCCGCCACCTGCCCGACCTGCTGCTTGTCCATGCCCTTCAGGACGATCTCGGTCTGCGTGGGCGTCTCGACCTTCACCCCCGTCGGCATGGCATGCACGACGGGATGCGAGAAACCGAGCGAAAGGTTCAGCTTGTCACCCTGGGCCTGGGCCCGGTAGCCGACCCCGACGAGGGTGAGCTTGCGCTCGAAGCCCTTCGACACGCCGACCACCATGTTCGCCAGCACCGCACGCACGGTTCCGGACATGGCGTTGGCACGGTTGGTCTCCTCGGCCTGCTGCACCGAGATCTCCGATCCCTCCCGTTGGAACGTCACTTCGGGCGGCATCCGCCGGGTCATCGTGCCGAGTGGCCCCTTGACTGAGACCTCGCCGGCATCGACCGTCACATCCACTCCCGCAGGTAACTGGACGGGGAGTTTTCCGATCCTGGACATGTTCAGTTGCTTCCTTTAACCGTTCCGCCGCGAATGTCCGGCCTCAAGCCACGATGCAAAGCACTTCGCCGCCGACTCCACTGCTGCGCGCCTTGCGGTCGGTCATCACGCCGCGCGAGGTAGAGACGATGGCGATGCCCAACCCGTTCATCACCTGCGGAATCTCTCTGCTACCCTTGTAGATGCGCAGCCCCGGACGACTCACGCGTTCGATCTTCTCGATCACGGGACGTCCCGCGTAATACTTCAAGCCGATCTCCAGCGTACTCTTTGCGCCGTCGGCCACCACCTTGAAGTCCTCGATGTAACCCTCGTCCTTCAGGACCTCGGCGATGGCGACCTTGACCTTGCTGCACGGCATTGCCACGGTGGTCCGCTCGGACATCTGCGCGTTGCGGATCCGCGTCAGCATGTCGGCAATCGGATCAGTCATGCTCATCTGCTATTCCTCTCCGCTTCGCCTACCAGCTGGCCTTGATCACACCCGGGATCTCGCCACGCATGGCGATCTCGCGCAGCTTGTTGCGCGCCAGGCCGAACTTGCGAAACACGCCGCGGGGCCGCCCGGTCAGCGTGCAACGGTTGCGCAGACGCACGGGACTCGCGTTGCGCGGCAGCTTCTGCAGCTGTGCCCGCGCCTCGTCTCGCTCCTCGTCCGAGAGCTTGGTGTTGGCGATGACTGCTGCGAGCTCCGCGCGCTTCGCGGCGAACTTCTTCACGGTCTCGCGTCGTTTCTGCTCGCGGTTGATCAGTGCAAGCTTGGCCATTGCGACCTCAATGTCTGAACGGAAAGTTGAAGGCCGACAGCAGCGCACGCGCCTCGTCGTCGGTCTTCGCAGTGGTGGCGATGGTGATGTTCATCCCCCGGAGCGCGTCGATCTTGTCGTACTCGATCTCCGGGAAAATGATCTGCTCCTTCACCCCCATGTTGAAATTGCCGCGACCGTCGAAGGATCGGGCCGGGATGCCGCGGAAGTCGCGGATCCGCGGAATCGCAATCGCGACGAGGCGGTCGAGAAACTCGAACATGCGCTGGCCACGCAGGGTGACCATGCAGCCGACGGGGTAGCCCTGACGGATCTTGAAGGTGGCGATCGACTTGCGTGCCACTGTCACCATGGGCTTCTGGCCGGCGATCTTCTGCAGATCGGCGACTGCGTTGTCCATGATCTTCTTGTCTCCGACCGCCTCCCCCACACCCATGTTGAGTACGATCTTCTGGAGGCGCGGCACCTCCATCACCGACTTGTAGCCGAACCTCTTCGTCAGTTCGGGAACGACGGTGCTTCGATAGTGTTCCTGCAGGCGTGCCATCTACCATGCCCTCAAACGTCGATCATCTCGCCGTTGGACCGGAACACGCGAACGCGGCGCCCGTCGTCCAACACCTTGATGCCCACCCGGTCACCCATCTTGGTGGATGGATTGAAGATCGCCACGTTGGACACGTGAAGGGGCATCTCCCGGTCGATGATGCCGCCGGTCTGCCCTTTCATGGGATTGGGGCGCAGGTGCTTCTTCGCGACGTTCGCGCCCTCCACGACCACGTGCTCGGCATCGACCACGCGCAGCACGGTTCCCCGCTTGCCCTTGTCCTTGCCGGTGGTGACGATCACCTCGTCGCCCTTCTTGATCTTTCGCATTGCGTTCCTCTGCTCTCGGCGACCCGCAGCGTCACAACACTTCGGGCGCGAGCGACACGATCTTCATGAATCGCTCGGTCCGCAGCTCGCGGGTGACGGGTCCGAAAATGCGCGTGCCGATGGGCTCCAGCTTGTTGTTCAGCAGCACCGCGGCGTTCGTGTCGAACTTGAGCAGAGAGCCGTCCTGGCGCCGCACGCCCTTGGTGGTTCGCACCACCACGGCGTTGTAGATCTCTCCTTTCTTCACACGGCCGCGGGGCGCGGCATCCTTCACGCTGACCTTGATGACGTCGCCAATGCCCGCATAACGGCGTTTGGAACCGCCCAATACCTTGATACACATCACTGAGCGTGCGCCGGTGTTGTCGGCGACGTCCAGCATGCTTTCCATCTGGATCATTTCTTTTTCTCCAACTTCTCCGCCAGGGAAGACCCGCAAGCGGCCAGTTTTGGAACCCGTTGGGTGAGGGGGCCTCGATTTCTCGAGGTGATCCGGGCGCATTGCCGCAACGCTTGCGCGGCCCAGCGCCCGGGCGAATCTCGAAAAGCGGAGTAGTTTAACTGCCGCTGCGTGGAAGCGCAAGCCTCTGGCTCACACCTCGCGGGCTTTCTCCACCAGCTTCACCACGCGCCAGGCCTTGGTTCTCGACAATGGCCGGCACTCCTCGATCAATACCAGGTCCCCGGGATGGAACTCGTTGTTCTCGTCGTGGACGTGGTACTTCTTGGAGCGTCCGACGTACTTTCCGTACAGCGGGTGCTTGATCTTGCGCTCGACGAGGACGGTCACCGTCTTGTCCATCTTGTCGCTGGTCACCCGGCCGGTCAGCCGGCGGCGGACGCCTTCCTGTGCGGTCGACTCGCTCATGCCTGCTTCACCTTCTCTCTCATGATCGTGCGCACTCGCGCGATGCTCCGGCGGGTCTTGCGCAGTTCCGACGTGTTGGTCAATTGCTGCGTGGCCTTCTGCATACGCAACCCGAACTGAGCGCGAAGGAGCTCGTTGAGCTCCTTCTGCAGCTCTTCCACGCTCTTGCCTTTGAGTTCTCTGGCATCCATCGCTTACCCCAGCTGTCGCGAGACGAAGGTGGTGATGATCGGCAGCTTCGCGGCTGCGAGGCGGAACGCCTCGCGCGCCAGCGCCTCGTCCACACCGTCCATCTCGTAGAGCACCTTGCCCGGCTGGATCTCCGCGACGAAGTACTCGGGATTGCCCTTGCCGTTACCCATCCGGACTTCGGCGGGCTTCTGCGAGATCGGCTTGTCCGGGAAGATGCGGATCCAGATCCGGCCGCCGCGCTTGATGTGACGGGTCATGGCCCGACGCGCCGCTTCGATCTGGCGGGCAGTCAACCGGCCGCGCCCGATGGCCTTCAGGCCGTATTCCCCGAAGCTAACCTTGTTGCCCCGGGTGGCGATGCCCTTGTTCCGCCCCTTCTGCTCCTTGCGGAACTTCCTTCTAGCTGGCTGCAGCATGCTTGGCTCCTGATCTGCGCGGCTTCTTCTCTGGCTCGGGTGCCGGCGCCGCGATGGGCTGCTCGCCCTTGCCAAGGGTCTCGCCCTTGAATACCCATACCTTGATGCCGATCACGCCGTACGTCGTCTTGGCCTCGGCAAAGCCGTAGTCGATCTCGGCGCGCAGCGTATGCAACGGCACCCGACCCTCGCGGTACCACTCCGTGCGGGCGATTTCGATCCCGTTGAGGCGACCGGCGCTCATGATCTTGATGCCCTGCGCCCCCAGTCGCATGGCGTTGGACATCGCGCGCTTCATGGCACGGCGGAACATGATCCGCTTCTCCAGCTGCTGCGCGATGCTGTCGGCGATCAGCTGCGCATCCAGTTCCGGCTTGCGCACTTCCTCGATGTTCACGTGAACCGGCACGCCCATCATGCGCTGCAGATTACCCCGCAACGACTCGATGTCCTCGCCCTTCTTGCCGATGACCACGCCCGGCCGCGCGCTGTGGATCGTGATGCGGGCATTCTTCGCCGGCCGTTCGATCACCACTCGGCTGACGGCGGCGTGCGACAGCTTCTTGCGAAGGAAGTCTCGGACCTTGATGTCCTCGTTGAGCATCGCCGGGAAGTTCTTGCTGTTGGCGTACCAACGCGACGTCCAGTTCCGGTTGACCGAAAGACGAAACCCGGTCGGATGAATTTTCTGTCCCATGCTGACTCCTAATCGCCGACCGTGATGAAGATGTGGCAAGTGGGCTTCATGATCCGCGAGGCGCGGCCCTTGGCGCTTGCCCGGAAGCGACGCAGGAAGGTGCCGCGCTCGACCATGATGCGCTTGACCTTGAGTTCGTCGACATCGGCACCGTCGTTGTGCTCGGCATTCGCGATGGCGGATTCGAGCACCTTTCGGATGATGCGCGCACCCTTCTTCGGGCTGAACTGGAGCAGGTCGAGTGCTTTGCCGACCGGCATGCCGCGCACCTGGTCGGCAACCAGACGGCCCTTCTGGGCCGACAGCCGCACGCCCCACAACTTGGCAGTGGTTTCCATGACTGTCACTTATCTCCTGCCGACAGCGGCTTTCTTGTCCGCCGGATGGCCCTTGAACGTCCGCGTGAGCGCGAACTCGCCCAGCTTGTGACCCACCATGTTCTCGGTGATGTACACCGGGATGTGTTGCTTGCCGTTGTGCACGGCGATGGTCAGGCCGACGAAATCAGGCAGGACGGTAGACCGTCGCGACCACGTCTTGATCGGGCGCTTGTCGCCGGTTGCGCGCGCCTTCTCGATCTTGGCGACGAGGTGATGGTCGGCGAAGGGACCCTTTTTGACTGAACGTGCCATTCGTTACCTCTTATGCTCTGTGCCGGCTACGCACGATCATCTTCTGGGTGCGCTTGTTGGTCCGGGTCTTGTAGCCCTTGGTGAACTGACCCCACGGGCTGACGGGGTCGCGCTTGGTGCCGGTGCGTCCCTCGCCTCCGCCGTGCGGGTGGTCGATCGGGTTCATCGCCACGCCGCGCACCGTCGGGCGGATGCCGCGCCAGCGCTGAGCGCCGGCCTTACCGATGGAACGAAGGTTGTTCTCTTCATTGCCGACTTCGCCGACCGTCGCGCGGCAGTCGACGTGCACCTTGCGGATCTCGCCCGAACGCAGGCGCAGCTGTGCGTAGCTCGACTCGCGCGCGAGCAACTGAACGGAAGTGCCGGCAGCCCGCGCGATCTGCGCCCCCTTGCCGGGACGCATCTCCACGCAATGCACCGTGGTGCCGACCGGGATGTTGCGCAATGGCAGGGTGTTACCGACCTTGATCGGCGCTTCCGAGCCGCTCAGCACCTGCGCGCCGACCGCGATGCCCTTCGGCGCAACGATGTAGCGCCGCTCCCCGTCGGCATAGCACAGCAGTGCGAGGTGGGCGCTGCGATTCGGGTCGTATTCGATCCGCTCGACCTTCGCGACGATCCCGTCCTTGTTCCGGCGGAAGTCGACGAGGCGATAGTGCTGCTTGTGCCCGCCACCCTGGTGGCGGGTGGTGACCTGCCCGAGATTGTTGCGACCCGCTCGCTTCGACTTCTTCTCGAGCAGGGGCGCGTAGGGCTTGCCCTTGTGCAGATCCGGCCGCACGACCTTGACGACCGACCGGCGACCCGGTGAGGTGGGCTTGACTTTGATCAATGCCATTCTGATGTCTCCAACGCGGCCCGGTTACTTCGCTTCCCCGGCGGCAAGATCGATCTCTTGGCCGGGCTTGAGCGAAACAAAGGCCTTCTTCCAGCTGCGGCGGCGTCCCACCGGGCGGCCGAAGCGCTTGGTTTCCTTGCCTCGGCTGTTGGACGTCTGCACCCCAAGTACCTCGACCTTGAACATCAGTTCGACGGCTGCCTTGATCTCGGGCTTGGTGGCATCGGTGGTGACCCGGAACACCCACTGGTTGTGCTTCTCACCGACATGGGTGCTCTTCTCCGAGATCTGCGGCGCGAGAAGAACCTGCATCAGGCGCTCTTGCGAAAACGACTTGGCATTCATGCGAACATCTCCTGCATCTTGGCCACCGCCGCCTTGGTCATGATGGTCTTCTCGAAGCGCATCAGGCTGACCGGGTCGGCATGCCTGGGCTCGATCACCAACACCGTCGGCAGGTTGCGCGACGACAGGTAGAGGTTGTCGTCGATCGTGTCGGTGATCACCAGCGCCTCGGTCACCCCCATGCCCTTGAGCTTGTCGGCCAGCAGCTTCGTCTTGGGCGCGTTGACTGCGAAATCCTCCACGACCGTCAGACGGCCTTCGCGCGCAAGTTGCGAGAGAATCGCCGCGAGACCCGCGCGATACACTTTGCGGTTGATCTTGTGGCTGAAGTTCTCGTCGGGACTGTTCGGGAAGACCTTGCCGCCGCCACGCCAAATCGGGCTGGACGCCTTGCCGGCGCGTGCGCGACCCGTACCCTTCTGCTTCCAGGGCTTTTTCTTCGACTTGTTGACGTCGCTGCGCCCCTTCTGGGCGCGCGTGCCCAGACGCGCGTTCGCCATGTAGGCGGTCACGATCTGATGCACGATGGCCTCGTTGTAGTCGCGACCGAACAGTTCGTCCGCCGCGGCCAGTTTGGAGGTCGGCTGGCCCTTGTCGTCGATGACTGTCAGGTCCATTACGCCCTCACTCGCACGGTTGGCGACACCACGACGTTGCCGCCCTTCGAACCCGGCAACGCGCCCTTGATCATCAGCAGTTGACGCTCGGCGTCGACGCGCATGACGATCAGATTCTGCACCGTGCGCCGTACGTCGCCCATGTGTCCCGGCATGCGCTTGCCGGGAAATACCTTGCTCGGGCTCTGGTTCTGACCGGTGGAACCGGGCTTGTTGTGCGAGACCGAGTTGCCGTGCGACGCACGGTTGGACGAGAAGTTGTGCCGCTTGATGACGCCGGCAAAGCCCTTGCCGATGGTGGAACCGCTGACATCGACCTTCTGGCCGGCCTGGAAGATGTCCGCACCGATCGTGGCGCCAGGCTGCAGGGAAGCCGCCTGCTCCTGCGATACGCGGAACTCCTTCAAGATCGAACCGGCTTCGACGCCGGCCTTGGCGAAGTGGCCCGCGGCCGGCTTGATGACACGAATCGGGCGCCGGCGGCCATAGGCCACCTGGATTGCCGAATAGCCATCGATCTCCGGGGTCTTGATCTGGGTGACACGATTGTTCGACACGTCCACGACGGTCACCGGCACGGAATCTCCGTCATCGGTGAACAGTCGCGTCATGCCGACCTTTCGGCCGACGAGTCCTAAACTCATTTGTTATTCCCTCTATTGAGGTGCCCGCTGCAATTGGCGGGCGGTGACAACCAGGGTTCGTGGACGATGGGGGGGTAGGAAGGTGTCGCAATGCGCCACCGTATTCCGAGTCCCCAGTCCCTTGCCCCTCCAGCTACAACTTGATCTCTACATCCACGCCAGCCGGAAGATCCAGCTTCATCAGTGCGTCCACCGTCTTGTCCGTCGGGTCGATGATGTCCATCAGACGCAGATGGGTGCGGATCTCGAACTGGTCCCGCGAGGTCTTGTCGATGTGCGGCGAGCGCAGCAGGTCGAACCGCTGCATGCGGGTGGGAAGCGGGACCGGCCCCTTCACCACCGCTCCGGTGCGCTTCGCTGTCTCGACGATCTCGAGGGCCGACTGGTCGATCAAACGATAGTCGAACGCCTTGAGGCGGATGCGAATCTTCTGACTCTGCATGGCCATTCTTGGTTACTCCAGCACTTTGGCGACGACGCCGGCGCCCACGGTCCGGCCGCCCTCGCGAATCGCAAAGCGCAGCCCCTCCTCCATCGCAATGGGCGCAATCAACGTCACCACCATCGCAATATTGTCCCCAG
>JAEZCG010000139.1 GCA_023430065.1 Pseudomonadota bacterium | reverse complement strand
GGGGACGACGGGGGCCACCGCACCTCAGCGCGGCGCATCCCCCATGCGAAATTCGTGCGTCAGTGCATCGAGTTTCGCCTTCAGGGCCGGATCGAGCTTCACGTCCACCGCCGCGACGTTCGCCGCCAACTGCTGCGGACGGCTGGCGCCGATGATCGGCGCGGTGACGACGGGGTTGGCCAGCACCCACGCCACCGCCAGCGTGGTGGGTTCCATGCCGGCCTCGGCCGCCACCTGCACGAAGGCGTCGATGGCGACGAACTCCCGTTCGTGCCAGTAGCGCTCGGTGTACATCTTCGCGGCCGTTCCGAGCGTGAAGCGCGAGTTCTCCGGCGGCTTGCTGTCCAGGCGATGCTTGCCGGTGAGCAACCCCGCCGCGAGCGGGTTGTACGGAATGACCGCGATGCCGTCCTCCTCGCACAACGGCAGCAGTTCGCGCTCGATCTGCCTGAACAGCAGGTTATAGCGCGGCTGCACCGAGACGAACTTCGCGAGACCCAGTGCTTCGCTGCGCCCCAACGCGCGAGCCAGCCGCCACGCCTGATAATTGGAGCAACCGACGTAGCGTGCCTTGCCGCTGCGCACGACCGCGTCGAACGCCTCGAGCGTCTCGTCAGTGGGCGTGTTCGGATCATGGTGGTGCACCTGATACAGATCGACGTAATCAGTCCCCAGTCGCTTGAGCGACGCGTCGATGGCGTTCATCACGTGCTTGCGCGAGGTGCCCTGCTGCCATGCGGCGGCACCCATCTTTCCGCTGCACTTGGTTCCGAGGACGAACGCATCGCGCTTGCCGCGCAACCACTTGCCGACCACCTCCTCGGTGCGGCCGACGTCCGCGAGCGTACCGCCGAGGGGATAGACATCTGCGGTATCGATGAAGGTAATGCCGGCCTCCGCGGCGGCATCGAGGATCGCGAACGAGGTGGTCTCGTCGCACTGAAGGCCGAATGTCATGGTGCCCAGGCACAGGCGTGACACCTGCAGGCCGGTGCGGCCGAATCGGACGTGCTCCATGGTCTCCTCCCGCTTGTGTTCACGACATTCTAGCCGACCGATCCGGCGATGCACGTCGCCACGCTCGAGGGCATCGGCCGTCCTGCGATTGGGGGAGAATCGCGATTTTTCGCGGCCACGCAACGATGCCCACGCAATTCCAGCTCCCCATCCAGTTCGATCTCTCCGCGATCTTCTTGCTCGCGCTGACCGGCGCCTGGGTGGCGATCCGGCGTCATCACGACTTCGTCGGCGTGTTCATGCTGGCGCTGGTCACCGGCGTGGGCGGCGCCCTCATCCGCGACGGCGTGTTCCTGCAGGAAGTCCCGGCGGTGCTGCGCGACGAGCGCTACCTCTACGCGGTGCTGGGCGCGGCGCTGCTGGGCGGGCTCAGCTATCGCCTGGCCCGCCGTTTCGAGCGGGTGATCGCCGCGGTGGATGCCCTCGGACTGGGCGCCTATGCCGTGGTCGGCATGCAGAAGTCCCTGGCCGCCGGACTCTCGCCGATGGCGGCCGTGCTGGTCGGCGTGATCAACGCGGTCGGCGGCGGCATCCTGCGCGATGTCGTCGTGCGCGAGGAGCCGCTGATCCTCAAGCCCGGACAGTTGTACGCCCTCGCGGCGCTGGCCGGCTGTCTGATGTTCCTGGCGCTGACGCGACTGACCGATCTCACCATGCAGCTGGCGGCCTATGCGTCCATCGCCACCGTGTTCCTGCTGCGCATGCTCGCCATCCAGTTCAACTGGATGACTCAGGTGTGGCATCTGCCGGACGACGCCTTGGAGGATCAGTCCAAGTCTTCCTGATGGTGGGCGCGTGGGCTGTAATCCCGGGATGATCTACATCAAATAGGCGTCGAGCCGATCCGCGTAGTATTTTTGAGCGGTTCGTGCAAGGACGAACGGCCATAGCCGGAACAGCGCCCAACAGGCGGAGGGACGAGATGAAGATCCTGTATGCGATTCGCCTCGCGCTCGTCTGGACGACAGCCGTCTGGAGCGCGACAGTCGTCCCGCGCGAAGCATTCGCCGGCTTCGTTCCGGTCCCGACGCATCCGAGTTGTCCGGCAGGGTGCATCATCGGTTCGGTTCAATACTACGAAGCCGTGCCCGGAGCAGGTGTTGCCGGGACACCAATCTTCGACAACGTCGATTCGACCATTCCGCTCGGCAACCTCGTATCGGCCGGCAGCGGACATCCGAATATCGGGCCGGCGATGAGCGTAGTAGCGGTGCAAACCGACGTGGATCTTTCCGTGTTGGGACCGTCCGTGCCGGGCATGCTTTCTACCGCTCAGCCAGCGACAATCGGAACCGGTAGCGTATTCGATGCGGCGAGCGTCGGAATTACCACGCTCGTTTCCGATGCTCAGGTGAGCACGAGCTACTCTCCGGTCAACCTGTCCACTACGGACAAGGCGGGTGGCGTTGCGGTGATTGATGCACATTCCGAGTCGTTGGCGATGAACACATCGGACTATCCCATCTCCGGCCCGGTATACAGCTACTTCGCGTTCCGCTTCGGTCTTCCGCACAGCGGCACGCCGGGCTATGCTGCGTTCTCCCTGACGACGAGCTTTTTCACCCCCTCTGCCGGCGTGACCTATCTCGATCCGATCGTGATTGCGACGGACGGCTTCGGTCCGCTGCCGGACGTTGTGCAGTTCGGAGAGTATGGTGGGCTGGATCTGCTGAGCTACGACGCGGCAACCGACAGCGATGTGTTCGTGGCTTGGGGTGTCTCCCTATCCACGATAGAGATCGATCCCGGGCTGCTCTTCTGGGAGTCCATCTTGACGGTCGCTTATGACCCGCCGATCTGGGAAGTAGCCGTCACGAGCGAAGATCTTTTTGACCTCATCCTCAAGAGTGACCCCCGATTCAAGGATCCAAAGGTGGTGGTCGGCACGCCGAAGCCTGTTCCCGAGCCCGGCGGTCTGGCGTTGGTCGGTCTAGCTGCTTTCGGAATCGCACTCGCGCTGCGACGGCAGCATCGCGATGGGGGCGACGCAACCCCCCGAAACGGACGAATAGCCCCGGGTAGCCCCATACCCGCACGAGCAGCACGCCGGGATTGCGTTCGAGCGGCCTCCAGCTGGACGAGACGCCCGGTTTGCCAGCAGAGAAGTTGCCAGCGCCGCCCCCGGCACCAGCGAGCCTCTTAGAATTGAGCATCGCTCTCGGGCGATCGGCACTCGCGCCTCGTGGATGTCACTGTCACGTGCGCCCGCTCCGATGGGTCGCATCCTGCTCGCAGCTTAGCCGCGCGCAGCGAGGGCGCCCTCGCTTTGATTCTCCTTCAGACTGGAATATGCCGGCACTTGCGGATACCATGACTGCGCCGCGCAAGAGCCCAGCAGTTCCTACGATCCCGGGAGACGCCCCCTGTCTCCGGAACCAGAGACCCGAACATGGCGCACCTGGCCCGCCTGGTCCTGTCCATTGCCACCGCGCTGGTGCTCGCCGGGTGCGAGAAGGAGCAAGCCGCACCGCCCGCACCGCCTGCCCCCGAGGTCCGGGTGATCGAGGCACGCATCCGATCCGTGCCGGTGATGCGCGAGTACGTCGGAAGCGTCGAGGCGTACCGCTCGGTCCAGGTGCGCGCCCGCGTCGAGGGGATCCTCGAGGAGCGCCACTTCACCGAAGGCACGGACGTGAAAAAGGGCCAGCTCCTCTTCACCATCGATCCGCTGAACTACGAGGCCAACCTGCGCGATGCGCAGGGCCAGCTGGCCCAGGCGCAGGCGAACCTCGCCAACGCCCGCGCGCGTGAAGCGCGCTACGCACCGCTGGTCAAGGAAGACGCGATCAGCAGGCAGGACTATGACGACGCCCTGTCGCAGCTCAAGCAGGCAGAGGCGATCGTCAACTCGGCCAAGGCAACGGTCGACCGTGCGCGGCTCGACCTGGGCTACACCAGGGTCTATGCGACCGAGGACGGCCGCATCGGCCAGTCGCTGGTGCCGGAGGGCGCATTGGTCGGTAAGGGCGAGCCCACCCTACTCGCCAACATCGACCGGCTCGACCCGATCTACGTGAGCTTCACCATTCCGGATCGCGACGCCCTCATCCTGCGCAAGGCCGTGGAATCGGGCGAGATGAAGGCGGCCACCGGCGAGACCGCGCGCTTCCTGCTGCCGGACGGCAGCGAGTACGACAAGGCCGGGCGCATCGACTTCGCCGACATGCGCGTCAATCCCGAGACCGGCACGATCACGCTGCGCGCGGTGCTACCCAATTCGAATCCGCCGCTGCTGCCCGGCATGTTCGTGCGCGTCGAACTGACTGCGGCACAGCGTCCGAACGCGCTGCTGATTCCCCAACAGTCCGTGGTCAAGGTTCCCACGGGCCACATCGCCTTCGTCGTGGGGACGGACGGCAAGGTCGAGCGCCGCGACCTGGTGCTGGGCGAGTGGTACCGGGAGGACTGGATCGTGGAAAAGGGCATCGGCCCGGGAGACCGCGTGGTGGTCGAGGGCGTGCAGCGCGTGCAGCCGGGCATGACGGTCAAGCCGCAACCGTTCGTTCCCGACAGCACCACGGGTCGGGCACCGACCCCGCCGGCCCCGCCCGCTCCTGCGAAGCCGTAGGGCGGGCAGGCCACCATGGGATTCTTCGTCGATCGCCCGGTCTTCGCGACCGTCATCGCCCTGATCGTCACCCTCGTCGGCGCGCTCGCCGCCGGCCGGCTCGCGGTCGAGCAGTATCCCAACGTCGCGCCGCCGCAGGTGAAGGTTACCGCGATCTACCCCGGCGCCAGCCCCGAGATCCTGGAGAACACCGTCGCCGCACCGCTCGAACGCGAGATGAACGGCGTGAAGGGGCTGCTCTACATGTACTCGACCAGCTCGGCCAGCGGGTTCATGGAGCTGTACGTGGTCTTCGAGCCGGGCACGGACCTGGACATCGCCACGGTGGAGGTGAACAACCGCGCCAAGCGCGTCGAGCCGCTGCTCCCCCAGGCCGTGCTGCAGCAGGGCCTGAAGGTGGACAAGACCAATCCGCAGATTCTGCTGATCGTCACGCTCGCCTCGAAGAACCCCGGTTTCGATCGCGACTATCTGTCCAATCTCGCCAACAGCTCGGTGCTGCCGGAACTCAAGCGCGTGACCGGGGTCGGCGACGTCATGCTGTTCGGATACCCCTACGCCATGCGCGTGTGGGTCAACCCCGACCTGCTCGCCAAGTACAAACTGACCGTCGGCGACGTGTCGGCGGCGATCAAGGAGCAGAACCAGAACTATCCGGTGGGCGAGATCGGCACCTCGCCCGCCCCGGTGGGACAGGTGCTGACCTTCCCGGTGCAGACTGGCGGCACGCTGGCCGATCCGGAGGAGTTCGGCAACGTGATCGTGCGCGCCGCGGCGGACGGATCCGTGGTGCGCGTGCGCGACATCGGCCGCGTCGAACTGGGCGCGGACGACTATCAGATCGCCCTGCGCTTCAATGGCCAGCCCGCGAGCGGGCTCGGCGTCTACCTCAGTCCGGGTGCGAACGCGCTCGCCACTGCCGAGGCGCTGCGCACGAAGATGCAGGATCTGTCCGCGAGCTTTCCGCGCGAGATCGAGTGGCAGATTCCGTACGACACGACGGTGTTCGTGAACGCCTCCATCGAACTGGTGGTACACACCTTCATCGAGGCCTTCGTGCTGGTGCTGGTGGTCGTCTACCTGTTCCTGGGCAACCTGCGCGCCACGCTCATCCCGATGCTGGCGATCCCGGTGTCGCTGGTCGGCACGCTGGCCGGCATGCTGCTGATGGGCTTCTCCATCAACATGCTCACGCTGTTCGGCATGGTGCTGGCGATCGGCATCGTGGTGGACGATGCCATCGTGGTGGTCGAGGCGGTCGAGAAGATCATGCACGAGAAGGGCCTCGCCGCGAAGGAGGCGGCACGCGAGGCGATGAAGGGCATCGGCGGGGCGATCGTCGGTGTGACGGCAGTCATCTGCGCCGTGTTCGTCCCGATCGCCTTTCTCGGCGGCGTCACTGGAACGCTGTACAAGCAGTTCGCCATCACCATCACGATCTCGACCCTGCTTTCCGCGCTCACCGCGCTCACGCTCACGCCGGCGCTGTGCGCGCTCATCCTCAAGCCCGGCGCGCACAAGCCCAAACCGATCCAGATGTTCGACCGCTTCTTCGAGCGCGTCACCGGCGGCTACGTGGGCGTGGTCGGCTTCATGATCCGTCGCGGACTGCGCTTCATGCTGATCTACGCCGTGATCATCGGCGGCGTGGTGGTCCTGTTCAGGACCATTCCCGGCGGATTCGTCCCCGAGGAGGACAAGGGCACCTTGTTCGTCGTGATCGACCTGCCCTCGGGCGCTTCCCAGGAGCGCACGCTCGCCGTCATGCAGAACGTGGAGGGCATCATCCGGTCGGAGGCCAGCGTGCGCGATGTGATCAGCGTGCTCGGGTTCTCGGTGTTCTACCGCTACGCGAACCAGGGCTTCGTTTACGTCACGTTGAAGGAGTGGCACGAGCGCGAAGGCGCGGAGGAACACGTGCTGGCCATCATCCAGCGGCTCAACCGCAAGTTCTTCGCGATCGACGGCGCGCGCGTGTTCGCCATCAACGAACCGCCCATCTCCGGAATGGGCTCCATCTCGGGGTTCGACTATCGTCTGCTCGGTTTGGACGGCGACCGGGCCAAGCTCAACGCGACCGCGCAGGAGATCATCCGCGCGGCGAACCAGGATCCGCGGCTGTCGGCCGTGCGCAACGTCGCCGCCCCTGAAGTGCAGACGCTGTTCCTCGACGTGGACCGCAACAAGGCGAAGACGCTGGGCATCCCCTTGTCCGATGTCTACGCGACCATCGGCACGCTGCTGGGATCGAGCTTCGTCAATCAGTTCACCGCATTCGGCACCAACCTCAAGGTGAAGATGCAGTCTGACCAGGAGTTCCGCTCCGATCCTGTCTATCTGCAGCGGTTCTACGTGCGCAACGCGGCCAAGGACATGGTCCCGCTCACCACGCTGGTACGGACCGAGTTCCGCTCCGCCCCCATCGCGCTCAACCGCTACAACGGCTATCCGGCCGTGCAGCTCAACGGCACCGCCGCTGCGGGTCGAAGTTCGGGTGAGGCCCTTGGCGCGATGGAGGACATCTCGGCGCAGACGCTGGGCCAGGGCTTGAGCTACGAGTGGTCGGGCCAGTCGCTGCAGGAGAAAATCTCCGGCGGTCAGGCGGGGTTCATCTTCCTGCTGTCGTTCATCTTCGTATTCCTGTTCCTGGCAGCGCTGTACGAGAGCTGGACCCTGCCGGTGGCGGTATTCCTGATCGTGCCCATCGGGATCTTCGGCGCACTCATCGCGCTGCTGCTGCGCGGGTCGCCCAACGACGTGTTCTTCCAGGTCAGCCTGATCACGCTCGTCGGCCTGGCGGGCAAGAACGGCATCCTGATCGTGGAGTTCGCCAAGCAGCGCTACGAGGAAGGGCTTTCCGTCATGGATGCGGCGCTCGAGGCCGCACGGCTGCGCCTGCGTCCCATCGTCATGACATCGCTGGCCTTCATTCTCGGCGTGCTGCCGTTGGTCAAGGCCTCCGGCGCCGGTGCCGCCACCCAGCACTCGGTGGGCACCGGCATTCTCGGAGGCATGCTGGCCGCGACGCTGATCGGCGTGTTCTTCACGCCGCTGTTCTATTTCCTCGCCATGCGCTACCTGGGCCGGCACGATGATCAAGCCGCACCGCCGCCTCGTGCGGCCGAAGGCGCAGGGCCGGTGCTGCAGACTGCCCACGCGCGGGAGCACGAGGGATGAGAGCACTGCACGCTGCCACGGCACTGCTCGCGGTCTTCATGGGTGCCTGTGCGCCAACGCCCTACCAGCGCCCGGCCGTGGACGTGCCGGAGAGCTGGCGCGCGCCGGCGGACACCTCCGCCGCCCTCACCGACCGGCCGTTCGGCTCGCTGCTGGCATCCGAGGAGTTGCACGCACTCATCCAGGTGGCCCTGAAGAACAACCGCGACCTGCGCATCGCTGCGGAGCGCGTCGAGCTGGCGCGGGCGCGCTACGGCTTCGAGCGCTCCTTCCTGTTTCCCTCGGTGCTCGGTGACGCCGCCTACACGCGCCAGCGACAGCCCGTCGGCGGACGCGACCGCAACGTGACCAGTTCGGTGACCAGCGTGGGACTGGCCGTCCCCAGCTGGGAGATCGACCTGTGGGGCCGGGTGCGCGCACAGACCGAGGTGGCACGGCGTGACCTCATGGCGTTCGATGAGATCCGGCGCGCGGTCGAGGTCAGTCTCACGGCACAGGTGGCCAGCGCCTATCTGCAACTGCTCGAACTGGATGCCCAGCTGGAGACGGCGCAGCGCACCGTGCAGACGCGGTCGGAATCGCTGCGCGTGGTGCAGGCGCGTTTCGAGGGCGGCGTGGTGTCCAATGCCGACCTGATGCAGGCACGCGCCAACCTCGCCGAAGCGCAGCGCGCCGTCGCCAGCATCGAGGGCGGCAGGCAGCGCGCGGAGAATGCATTGTCGGTGCTGCTCGGGCGCAACCCTGGTCCGATCGCGCGCATCCGCACCCTCACGGATTACGACGTCGACCAGCAGCTGCCCGCCGGCCTGCCCTCGCAGCTGCTCGAGCGGCGACCCGACGTGCGCAGCGCCGAACAGCAATTGATCGGCGCACAGGCGAACATCGATGCCGCGCGCCGCGCCTTCTTTCCGGCCATCTCGCTCACCGGGTTCCTCGGCTTCGTCAGCCCCGAACTGAGCGAGCTATTCGATGGCGATCGCTTCGCATGGTCGGTGACGCCCGCCATCACCGCACCGATCTTCACCGCCGGCCGCCTGCGCAGCAACGTCGAGGCGGCGCAGGCCCAGCAGCGCATCGTGCTCGAGCAGTATCTGCAGACGATCCAGAACGCCTTTCGCGAGGTGGACGATGCGCTGACGTCCTACGAGGAATTGCGCCGGCAGCGCGAGGCGCTGGAACGGGTGGTCGAGGCCAACCGCGAACGCCTGCGCCTGGCCGAGTTGCGCTATCGCGGCGGCGTGACGATCTATCTTGAAGTGCTCATCGCGCAGCAGGACCTGTTCGATTCGGAACTGCGCCTTCTGCAAGTGCGGCGAGGGGTTCAGTCGGCGGTGGTGGAGCTGTACGCGGCGCTCGGGGGAAGCTGGCGCGAAGCGCCGGTGGAACCGCCTCCGGCAGCAAGCGCCCCGGGCATGGTCGTCCCGAATACTGCACCGGACACGGCACTGAACGCGGACCGGATCGACGTGGCGATGGAGGGGACGGCCTCGGTCGTGCATATCCGGCACGTGCGCGGCGTGGGCGGGATGTCGGTGCGGCGTCCGGCGTCAGGCTGGCCGCCGGCCGTGCGACTGCAGTTCCACGACTTCCCCACACTGGACCTCTTCAGTGCGCGCAGCACCGATGCCACCCTGCGCTGCGAGACGCAAGGCACGCTGCCGGATGCGCCGCATTTGTGCACCCTCGACGCCGGCACGGTTCTCGATCTCGTGCGGCGCGAACGTGGCGGCTACCAGGTGCAGCTTCCTGCCGCGATGCTCGCAGAGGACGTGGACAGCGTGGAAGTGCGCTGGGTGGACCGTTACCGCTGAGCCAGCCGTTCGCGCGTCTCAGCGTGCAGCCTGCAGCGCCGCGGCGATGCCCGCCGGCAACTGCGCATCGGACACGCTGCGCCACGGCCCGTTGGTCGAGGCGGCGCGATACCAGCGCTCGCCGACCTGCAGGTAGAGCTGGCCATCGACGTCATGGCGGAACATCACCGACTCGCTGTTGACCAGCCGTGAGAGCTCGGTACCGGGGACGCTCTGGAACCCCGGTTGCCCGTCCACGAGCACGAGCGCCGTGGGTTGTTTGCTGACGATCACACGCGGGGCACCGAGTTCGAACGTCGGCGTGCGACCGGTGCGCGGGTCGGGCCGCGCCGCGAACAAGTCCTGCTGACCCGCCTTCAACGCCTCGGCCTTGCCCTTGAACAGCACCTTGGGGATCGGCTTCGTCACGATCCAGTTGCCGTCCAGCTTCTTCGAGTGCATGAAGCCGTCGTACACGGGGATATAGTAGTTGCCGCTCTTGCCCTTGAGCACCACGGCGGGCGTGTTCTCGATGCGCGTGAGCGCGGTGCCCGGGACGTTCACCATGCGCGGCTTGCCGTACACGGGCACCAGGATCGCAGGGCGCGTGGACACGATGATGCGCGGGGGCGTTCGCGTGTCCGATTCGGGCAGTGCCTGCACGAGCGCTTCGCTCGATTCCTTCGCTGTGACGGCGGGAGGCTCGGGAGCCCGGGTCTCCGGGGTGTCGACCGGCGCCGGATCGGCGGCGCGCGCCGCGGGTGG
>JAEZCG010000226.1 GCA_023430065.1 Pseudomonadota bacterium | reverse complement strand
CCCCGCGCGACCCGTCGTTCCGCCCAGCAGCGTGAAGAAGAAGCCGACGAGGGCCGCGATGGCGGCGAAGAGCACGGAGGCCGCGATCATCCATGCGATGGCGCCTGCGGCAGCGCCGATCGCCGCGGCCGCAGGCAGGCGGCCGACGACCGCGCGCAGCATCCCGCCGACCACGAACACGAGAACGATGAAGAGCACGAACAGCGACTGCAGATCGGGGCTGCGACTGCCCGAGGCCGGTGCCGCACTGGGCTCAGGAAGCGCTTCCCCGTCGACCACACGGATCATGGCGTCGACGCCCGCCTCGACGCCGCCGGCGAAGTCACCGCGCTTGAAGTGCGGAACCACGATGTCTTCGACGATGCGGTTCGTGACCAGGTCGGACAGAGCGCCCTCGAGGCCGTACCCGACTTCGATGCGCAGCGCGCGGTCCTGCATCGCCACCAGCAATAGCGCGCCGTCGTCCACCCCCTTGCGACCGAGCTTCCACTGCTCGGCCACCCGCATCGAATACTGCTCGATGCTCTCGGGCTCGGTCGTGGGAACGAGCAGCACCGCGATCTGGCTGCCCTTGCGCGCCTCGAACTCGGCCAGTCGCCGCTCGAGCGCTTCACGTTGTGGCGAAGCGAGGGTGCCGGTCAGGTCGGTGACGCGCGCTTCCAGTGTTGGGACGGCCTGCTGCGCAACCGCGCTCAGGCACGCGACCAACAGCAGCCACAGCCAATGGCTCGGGCCTGGCGCGATGCGCATGCTGCGCGCTTGCCGGCAGGCCGCTCAGGGCCGGCTCTGCGCCGGAGGGGACGAGGCGTTACCGAAGTCCACTGCGGGCGGCCGGGAGATCTCTGCCTCGTTCTCTACCGAAAAATTCTCGCGCGGCTCGTAGCTGAACACCATCGCGGTCAGGTTGACGGGGAACTGCCGGATCGTGGTGTTGTACCGCTGGACGGTCTCGATGTAGCGCTTGCGCGCCACCGAGATGCGGTTCTCCGTGCCTTCGAGCTGGGCCTGCAGGTCACGGAAATTCTGGTCGGACTTGAGCTGCGGATAGTTCTCGACCACAACGAGCAAGCGCGACAGCGCCGAGGTCAGTTCGCCCTGCGCCTGCTGGAAGCGGGCGAAGGCCTGCGGATCGTTGATCAGATCCGGCGTGGCCTGGATGCCGGTGGCGCGGGCGCGCGCTTCGGTCACCTGCGTCAGCACCTCGAGCTCCTGCTGCGCGAAGCCCTTCACGGTATTGACGAGATTGGGGATCAGATCCGCACGGCGCTGGTACTGGTTGAGCACCTCGCTCCACGCCGCCTTCACTTCCTCGTCCTGTTGCTGGATGGTGTTGTACCCGCAGCCGCTCAACGTCAAGGCGGCGGCCAGCACGAACCAGGTGAGCCAGTTATTCGTCATGTCTTCGGTCTCCGAATCCAACCGCGATGTCAGTTGAGGATGTCCTGCCCGGCTTTCAACTTTGCCATCAGGTCGCGCGCCATGCATAGGTCCTCCCAGGCCTTCGCCTTGTCGGGCAGATTGCGCAGCAGGTATGCCGGGTGGTAGGTCACCAGCAAGGGCGTCCCGTGCAAGAGGTGCACGCGGCCGCGCAGACCGGCGATGGAAGCATCGGTGCGCAGCAGGCTCAGCGCCGCGGTCTTGCCCAGGGCGATGACCAGCCGCGGCCGGATCAATGCAATCTGTCGCTGCAGGAAGGGTTCGCACTGCGCCGCCTCGCCCGGCTCCGGGGCCCGGTTACCGGGCGGCCGGCATTTTACGACGTTGGCGATGTACACGTCCTGGCCGCGACGCAGGCCGATGCTGGCGAGCATGTTGTCGAGCAGGCGGCCGGCCTGACCGACGAACGGCTCGCCGCGCGCGTCCTCCTCCGCGCCGGGACCCTCGCCGACGAACAGCCAGTCAGCCTGCTCGTCGCCGACGCCGAACACGCTCTGCCGGCGCCGCGCGTGCAGCGCGCACCCGCGGCAGCCCTCCACCGCGGTCTTGAGCTGCGTCCAGTCCATGGCCGCCACGGCGGTGCCCGGGCTGGCGGGGTCGGTCCCGACCGGCACTTCGATGAGCGCGTCGGGGAATGCCTGGTGCGACGAGGCGTCCGGTGCGCACGTCGTCTCGCTCTCGCAAGTGGCGGGACCGCGCAGCCGCCATCGGACCAGCCCCAGTTCCTGGAGGACCAGGTCGCGCCGCGTCATCGTTCGCTGCATGGACATGTCATTCTCCGCGAGGCACGGGCGTCCCGTCCGGTGCGCCGCATGCACGTGCCATCAGGATCGCGTCCTCGCGCCCCTCCTGCGACGGATAATAGCCGCGCCGCAGCGAAAGCTCCCGGAATCCCATGTCGACGTAGAGCGCGCGTGCCGCGACATTCGACGGGCGCACCTCCAGCAGCATCTCGCGCGCACCGCATTGGCTTGCACGCTCGAGCATACTTGCCAGCATGGCACGGCCGAGCCCGCGCCGCTGCCAGGCGGGCGCCACACTCAGGTTGAGCAGATGCGCCTCGCCCACGCCCAGCATCATCACGCAATACCCGATCGCCATGCCGCGCTCCTCGAGCACCCAGCAACTGTAGCCGGCATGCAGTGAATCGCGGAAATTGCCGAGGCTCCAGGGATGCGAGTAGATCGTGCGCTCGATCGCGATCACGGCGTCGAGATCGCCGGGGCGCATCGGACGCAGCCCCGCCGCCAGAGACCGGCTCATCGGCCACCGCTCGGCGCCGCCTTGCGCAGGCGCCGCTCGTCGATCGTCATGGCAACCTTGTCGCGCACGTACAGCGGCGCCGCCTCGTCCGGCGCGATGGCACCCCCCGCGCGAAACGCCGCCGCACCCAGGTCGGCAATGTCGCGCGCGTGCGGGTACGCACCGTTCACGACGCGCACCAGCGATTCGCCGTAGCGCGCCCGCAGCGCTGCCTCGTACACGTCGAAGGCACTGCCGCAGCCGATCCAGTCCGTCCCCTCCACCAGCGGTGCGTCGTGGGCGCGCCACAGGCCTGGCTCGTGCACGGCGTGCCAGGCATCGCCCTCGTGCTGGTAGCACGCGTGGTAGATCTCCCCGATGCGCGCATCCATCGCCACGATTGCGCGTGCGCTCCCGCTGCCGTGCGCCAGCGCCGCAAGCGTGCACACCGGCACCACCGGAAGGCCGGCGCCGAACGCCAGGCCCTGCGCCACCCCGCAGGCGATGCGCACACCGGTAAACGAACCCGGGCCGGCCCCGAAAGCAATCGCCTGCATGTCGCGCAGCGTCGCACCCGCTTCGCGCAGAAGGGCATCGATCATCGGCACGATCAGTTCGGAATGACGCTGGCCCGCGTCATCTTCGCGCGCGAGCACGCGTCCGCCGATCCAGAGTGCGGCGGAGCACCACTGCGTGGACGTGTCGAGCGCGAGGAAATTCAAGGTCGGGCGGGATTCGCAGCAGACAGGACGCGCTGCCTGCCGGCAGGGAAAGACCCGTCATTTTACGATCTTTCGTTGCTATAATCGACCGGCGCATCGCGCAACACCCGTTCGGTCCGGCACGCACGACGCATCGGCCGACCGGTTGGCGCACTTGACCGCGGCACCCGTGGTCAGGACATTCGAGGGGCGTGACGACTGCGTCAGCGCTCCCGTTCCTTCGGGAGGAGACATGACGACGATCGACCGACGTGCCGCGATCAAGCGCGGCGCCGCCCTGGCCGGGGCGGCCGCACTGCCCTTCGGCGTTCCCACCTTGCTGCATGCACAGTCGGACTCGATTCGCCTGGGGCACATCACGCCGCGCACGGGTTTCCTCGGGCAGGCCGGTGAGCAAGGGTATCGCGCCGCGACGCTGGCGGTCGAGGAAGCCAATGCCGCGGGCGGCGTGCTCGGGCGCAGGATCGAGCTCATCGCCGAGGACAGCGTCAATCCCGCCACCGCGGTGAACAAGGCGCAGAAGCTCATCGAGCGCGACAAGGTGATGTGCCTGATCGGCGAAGTGAGTTCCGCCTCTGCCCTCGCGATCGCCGAGCAGGCCGCACGCGCCCGGCTGCCGTTCTTCAACACCGGATCCAACTCCGACGCATTGCGCGGACAGAACTGCAACCGTTACCTGTTCCACATCGAGGGCAGCAACACCATGTACACGAAGACCATCGGTACATGGCAGAAGGAGAAGAACCTGATCAAGGGCGCCCGCTGGTATTTCCTCACGGCAGACTACGCCTTCGGTCATGATCTGTTCCGCGTGTCGTCGCGCTTCCTGTCGGAGAACGGCGGCGTGGTCCTGGCCAACGACATGGTGCCGACCAACACGGCCGACTACAGTTCCTACATCCTGAAGCTGCGCTCGCTCAAGCCCGATTACATCTACCTGAATCTGGCGGGCGTCGACCAGACCACCTTCCTCAAGCAGTACCGCGAGTACAATCTGCCGTTCCCGCTCACCGGGGGCGTGATGGACACGATCTCGTTCTGGGCCGCAGGTCTCGACAACCTGTCCGGCACCTGGCAGAGCCTGTGGTACCACGGCATCGGCAACAAGGACGCAAGGGCATTTGCCGCGCGCTTCTTCGACAAGTACGGATTGCCCCCCGACAATCAGGCCTGGGGGGACTACATCGGGGTGCGCATCGTGCTGCAGACCATCGCCGAGACGAAGCGTACGGATGCCGCCTCCATCGTGCAGCACCTCGAGAAAGGTGCGACCTTCGATCTGCTCAAGGACCGCAAGGGCATGTTCCGTCCCTGGGACCATCAGCTGTTGCAGGAGATGTACGTCGTCCAGGTCAAGAACCGGTCCAAGTCGAAGGACAAGTGGGACATCTTCGATGTCGTCGAGTCGGTGCCGGGCCCCAAGGAGTCGCTGGAGATCATCCAGCCGACGCAGGCCGAGAACCCCTGCAAGATGGCGTAGTACACTTCGGGCGGGCGCGCGGCAAGCGCCCGTCGATCGTTTCGCACTGACCCGATGACCAGCTGCCCCAGTCCGCTGCTGTTGCAGCTGTTGTCCGATCCATCGCTGCTTCCGCTTCTGCTCGAGCAGATCGTCAACGGCTTGCTCGTCGGCTCTTTCTACATCGTCCTGTCGCTCGGCCTGTCGCTCATCTTCAGCCTGGGCGGTGTGGTGAACCTGTCGCACGGCGCCTTCTACGCGATCGGCGCTTATCTCGCCTACGAGGCGGAGAAACGGGTGGGATTCTTCGGCGCGATGGCGGTATCGCCGGTGCTGGTCGCGCTGATCGGCGTGGCCATCGAGCGGCTGTTCCTCAAGCGGCTCTACGGAAAGGACCCGGCGCTCGGCCTGCTGTTCACCTTCGGTCTGGCCATGGTCGCCGAACAGAGTCTGCGCATGATCTGGGGCACCACCGGCCTGCCCTTCTCGATCCCCGACGTGCTGCGCGGCCAGTGGATCGTCGGCGACTTCATCTACAGCTACTACCGGCTCACGATCCTGGCGGTGAGCGTCCTGGCCGTGGCCGGATGCTGGCTGCTGCTCAACCGCACACCGTTCGGGCTGGTGGTGCGGGCGGGCGTGCGCGATCCCGAGATGGTGCGGGCGCTGGGCATCAGCCTGAATCCCGCACTGGCAGCGATCTTCGGGCTCGGCGTGGGACTCGCCGCGCTTGCCGGTGTCATGTCTGCACCGCTGGCCGGCGTGCAGCCGGCGATGGGCAGCGAGATCCTCACCGCCACGTTCGTCGTGGTCGTGATCGGTGGGCTCGGTTCGTTCTGGGGTGTGGTGCTGGCCGGCCTGCTGGTCGGCGTGGTGCGCGGCATCACGGTGTTCGGATGCCCGCCGGCCGCCGAGGCTTCGATGTACCTGCTGATGGTCCTGGTTCTGCTGCTGCGCCCGCGCGGGCTGCTGGGCGAGCGCTTCGAGAAGTTCGAGTAGCGATGGTTCCGCGCGGATACCGTCACCCGCTCGTGCTGCTCGCGCTCGGCCTGATCCTGCTGCCGTGGCTGGTACTGGCCTTCGGATTCACCTGGGGAGTGGCGACCGAGATCGCCATCTTCGCCCTGGTCGGCCTCGGCTACAACCTACTGCTCGGCTACACCGGGCTGTTGTCCTTCGGGCACGGACTGTTCTTCGGTCTGTCCGCCTATTGCGTGGCGCTGACGCAGATCCACTGGTTCGGTGCCCGCATGCTGCCGGCGCTCCTGTCCGGCGTGGCATTCTCGGCCCTGCTCGGACTGGTGGTCGGGTTCCTGGCACTGCGCCGGCGCGGCGTGTATTTCTCGCTGCTCACGCTCGCCTTCACGGCGCTCACCTTCTACATCGTATTCCGCTGGACCGACTTCACCGGCGGAGAGAACGGTTTGTCCGGCGTGCAGCGGCACAGCGCGCTCGACGATGCGCGCGTCTACTACTACGCCGTCTCCCTCGTGGTCTTCGCCACGGGATGGTTGATCTGGCGGATCGTGCAGTCTCCGCTGGGCAGCGTGCTGGCCGCGATCCGCGAAAACGAGCAGCGTGCGCGCTTCGCCGGCTATCCCGTGCACCGCTACAAGCTCGCCGCCTTCGTCGTCTCGGCGAGCGTCGTCGGCCTGGGCGGCGCGCTGGCCGCCTACCTCAAGCTGTTCGTGTCGGCCGACCTCGTGCACGTGACCTTCTCCGGCGAGATCCTCGCCATGACCATCTTCGGCGGCATGGGCAGCTTCCTGGGCCCGGCTCTCGGCGCCTTCCTCTACCTGATGTTCCGGGAGCTCGTGTCCGGCATCACCGCTGCATGGCAATTCTGGTTCGGTCTGCTGTTCATGGCGCTGATCCTGTATTCACCGCTCGGCATCGTAGGCGTCGGCGAACGCCTGCTTGCGCCGTTGCGGCGCAGGCAGGTGGATGCGGCGGCCATGGCAGCCCGCATCACGCCGCAAACGGGCCAGGAGGCGCCGGCCTTTCTGCGCGAGCACGCCCAGGTGGACGGCCCCCTGCTCGTCTGCCGTGACGTGCGCAAGCGCTTCGGCGGCTTCGTCGCGGTCGACGGCGTCGACCTGCAGCTGCACGACCGGCGCCTGCACGCGCTCATCGGCCCGAACGGCGCAGGCAAGACCACCCTGTTCAACCTGATCTCGGGCATGTTCGCGCCCGACGGCGGGCAGGTCGAGATGGCCGGCACGCCCATCGACGGCCTGCCTGCGGAAGAGGTGATGGCACGCGGCGTATCGCGCTCGTTCCAGATCACCAGCCTGTTTCCGTCCCTCACGGTCTGGGAGCACCTGCGCCTGGCGGTGCAGGCGCGCTCGCCGCAGCGCTTTCAGGCACTGCGCAAGGCATCCACCCTGGCAGAGGTGAATGCGGAGACACAATCTCTGGTTCGATTCCTCGGCCTGGAGGGCGTCGAGCAGGTCGCCGTGTCCAACCTCTCCTACGGAGGGCAGCGCCTGGTCGAGATCGGCGTCGCACTCGCGGCCCGTCCGCGCGCGCTGCTGCTGGACGAACCGCTGGTAGGCCTGGCCGCCGCCGAGCGCGAACGGGTCACCCAGCTGATTCGCGACCTCACGCGGCACATGGCGGTGCTCCTCGTCGAGCACGACATCGACCGCGTGTTCGCCATCGCCGACACGATTACGGTGATGAACGAAGGCAAGGTGCTGGTCGAGGGCGACGCGCAAACGGTCCGCCAGCATCCGGAGGTGCAGCGCGTGTACATCGGCAGCGGACAGGCACACCTGCAGGTGCGTGAGCCGCGCTCCCAGGCAATCGGCGACCCCCTGCTCACCGTGTCCGGCATCGACACCTTCTACGGCAAGAGCCACATCCTGCACGACGTCTCGTTCGAGGTGCGCACGGGCGAGGTGGTGGCACTGCTCGGCCGCAATGGCGCCGGCAAGTCGTCCACGTTCAAGACCATCATGGGCATGGTGCAGCCGCGCAAGGGATCGGTGACGCTGGAGCGTCGCAAGCTCAACGGCCTGCCCCTCGAACGGATCGCACGGCTCGGCATCGGACTGGTTCCGCAGGGCCGCCGCCTGTTTTCCGGACTCACCGTCGAGGAAAACCTGCGGCTGGGCACCCTGTCCAGATCGCACGCCAAGGGCACGCGCTGGGAACGCGAACGCATCTACGACACCTTCCCGCGCATCCGCGAGAAGCTGCGCACGCGCGCCGATCAGCTCTCCGGCGGCGAACAGCAGATGGTAGCCATCGCGCGTGCGCTGTCGGGCAACGTGAAGATCGTGCTGCTGGACGAGCCCTTCGAGGGCTTGAGCCCAGCGATGGTGGAAGAGGTCTACCGGTCGATCGAGAACCTGCGCCGGGAGGTCTCGATCCTCATCATCGAGCACCACCTGGATACCGTACTCTCGCTGGCCGACCGCGCCGTCGTCCTCGATCGCGGCCGCGTCTCGCACATCGGACCGGCTGCGCCGCTGCTGACGGACTTGGATTTCCGTCGCGAGGTGCTGTGGTTGTGACAATGACCAGATAAACGCTAGAGCGCGAAGAGCGCAACGAAAGGCCAGCCCAGTCGACCGGCGGATCATTCGCCGTTCTTCGCGTCCTTTGCGGTCTATGCGTTGACTGCTTTTAGTGGAGCACCGAGATGCAACTGAGTATGCAAGGCAAGCGCGTCCTGATCACTGCCGGCGCGGGTGGTATCGGCCGTGTCATGGCACAAACGTTCGTGGAAGCAGGTGCGAAGGTGCACATCTGCGACGTCGTGCAAGCAGCCATCGACGAGACCGCCCAGTCGCTCGGGGTGAGCGCCACGCTGTGCGATGTGTCCGATCTGGGGCAGGTGGACCGGATGTTCGCGGACGTGAGGACGCATCTGGGCGGCCTGGACGTCATGGTCAACAACGCCGGGATCGCCGGCCCGACCGGCAAGGTGGAGGAGATCTCCATCGCCGACTGGCAGCGCTGCATCGAGATCGACTTGAACGGCATGTTCTACTGCACCCGCCTCGCAGTGCCGATGCTCAAGGCCGCCGGCGGCGGCAGCATCGTCAATCTCTCCTCCGCGGCCGGGCGCCTGGGTTTTCCGTATCGCACGCCCTACGCCGCGGCGAAGTGGGCGGTGGTCGGCTTCACCAGGAGCCTGTCGATGGAGGTCGGCACCGACAACATCCGCGTGAATGCCATCCAGCCCGGCGTGGTCGAGGGCGAACGTATCGACCGTGTGATCGCCGCCAAAGCGCAGGCGGTGGGGATCAGCTTCGAGGAACAGAAGAAGATCTCGCTCGAGCGCGTGTCCATGCGCAGCATGGTGAGCCCGCAGGACATCGCCAACATGGCCTTGTTCCTGGCGAGTGACGCCGGTGCGCACGTGACCGGACAAGCCATCTCGGTGTGCGCGGGCGTGGAGATGCTGGGGTAAGGCTTCACCACGAAGTCACGAAGAGAAAAGCGTTCTACACAGGGGACACTGAGGATCGCCAAGGAAGGCTGCGGCCATATGGAGGCCGTTTCTCCTGGTAAGTCCGTGTGTGACGAATTTCTTCGTGCCTTCGTGACTTCGTGGTCAATCGAGTGGATGAACGGAGAGTCATGGAAAAGATCGCAATCGTAGGGGCAGGGCTGATCGGACGCGCGTGGGCGATGGTGTTCGCGCGCGCGGGCCACGAGGTGGCGATGTACGACGCGGCACCGGGGGCGGTGGACAAGGCGCTCGGCCTGATCGGCGCGGGCCTGAACGAGTCGCGCGAGTTCGGATTGATCGACGAGGCAGCCGAGACGGTACTGGAACGCATCCGCGGCGCGGCGTCTGTGGCCGACGCGCGGAAGGACGCCGACTACGTACAGGAG
>JAEZCG010000061.1 GCA_023430065.1 Pseudomonadota bacterium | reverse complement strand
ACCATCGCCACCCACTTCGCCACCGAGGGCGGCCAGAAGCTGCGCATGCTGATGGACTGGTATCTGGGCGAGATGGTGCTGTTCAATTACACGTTCACCGACCGCTTCGACTACGAGTTGAAGGAATCCGAAAACGAACTGCGCGTGCTGCAGCAGGAGGCACAGAAGCGCCTGCCGCGCGAGGATGTCGAATTCACCAGCCGATACCCTGACACGTTCCGTTTCGTCGCCTGCAGCCCGGACGGCCGCTACTGCCCGAGCGTAAAGTACTGGAAGATGCTGATCTTTCCCTTGATGGGCGAGATCCTGCGCTACATGGACGCGCTCAGCGCGGACATCGAGGTGCAGATGCGGGCCCGCAAGCCGCAGGTCACGGCGCAGATCGAAGCGTTCAAGGCGCGGCGCGCGCAGGCGAACCGGTCGCAGTAGGCGGTGCGGCGAAGGAGAGGATCGAAATGGACAGGATCGAGCGTTCCGACGGGGAGTGGCGCAGCGTGCTCACGCCCGAGCAGTACAAGGTCTTGCGCCACGAGGGCACCGAGCGGGCGGGCACCAGCCCGCTCAATGACGAGAAGCGCACGGGCAGTTACGTGTGCGCCGGCTGCGGCCAAGCGCTGTTCACCTCGGACATGAAGTTCGACAGCGGTACGGGCTGGCCCAGCTTCTTCACGGCGATCCAGGGCGCACTGGAGACGAAGCCCGACCGCAAGCTGTTCACGGTGCGCACCGAATACCACTGCGCGCGTTGCGGCGGACACCAGGGACACGTGTTCGAGGACGGTCCGGCGCCGACCGGACTGCGTTACTGCAACAACGGCGTGGCACTGCGCTTCATTCCCGAGGACTAGCCACGGTGCACACGCGGGCGGCGCGCCCAGGCTTCGTTCGCACGGGTCTGCGCATCGAGCACGGGCTCGATCGACTCGAGGCGCTCTACCAGCTGGCGCGCGAGCTGTGTCCCGACGAATTCATCGCCGAGGAGACGCGCGAGCTGCATGCACTGTATGCGCACGTGCCCCTCGCGCTGATCGACGACCTGCGGCGCGAACTCGCGGCGAGACTCGAACTGCCGCAGGAGGCATTCTCGCGCGATCGCTTCTCCGTGCATGGCTGCGGGCCGGTGGGCCTGCACGACGACTTCTTCCGCTTTCCGTACGTCTACTTCGTAATCGTCGTGGCCCACGCGGGCCGGCTCGGGCTGGTGGACGAGCACGCGCGCGCGACGGGGCACCGGCCCGGGGAGATCATCCTGCTCGACCCCCGGCGCAAGCACGCGCTGGTGCCCGAGGGGCTGACGGCGGATGAGCATCCCTACGAGAGCACGCACGCGCCGGTGCACGACCCGCAGCGCCAGTTCATGTTTCTCGATTTCGACCTTCAGCGTCCGGACCTGCGTGCGCGCTTTCGCAGCGCCCGCCCTCCCGCATGACGCAGTACGTGGTCAAAGTCCTGATCACCGCCCTGGTGGTCGTGGCCGTTTCGGAAACGGCGAAGCGCAGTTCATTGTTCGCGGCGATCATCGCCTCGCTGCCGCTCACCTCGCTGCTGGCATTCGTGTGGTTGTACCTGGACACGCGCGATACCGGGAGGGTCGCCGCGCTCTCGCTGGACATTCTCTGGCTGGTGGTGCCGTCGCTCGTGCTGTTCGCCGTGCTGCCCGCGCTGTTGCGACTGGGTTGGAGCTTCTGGACGAGCCTGCTCGCCGCAAGCGCCTGCACGGCGCTTGCGTACGGATTCACGCTGGGCCTGGTGAGCCTGCTGACGAGGCGGCTGTGAAGGACCGTGGCCCTACAACAGGTTGATGTCCGCCTCGCAGTAACGCGGCATGTCGGGCGCCGCGCGCGATTCGCTGAGCCGCTCGTAGATTTGCGCGTGCCTGTCCGCAACGTCGACCGGCTCGGCCAGGACAGACAGATGCGCCGGGGTGCGTGCCGCCGGCTCCGCCGCTCCGACCGGGCGCGGCTGGCAATCCTCACGGCAGGTGCGGGCGACGACCGTCGCGCTCTGCTCGAGGCGCGACTGGCTCAACACCAGTACGCGCACATCCGTGGTGCAGCGAGGCGCAGCGTGCAAATTCGACATCAGCATGGCCGATGCACACAGCAACGCGATCCGGGCGTACCCAAATGAATTCTTCATGACGCCTCCCTTGGTCCCTTCGCGAACCATCAGCATACACCATGCCCTTCGGCATATGCCACCGTGTAGCGTGTCGGCGATTCGCGTCACCGGTCGATGACTGCTCAACGTGCGACCTGCCCCGCGCGTTTACGACAGCCACCGTTCCAGCGCCTCGTCGCCCGCGCGGTCGAGTGCGGCGACGAGACGACGCATGCGTTGCATGCATGGCGTTGTTCACGTACTGCGCCGGCCCGCCGGCATGGCCTACGCCAGATCGGGAGACAGCGCCGCGCGCAGCACTACGTCCTGGCCATGCGCCCGCCGGCGATGCGTCAGCCACACGATTCCCCCCTTCTTCAGGGACCATTCGTGCGCGGTCCCGGTGAGAAGCAGGCCTGCGACTTCGCCCAGCGTCGGCTGGTGGCCGACGATCAGCACCGTGTGATCTGCGTCCGGCCAGCCCGCCGCCGCGATCACGGCGCCGGCGTCGGCGCCGGGGGCAATCGCCGGCACCGTTTCGAACGCTGCAGTCAACGCCACCGCGGTCTCCTGCGCGCGCAAAGCCGGGCTCACCAGGACGCGTGTGTCCTTGGGTACACGCTGCGCGAGCCAGCGCGCGACGCGTGCCGCCTGCCGGTGACCTTTCACGGTCAGCGGGCGCGCCATGTCGGGCACGCCGTCCTCGGCCTCCGCATGTCGCCACAGGATCAGGTCCACGACGCGCGTTACTCGTCTACCAGAACGGCGCCGCCGAGCGAAAGCGCTTCCACGCGCGAGGCAGCGCCGAGAGATGGTCTTCGGCCAGGGCGGCGGCCCAGCCTCGGAGCAGTCCGAGGGACTCCTCGACGCCGATGCGCGCGGCGGTATCGCGCAGGGACCGGCACAGGCGGTCCACCGTCGCGGCATCGTTCAGTCCGCCGAGCAGTCCTTGCAGCGCCGTCAGCGTCTCGAGATAGGCTCGGACCTCCTTGCGCTCGAACAGCGGTGCGACGGATTCGGCGGCATAGCGCAGCTTCTTCACCTCGATGCGCAGCGCATGCAGCGCCGCGTGGTCCGACTGCGCATGGCCGCGTCCCCGCTTGACCGTCTTCTTGTGCCGGCGGGCGAGCGTCTGCCGCGCAAACGCGCGCGGTCCCAGGGCGCGCACCGCCTCCGAGCCGGCATCCGCCATCCAGGGCCGCTGCACGAACAGGCCGGTGAATCCCAGAAGCAGGCGCGTGGTGCGCACGCGCGACAACGCCTCGCGGGCGATGCGGCCGGCGTCGGTACGGAGCGATGCCGCCCGCTGTGCCAGCACGCTCAGCCCGCCATCGTCGGGGAAGGCGCGCAGAACCGGAGGCAGCGTCTCGGTGGTGAACACGTCCCAGTCGCGCGCCGGCCCGAGGCATGTGCCGAGCCAGCGCAGTTCGTCCACCAGATGCACATAGCTTGCACGCGGGAAGGCGGCGTCGAAGGTGACCAGCGTGGCGCGCAGCCTGCGCAGTGCGACGCGCGCCTGATGCAGGTATTCCGGGTCCTGCCCGGCGAGGACGCCCGCCTCGTTCGCCTGCAATT
>JAEZCG010000157.1 GCA_023430065.1 Pseudomonadota bacterium | reverse complement strand
GCGTATCACCCATGCCGTCGGCGGCACCGGTTGCGTCGGTGGGATCGGAATTCATCCGGTCAGCCGCCATCGACTCACCGCCCTGTCCCTCGATGCCCAACGCGCTGAGGGTGCTCTGCGACAGCTTGCCGTCGGCGTCCAGCCCCTGCGCCTGCTGAAACTCCTTCAGCGCCGAGGAGGTCTTCGGGCCCCAGATGCCGTCGATCGCGCCGACTCGATAGCCTTCGTCCTCCAGCTTCTGCTGAATCTGTCTGACCGTCTGCGCATCGCGCTGCATGGCCTGCGGATTCCGTTCATTCCCTGCCTGTTGCGCCTGCGTCCCGGCGGCGCCGGGCTCCGTGGTCTGGGTGTCCTGCTGCGCGAGCGCGGGTCCCGCCAGCAGCAGCGCTGCCGCGGTGGCAATCAACGTACGAGTGGTGTTCATGCTGGATCTCCAATGAGTGGGCGGACGCGGCAAGGCCGTCGTCCCATGAGATAACGCACGGCAACGAGCATTCCCAGCGCCCCGTCGTCATCTCCCGCCATGCCGGCGGCACTCCGTTTGCTGGCGCGGTGAACGCATCCCCTACCGGACTCGATCGATGAGCATTGCTGCCCTTGGCGGCCTTTCGGCCTTCGAAGTGCTCAAGCGCGCCATTCAGGATTTCAGTGCGGACAGCATGACCACCTATGCGGCCGCCCTGGCTTATCGCGTCGTCTTTTCCCTGTTCCCGTTCGTGCTGTTCCTGGTGGCGCTGCTCGCCTTCCTGCAAATCCCCGAGCTGTTCGAATGGATGCGCGAGCAGGCGTCGCTAGTCGTGCCTGCGGAGGCGATGGGACAGGTGAACTCGGTGATCGACGAACTGCAGACCCCGCGCGGCGGGCTGGTGTCGATCGGGATCCTGCTCGCGCTGTGGTCGGCCTCGGTGGGCGTCATGTCGCTCATCGAGGCGCTGAATGTGGCCTACGACGTGGCCGAACGCCGGCCGACGTGGCGTCTGTACCTGCTTTCGCTCCTCTACACCGTCGGGCTGGCGGTGCTGCTGATCGGCGCCGCCGTCCTCATGGTCCTGGGTCCGCAGGCTGCCGGCTGGGTCGCCGCCCAGCTCGGGTTGGGAGAGACGTTCGTGGCGATCTGGACATGGCTGCGATGGCCGGTCGCGGTGCTCCTGCTCATGCTGACGGTATCGATCGTCTACTATGCCGGCCCCAACATCCATCAGCGCTTTCGCTTCATTACCCCAGGGGCGGTGCTGGCGGTGGTAATCTGGATTGCCGCATCGGTCGCATTCGGTCTCTACGTGCAGAACTTCGGCAACTACGACGCGACCTACGGCAGCATCGGTGCGGTGGTGATCCTGTTGTTCTACTTCTATCTTTCGGCGGCGGTCCTGCTGTTCGGCGCCGAGGTGAACGCGGTCATCCGCAACCATCGCAACGGCGCCTCGGACCGGCCGCACGCCGAGCGCCGTCGCGACGCACGCGCGTAAACTGCACGCGGGCATCGCTCTGCACGCCTGCCCGCCCGGCGCACAGGCACGCACGCATGCGTGCAGCGTGCGTGATAGCCTCTTCGCGCTCGACTCTTCGCATCCCGGCACGGTCGATCCCCGTCACCCATGACTCTTGCAAGCGATCGTGCATCCGCCAGGCGGGAGGTCCCGGTCCGGGTGGAATGCGCCATCGTGGGTGGCGGTCCGGCCGGGTTGATGGCGGCGGAGACGCTGGCGGGCGCAGGAATCGCGGTCGACCTGTACGACCGCATGCCTTCGGTCGGCCGCAAGTTTCTGCTGGCAGGCCGGAGCGGACTCAACATCACGCACACGGAATGCATCGAGCGCTTCGCTGCGCGATTCGCCGACCGGTCGGCGCAGGTGCGGCCGTGGCTCGACACCCTGGGCCCGGACGCGCTTCGGGCGTGGGTGCATGCCCTGGGCATCGAAACCTTCGCCGGCAGCTCCGGCCGCGTCTTTCCCGCCGGAATGAAGGCCGCGCCGCTGCTGCGCGCCTGGCTCGCACGGCTCCGGCGCCTGGGCGTGCGCGTGCACGTGCGCCATTGTTTCCTCGGCTGGGACGACGGCGCACTGGTGTTCTCGGCGCCGGCCGGACCGGTGCGCGTGATCGGCCGGGCCACGGTGCTCGCGATGGGCGGGGGCAGTTGGCCACGCCTCGGATCGGACGGCGCCTGGGTCGCGCGGCTCGAGGCCGCAGGCGTTGCGGTCGCGCCGCTGGTGCCGGCCAACTGCGGTTTCGAGCGCGGCTGGAGCGCGCAGTTCCAAGCGCGCTTCGCCGGCTCGCCCGTCAAGAGCGTCGACGCATGGCTGGACGATGACGCAGCGCCGCGGCGCGGCGAGTTCGTGATCACGCGCTACGGAATCGAGGGATCGCTCGTATACGGCCTGTCGCGCGGGTTGCGCGAGGCGATCGTGCGCCGCGGCTCAGCCCTGCTCTTCCTCGATCTCGTCCCCGACGTGCCCCTCGATCGGCTGGCGGAGAAGCTCGAGCGGCAGCGCCCGGGCCAGTCCCTCGCCAACCGCTTGCGAGCGATCGGCGTGCAAGGCGTGAAGGCAGCGCTGGTGCGAGAGGTGTGCGTGACCGTGCCCGGCGGGAATCGGGCGTTGGCAGCGCTGTTGAAAGCGCTTCCCCTGTCGGTGGACGCGCCCCGTCCGCTGGACGAGGCGATCAGCAGTGCCGGCGGAGTACGCTTCGAGGCGCTCGACGAGCGCCTGATGCTGCGCGCATTGCCGGGCGTGTTCTGCGCAGGTGAGATGATCGACTGGGAGGCGCCGACCGGCGGCTATCTCCTCACCGCCTGCCTCGCGAGCGGCCGCGTCGCGGGTGAGGGTGCCGCCGCCTGGCTGTCAGGACATCGGCATGGCGCGACCCTCGCGCAGAGCGAGCCAGCCGCGGGCGATCCGGTAGATCGCCCAGACGCCCAGTAGGAACATGCCGAGCACCCAGGTGCCGAATCCGATCACCACGAGGGCGAGCGGAATGGATACCAGGGCAACCACGATCGCCCACAGCAGCGCAAACCAGAACGTGCGGATCTGCCAGGAGAAGTGGGAATCCAGGTAGGTGCCGCGCACCTCGCCGCGCTTCACGTAGTTGATGACCACCGCGATGATCGACGGCCATCCGAAGAGGAAGGAACCGATCACCGTGGCCGCGCCGAACGCCCCGAGCACCAGGCTGATGGCGTGCAGGCCATAGACGATATTGGTGATGCGGACCAGCGAGGCGGCGGGGAGCGCCGGGGACTGCACATCGGATGTCATGCCGGGGTGCGCGTGAAAGTCACTCCTGCAGTCTAGCACCCCGCGTGCGCGGCTACGCCGCCAGCCGCGCCCAGAGCCGTCGGACCCAGCCGCTTACGCCGCGGGGTGCCTTGGCCGGCCTCCTGAATGCGGCGGCGGGCACCGCGACCGTAGGCAGCTTCTGGGTACGGGTCGTGGCGAATGGGTGCGTGGTCGCCGGCGCTGCCACCGGCTTGTCCGGTTGCGCATGCGGCGCCGCGGTCGGATGCGCCCATGCGCTGAGCCCTTCGATGAGCGCGCTGCCGCGCGTGTCGATACCGATGATGCCGCAGTACTTGCGGCCGAGGTCGAGGGAATGCGCGATGAGCGGGCGAAGATGGGTCGACGCCTTCGGGATGCTGGCCTGGAAGCGCTCGACGAGCCGCGCCAGCACCGCCTCGCGCTCCTGCGGCGGGGTACGCCAGGCAGCGTCGCACAATTCGCGCGCGAATCCGGCGCAGTGGGCGATGCGTTCGGTCTCCGTCAGCGCTGCGCCCAGCAGCCCTTCGGGCAACGCGCGCATCGCATGCAGTACGTTGGGCGGAAAGTTCCAGCGCCGCGCCACCTCGATGCCCAGTTCGTCGAAGCCGATCCCCAGCACGTCGCGCGAGGCCTCGAGCTCGTTCAGCGCCTGCGTACCCACCACGCGGACGATCTCGTCGTAGTCGTCCGGGAAGTAATAGATCGCCAGAATCTCGCCGAGCCGGCTGAACATCGAGCAGATGAACAGCTCCTCGACGTTCTTGAGTCCGGCCATGCGGCCCAGATTGCGGCCCACCACCCCGGCCACGAACGCACCCAGCAGGACTTCGTGCAAGCCAGGATGGACATCCTTGCCGCGCGGGGGCGTGGCGAGCATCAGGCTGGTGGCGACCACCCGCACCTGCTCCAGGCCGAGGGTCAGGATCGCCTGCGTGACGCTGGTCACCCGCCCGTTGCCGCCGTAGGCGACCGAGTTCACCAGCTGCAACAGCTTGTGCGTCAACGCGAAGTCCTGCAGCACCAGGTTGGAGAGCTTCTGCAGGGACGTCTCCGACTCGTCCGAGGTCAGCCGGTTGATCTCGTGGAAGCGCTGCGACAGGACCGGAAAGTCGGCCTTATGACGCATGCGCCGCAGCAGGAAATCCACCGTGCTGTGCGAGGTGGCGCTCGCCAACGGATTGCTCCCGCCGGCGCTTCCCGGCACCCGGAAACGGTCGAGCACTTCCTTCATCTCGGCCGCGTCCCGGAAGCGCGCCTCGCGATCCTTTTCCAGCGCACGCTGAACGATCTCGTCCACCTGCGCATCGATACCGGGGACTTTCGTCGACGGCGGGGCAATGGTGCCGTTGAGCGTATGGTAGATGGTGCTCACGCTGTCACTGCCGCAGATCGCCGGTTCTCCGGTGAGCATCTCCCAGAAGATCAGTCCGAGCGCGAACACGTCGGCACGCAGGTCCGGGGCGAGACCCTGGAAGTACTCCGGCGCCATGTAGCGCAGGGTGCCGGCCGGCGCCTGGTCGGGGGAGGTGAACAGGTCGCGCGAGATACCGAAATCGGTCACGCGCGGCACCCCGGACGCGGACAGCAGAATGTTCGCGGGCGTGATGTCGCCGTGCATGAGTCCCTTGCCATGGGCCTGGGCGATCCCCGCCAGGATCTGGCTCATGGTGATGACCGCCCGTGCCATCGGCATGGCGCCGTCGATCCTCAGCAGGTGGCTGAGCGTGCGCCCCTCGACATACTCGAACACGACGTAGGGCAGGTCGGCCACCATGCCGACCTCGTACACAGGCACGATGTTCGGGTGCGACAGCCCGCTCGCCGTGCGCGCCTCCTGCATCAGCCGTTGCATGCGTGCCGCCCCGCTCTCCCCGGCCAGCGACAGCGTCTTGATCGCGACCAGGCGGCCCAGCTGCGGGTCCGAGGCGAGGAACACCGTCCCCTGCGCGCCGCGCCCGAGCATGCGCACCACCCGAAACCGGCCGATGGTCTCGTTGGCCCTGACCGCAGGGATGGGTGGGGCGTCAGGCCGCGTTGGCGCGTTCACGTTGGATGGGATGACAGGCTTCCGAGAGCCTAACGGTCCGCCCGCTCCAAACTTGAGATCCTGGAGTCTGCAGGCCCTTGTCCGGAAACGCCCTCAGGCCACCGCCAGCGCCTGCCTGGAGCGGCGCAGCAACATGAACGCGATGGTCAGGTTGAGGGCATTCCACAGCGTGCCGTTCACGAAGGCCGCACGATACGAGCCGGTCAGATCGAAGATCGCCCCCGACATCCACCCGCCCAGGGCCATGCCGAACAGGGTTGCGGTGATGACGAACCCGACGCGCCAGCCCGCCTCGGACGCCGGGAAGTACTCACGGATGATGATCGCGTAGCTGGGCACGATGCCCCCCTGGAAGAGGCCGAACAACGCGGAGATCAGGTAGAGCGAGACCAGTCCGTCGAAGGGCAGGAACAGCAGCAGCGCCAGTGCCTGTAGCCCGGAGCCGAGCAGCAGCGTGCGCAGGCCACCGACCCGGTCGGAAATGAAACCGAAGCCCACCCGGCTGACGATGCCGCAGGCGAGCATGAGCGAGAGCATGCGGGCCCCTACGGCCGGGCCGTACCCGAGATCGGCGCAATAGGCGACGATGTGGACCTGCGGCATCGACATCGCCACACAACACGCCACGCCGGCGATCACCAGCAGGGTCTGTAGCGCGCGGGGCGACATGCCCAGCGGCATCGCCTGCGCCGACCGCGCCCCCGCTGCAGGAACGGCGGCGGCTGAGGACGGCGGCCGGCGGCGCAGCATGAATGCCAGCGGCAGCATCGTGACCAGGCAGAACAGCGCCACGCCCTGGTAGGTCGCGCGCCAGCCGTGCTCGGCGATGAAGTGCTGCAGCAGCGGAGGCCACAGCGTGCCGGACAGGTAATTGCCGCTCGCGAACAAGCCCACCGCGATGCCGCGCCGGCGCGTGAACCACTGCGAGGTGTCGGCCATGAGCGGGGCGAACGTGGCGGCGCTGCCGGTGCCGATCAGCACGCCCTGCACCAGCGCGAACTGCCAGAGGGCGGAAGCGGACGCCGCGGCCACGTAACCGAGGGCGAGCGCGATCGTGCAGGCGAGCACCGGCAGCATGATGCCGCGCCGGTCGGAGGCGCGGCCGAGAACGATGCCGCTGACGCCGAAGCCGATCATGGTCAGCGTGTACGGAAGCGAGGCGTCCGCACGCGCCACCCCGAACTCGGCCTGCACGGCAGGCAAGGCCACGATCACGGACCACATCCCCACGCCGCCGATGGTGGACAGGGCGAGGGCGACAGCGAGGCGCGTCCAGGCATAGCGGGAGTCGGGCTGCGGAAGGGTCGACATCGGGGAAGCGGTGCAACGAAGCGGCAAGTCGCGCACGTTACACCAGATCGAGCGCGGCACGGCACGGTGAACCTTCCGCATGCGCGGCACTCTTGCATGCATGCGGCGCAATTTGCACTGCACGCATTCGCGTAACATGGCTGTCCACACATCCTCCACGATCACCGACGGATCGACATGAGCAAGCCGGCCGAGTGGGCCTTTCCCGAAGAGCTGCAACCCAGAACCGAGGACTGCGCATTCGATCTCGCGCGTGTGCTCGATGCGCTGGTTCTGTTGCACGCGGAGATTCCCGAGGACGCATTCACCGCCGGCATCCTCGGCACCGAGCGCGTCGGCAACGGCGTGGTCATCGGTCCGAACGGTCTCGTTCTCACGATCGGCTACCTGATCACCGAAGCCGAGCGCATCTGGCTCACCACCAACCAGGGCGCGGCGATGGAAGGGTTTCCGCTGGCCTACGACTTCGCCACGGGCTTCGGACTGGTGCAGCCGCTCGGCCGGCTCGATCTGCCGGCGCTCCCGCGCGGCTCGGCGGCCGACTGTGCGGTGGGCGACGAGGCCCTGCTGATCGGACACGGCGGGCGCACGCATGCGTTGCGCACCCGCATCGCCGACAAGCGCGAGTTCGCCGGCTACTGGGAGTACGTGCTGGACGAGGCCATCTTCACTGCCCCGGCGCATCCGCAGTGGGGTGGCGCGGCGCTGGTGAGTGCACAGGGCCGGTTGATGGGCATCGGCTCGCTGCTGGTGCAGGAAGCGGTGGACGGTGAGACCGTGCAGGGCAACATGATCGTGCCCGTCGATCTGCTCGAGCCGATCCTCGCAGACCTGCTGCGCAGCGGTCAGGCCGACCGCCCGCCGCGGCCCTGGCTAGGGATGTACACCACGGAAACCGGCTCCCAGTGCGTGGTGGCCGGGGTGGCAGACGGCGGTCCGGCCCAGCGTGCCGGCGTGAAGCAGGGTGACCAGGTGGTCGAGGTGGCGGGCGATGCGGTCGCGTCCCTCGGCGACATGTTTCGCAAGGTGTGGCGCATCGGCCCGGCCGGCACCGAGATTCCGCTCACCTTGCTGCGCGACGGCGCAGTCATTCGCACGCGGCTGCGGTCCGCGGATCGCGGCGACTTCCTGAAGAAGCCGCGGCTGCACTGAACCGGCTGCACTGAGCGCACTCAGCGCTGCGGGAACAACGCCTCCAGCGCTGCATCGACCGCCACCTGCAGCGGTGTGTGCGGCAGTTCGCCGATCAGCCCGCGCAGCTTTGCTCCGTCCAGGCGGTGCGGAACGTCCCACAGGTAGCGCATCTCGGCGAGTTCGCGCCACATCGGCACCAGCATGCCGCCCAAGCGCAGCATGCCCCACGGCAATCGGTCGATCCGGAGCGTGCGGTCGGCCGCGAGATAGCCGCGCGATCGGGCCCACGCGCCGATCGCGTCGACCAGTTGCGTCCCGGTCGGCGCGTGCCCCGGGAAATGACAGACTTCGTACGGCGCGAGCCGTGCGCGTTCCTGGGCGAGCGCCACGAACGCACGCGCGAAATCAGGCAGGTAGGCCCATGCATGCGGGATGTCGAGCCGTCCCGGGTAGATCACCTTGCCTCGCAACAGCGGCTTCGCGACGATCAGGTCGAACCAGGCGCCGCGCCCGGCGCCGAAGTAATCGCCCGCGCGCAGCACCGCGCAGCGCGCACCGGCACGGGCGCCCTCGCGCAGCATGGCTTCGATCTCGACCCGCACGCGGCCCTTGCGCGCAGTCGGCGACTGCGGCGTGTCTTCGCTGAGCAGGGGCGGCATGGCGGCACCGAAGTTGTAGACGTTGCCGGGAAACAGCAGCAGCGCGTCCAGGCGGCGCGCGACGTCCAGCGCCTGGCGCGCCAGCGGCAGCGCCTTCGTATGCCATTGCGGATAGGGCGGATTGACTGCATGCAGCACGCAATCGACGTGGCCGGCCGCCTGCGCCAGGGCGGCAGCATCATCCAGAGGCTGCTCCAGCCACTGCGTCTTCCCCCGCTCCGCTGGGGCGCGGCGCACCTGACCGACGCAGCGCCAGCCGGCCGCCTCGAACGCCGCTATCGCCGCCCAGCCCAGCCGCCCGTTGGCTCCCAGCACCAGCACGTTGCCGCTCATGCGTCCTCCCATGCGATCCCTGCGCCCATTGTCGCGCAGGGCGCGCCCAAGGTTGGCGTAGACTGCCCGCCTGCACGCTACCGACGGCAGTGGCCGTCTATGCCCTGCGGGTGGCGCGTGCGGTGGAGATGACCGAGCGCGGCGAGATCATCACCGTGCTCGATGCACGCAAGCGGCCGAAGTCGGAAAGGGTGTGGGCCGCCAACACGCTCGGCGCGGGTGTGCCTGAGCGCGTCCCTGAGACGCCAGCGTTGGCGCCCCGGCGAGCTTGTTTCGAAGCGGAAAAAAGTTGGATCGAGACCCCACTCATTCGTCGGTCGGATCCGTCATCTCCGCGGGCCGGGCCTTCGTGGGGATGTAGGATGCGATGTGCAAAATCGCGTCCGGCTCGCGGGTGGTGCTAGACAACAGGAGGATGCGACCTCGTGCGAACACCTCGGCACTCGCTGGTCAGGGTCGGACCTGCTCGACCTGCACGTCGGAGACGAACAGAATCAGTGTCGGCGGTCGCAGCGAGGTCGCGCCGAGCACGCTTGTCTTAGCGATGCGTCCCGATGCCAGGAACGTGCTGCGTGTACTGAGGTTGGGCAAAACGCCGGCATCGATGTCCCGGTTGGCACGCAGCAGAATGGGCGCGGACTGCGCATGCGTAATACCACGCGAGTCGCGCTCGGCGCCAACGCTGATTACTCCGTTATCGCTCTTGTGATAGATACCGATCAGCACGCCCTGCGCGCTGATCACCGGATCGTCCCTGATGGGATGCTTCTGGGTACGGAACGTGTATTTGATACGCTGGTTGACGAGACAGGCGAGGTGCCACTCGAACTGCTGCTTCGCCGCATCGATGCGGAGCTGATTGCCACTGCGCTGCGCCTCGCCCATCTCACGCGTGCGTGCAATCCACCAGCTCAAGGCTTTGTCGATGTCCTGCGGATCAAAACGAGTGCCATCGGCCGCGGGCGCGCAGCCGACTGACGCCTGGTCGACGGTCCTGACCTGAGACTCATTGCGTTGTCTGGCTTGTGGCGCGGCCGGCTGATGGTCGGCGGGCGTCTGCGCGGCCTGCTGCTCCGCGGCGCTGCCGCTGGCGCCGTACTTGGCTTCGTACAGCGCGCGAACGGAGGGGATCAGGTTCTCCACCGGGGCGCTCTTGACTCGGCCGCTCACCACCCACCATTGGAAATTGAAGTTGCTGTCGGCGTATTGCCTCTGATACGCGGTGATGAGGTTGTAGATTTCCAGCCGGCGGGCGCGGGCGGCCTGATCCCCGGCCAATGCGGCCTGGACCAACTGTCGGTTCTCGATATCGAGCAACGCCGTGGCCAGAATATCCTTCTCCAGCTGATTGCTGGGCTGGAAAGGGCCGAGCAGTTGGGCGGTTACTTCGGGTGATGCGGATTGAATGATGGCGTCCGACTGGTTTGGCGACGGAACCTGATCTGCGCTTGGCTGGTTCGCGTGCGATATGCCCGAATACAGCAGCATTCCCATCACCAAAGCGGCTCCGAGCAGCAGCAGATCGTGCCGACGATTCATCCCCTCTCCTCCCAAGTACTTGTCGATATGAAGCTCCACTACTCTGGACCCTCCCTACATCCGATGGTTCGATGATGCCGCCGCCTCGCGACGTCCAAGCTCAACCGGGGCGCCGTCGGTGGGGCGGAGGAATGGGTAGTGCAGCCCCGAGTCGTCGCGCACCCGGCCCAGCCGCCCGTTGGCTCCCAGCACCAGCACGCTGCCGCTCATGCGTCCTCCCGTGCGATCCCTGCGCCCATTGTCGCGCAAGGCGCGCCCAAGGTTGGCGTAGACTGCCCGCCTGCACGCTACAGGAGGGGAAGATGGACGCAGCAAGACAAGTCGAACTGTTGAACGACGCAGGAAAGTACCTCGCGGGTGGAGGAACGGGCCTGTTCATCCTGCCGCCGGAGCTCAACCTGGTGGTGGCACGCGGCCAGGGCAGCCGCGTCTGGGATGTCGCGGGCCGCGAGTACATCGACTATCACCTGAGCTCGGGACCGGCTCTGCTCGGACACGCGCACCCGGCAATCACCGAGGCGGTGCAGGCACAGCTGCCCAAGGGCACGACGTTCTTCTTCCTGAACGAGCCGGCGATCCGGCTGGCGCAAAAACTCGTGGAGGCGATCCCGTGCGCAGAGGAGGTGCTCTACACCGGCTCGGGCACGGAGGCGACCTTCTACGCACTGCGCGTGGCACGCGCGTACACGGGGCGTAACAAGGTGCTCAAGTTCGAGGGCGCCTGGCACGGCATGCACGATTACGGACTGTGGGGCACCGTGCCGGGCAAGCCGTCCGACTACCCGCACGCGCAGCCCGATTCGGTGGGGGTCCCGGCGCAGACCGGCGAGACGGTGCTGGTCACGCCCTTCAACGACGCCGTGCGCGCCGTCGAGATGATCGAACGTCATGCCCACGAATTGGCCGCGGTCATGGTGGAACCGCTGCAGCGCGTGCTGCAGCCGGAGCCGGGCTTCCTCGAGGCAGTGCGCGAGGTCACGCGCAAGCACGGGATCGTCATGATCTACGACGAGATCGTCACCGGCTTTCGCATCGCCTGGGGCGGCGCGCAGGAACGCTACGGCGTGGTCCCGGACCTGGCCTGCTACGGGAAGGCGATCAGCGGCGGCTTTCCGCTCGCCGCCGTGGTCGGGCGCAGCGAAATCATGGGGGTGCTCGATGCGCGCCGCCGCCCGAAGTCGGAGACGGTGTGGGCCACCAACACGCTCAATGGCAATCCGGTGTGCGCGGCGGCAGGTCTGGCCGCGCTCGACGTGTTGTCGCAGCCGGGCGTGTACGACCATCTGCACCGGCTCGGCGCGCGGCTGCGCGCAGGGATGATCGAATCCGGCCAGCGGCACGGGTTTCCGGTTCAGGCGCCGGGCGAAGACGCGGTGTGGGGCCTGCGCTTCACGCCCCGCAGGCCGCTGCGCAACTGGATCGACCTGACCACGCACGACAAGGATCTCGGCTGGCGCTGGGCCGTAGAATTGATGAAGCGAGGCCTGCTGGTCAATCCCAACGAGAAGTTCTACATCTCACTTGCGCATACCGATGCCGACGTCGACCGCACGCTGCAGATCGTCGACGACGCCTTCGCTGCAGTGAGATGAGTCGGCCTCAGCGCGGCCCGGCGGCCGCGCTGGCAGGCTCGCCTTCCCGCTCTTCCGGCTGGGCTTCGTCCACGGTCTCGAGGTCGAGCGGTAGGCGCTTGCCCGATGCCGCCGCCCGCAGGCGAAGCTGCGTGGGAACCCGGTCTTCCTCGGCCTGCACGCGGTCGACCGCGGCAATCGTCAGCCGCTGCTCCGTCACGCCGGCCTGACGCACGATGTAGTCGAGCACGGCATCGGTACGGTCGGCAGCAAGTTGCTGAAGAGCGCGCGAGTCGACCGCTCGGGTCTCGACCAGCCGATCGAACATGGCGCGGTACAGATCGGGATCGCCGGCGGCGGCAATCGGATCGCCGGCCTTGCGCTCCACCCGCCGCACCGGGCTGTCCCGCTCGCGCGTCAGGCGGGCCCGGAGCGCCTCCGCCGCATCTTCCCCGAACTGCGCGACGAACATCGGGTCGAGCGCCAGTTGCGTGGCTGTCTGCCCGAACGCGATCGGCCCCATACGCTCGCCCTCGCTCAACTCGAGTTTCATGCGCTGCGCGAGCTCGGATTCGAGCGCCGCGGCACGCAACGCGCGCGCATCCTCCTCGGGCGCGAAGGTGCCTTGCACTTCCAGCGCCAGCGCCGGACGCTCGGCGAGCGACTTCGCCACCACCGCGAGTTTCTCCTCCTCGGGCGGACGCAGGCTGGCACTGCCTGGTTCGAACCCGATGGCATCCAGTTCCTCCACGTCGGGCCCGAAGAGCCGCCCGATGAAGCGGAACGGCGCCGTCACCACCCGGCGAAGCGTGTTGCGGATCGCCGCGCGGATGACCGTCGCATAGTCGAAGGTGGGGTCGTCGAGATCGCCGCGCACCGGGACGCGCAGGCTGAGAACACCCTGCTCGTCGGTCAGGAGTGCCGCCGCGAGTTCGAGCGGCAGGTCGAGCGCACGCGGCGCCTGCACCCGCTCGCCCAGCCGCAGATCCTGCATCGTGATGTCGTTCTGGCCGACCAGGTTGCCGTCGACGATGCGGTACTCCAGGTCGAGCCACAACGTCCCCTCGGCCACGGCACGGCCGGCGAAGGTGATGGTGTAGGGGGACAGCTTGGGCAGGGGAACGTTGTTGAACTCCGCGCGGATGTCGGTGAACTCGCGCGGCGCCGCCAGCTGGATCGAGCCGCTCGCACGCGCGGCACCGTACGGCTGAACACGGCCGTCGACCTGCAGCTGTGCACGGTCGGAGGGGCGGGTGGAGAGGCTCACCACCGTGCCGTTGAGCTGTGTGATGTCCGCGACGAACGGAAGCACCAGGCTGCGGTCGGCAAAGCGTAGTGTGCTGTCGCGGATACGCAGCCGATCCACCAGGGCTGCGAACGGTGTCTCGTCCGATGCAGTGTCCACCTGTCCGGGCGCTCGAGCGGTTGCTGCCGTCGTCTGCTGCACCGGGGTGTCCGGTACCGGCGCTTCCCGCGCCTTCTCGCGCGCGGATGCCCGCAACACCTGCCGGATGTTGAGCTCGCCTTCACGCGAAATCTCCAATCGCGCCTGGGCACCGTCGAGCACCGCACGGCCGACGACGAGCCGGTTGTGCGCCGTGTCGAACTGGATCGCCTGCGCATGCAGGCGTTTCCACGCCAGGAAGCGATCGCCCGTCTTCGCCTCGTCCAGTCGGAGGGCGTCGATGCCCAGGCTGCCCGTCACGCGCATGCCGCCGTCCTGCTCAGCGGTCGTGGCGAGCACGGCCTCCGCGTCGAGCGAGCCGGACTTCAGTTCGAGCGCCGCGTAGTGTGCGAGCACGGGTTGCAGCGGCGTTAAGGGCAAATCGTCGACGTCGACGCGCAACTTCATCGGCTGCGAGCTTCCGGCAAGCTTGCCCGACACGCTCGCCTTGCCCCCCGGCCTCGCGTCGAGGCGCAGATCGACCGATCCGCCCGACGGCGCGGCGCTGTCCAGTCCCTCGAGCGTCCCCTCGACGCTGACATCCACGGAGATGGGCGTGCCGAAGCTGCGATCGGCAAGCGCGACGGCAACCTCTTCGATGCGCGCGCGGCCCAGCTCGTACGCCCAGCCCGTGGTGCCCGGCTTGGTGCCGGGCGCACGGCCGGCCGGTTGCTGCCGAGTGGGAACTCGGGGCGCCGCGCCGTTCGTACCCGGCTTCTCCGCCTGCGGCGGCCTGGGCGCGGCCACCGCCTGCACCAGCGGAATGCTGCCGTCTTCCTCGCGCACCACCCTGACAGCTCCGCCACGCACTGCCAGGGAGCTCGCGCCCACCTGCCGGCGGGCGGTATCCAGGCGGCCCCCGACGAGGGTGAGCGAGCGCAGCGTCGCGAGCGGCAACTGCGCGTCGGCCACGGCCAGGCGCATCGGACCGGCCTGCAGCGTCGCCGCCCCGACGCGCGCCGCGCCATCCGGCCCGACCTGCAGCGCAAGCTCACCTCCGATGCCGTTCACGGTCAGCGCCAGCGGCCGGGGACGGCTGTGGTCGACCGCCTCCACACTCACGTCCCGAAGTGCCACCGCATCGATGGCGAGGGAGACCCCGCCCGCGGCACCGGCCGGCTTGCGGGCCCGCGTGGCGGGCTCGGCCTCGGCACGTGCGCGCGCCTGCAACAGGCGTTGCAGGTTCAGCGTACCGTTCCGGTCGAGCGAGAGCTGCGCATGGCCGTCGATGAGCGCCACGCGCTCGAGGCGCATCCCCGACGCCTCCATGCGGGCACCGCTCGCCTCGATACGCGCGAGCCGGAGCGCCGGCGACCTGCCACGCACTCCCAGCGTGAAGTCGCGCACAATCGCGCGCGCCTGCTGTGCCTGGAATCCGCGGCCGGTCAGCGCAAGGCTGCCCGACGCGTCGATCGCCGCGGCTTGGACGTCGAGGGGCTCGGCACGCGAGGCATCGCTGAAGTGCAGGGCGAGGTCATCGATGCGCAGCTCGGGCAGGCGCACGGCGAGCGGGTCCTTGGAATCGCGCTCGCCGGACGCCTGGTCGCGCCCATCGGCGAGTAGATCGTCCCAGTTGCTGCGCCCATTCTCCGCCACGCGCACGCGCAGGTCCCCGTTGCGTACGCGCAGTCCGGACAGAACCAGTGCATCGCTCGCGAAGCTGCCGGCCGTAGTCTGCAGCAGGGCGACCTCCAGCGCCGCCTCCCGGGCACCGAGCTGACCGATGCGCGTGCGTTCGCCGCGCAGTTGGAGGTTGTCGAGCAGGATCGGACCGTTGGCCTGGCCGGGGAGGACCGCGAGATCGAGCCGCCCGCTCACCGAAGCCGTGCGCACCTCGAGTGGCGCGCGGCGCGAGCGGTCGACGTACGCGAGCGCCAGGCCGGCGGCGCGCAGGCGCGGGAAGAGGATTTCCCACGACCGCGGGTCGCCGGCGTTGCCCTGGTCTCCGTCGGCCTGGGTGCGCGAACCCGGCGGCGGGGCGCCGGCGCCCGGCGCCTCGGCGAACAACGCCTGCCAGTTCATGGTGCCCGCACGATCCACCGCAAAGTGCAGTTCACCCTTTCCCAGGCTCAGTTCCGGGATCACGATGCGCCTGCGCGCAAAATCGAACGTGCCGCCCTCGAACGCGACCTCGCGGGCGGCGAGCGCAGGGGGCAGATCGTCATTCCCGTCGTGGATGACGAGCCGCTTCGCCGCCAGACGCAGCGCGCTGCCGCCGAACTGCATGTCCGGGCCTCCCAATGCCAGCAGCACCTCGCCGCCCCCGTCGAGACCGTCGGCGTTCACGTGCAGTGGGCGCGCACGGCTGAGGTCCACGTAGTCGAGGTTGACCTCGTCCAATAGCAGTTGCTCGACGCGTGTCGTGAACGTGCCTTGCGCATCGCCCTCACGCTTCGGCGTGTCGCTCCCGAACAGCGTCTGCCAGTTCATGGTGCCGGACCGGCTCACGCGCACGCGTGCATCTCCCTCGGCCAATCGCACCTGCGGCAGGACGAGTTCGCGCCGTCCCAAATCGAAACGGCCGTTGCGCACCTGCACGTTCTGTAGCGCCAACGCAGGGGGCGCGTCCGCATCCGCGTCGCGCAGTGCCAAGCCGTGCACGTCGAGATCGATGTCCGACAATGCCAGGGCCAGGTCGCCCTCGGGCGGATAGGAAATCGCGTAGCGAAGAAACGCGTCGACGCGGCCCGTCGGTTCTGCCAGATCCGCCTCGGCATTGCGCAGCAACGTCCACGGAATCGCCGCATTCAACCCTGCGATGCGCAGCGCGCCGTCGATCGCCAGGGGCTCGAGCGTCAGGTGCGCACGGCTGGCGAAGGCGCCCCCGCGCGGCAGGACGGCGGTCACGACGATGCTGCCGTCGCCATCGGTCTGCGTAGTGAGGTGCTCGACCTCGACGCCGATCCAGCGCAGCGCCATGGTTTCCGGTGCGCTGCGGCGCCGGTCGGTGAACGTGATCAGGCCGTGGTCGACCTGCGCATGGCGCACGCTCAGCGCGGGCAGCCCGGTCCGCCGTGGCGACCTGTCCTCGCGCTGCGCCGGCAGCAAGCCGGCGACGTTGAGTGCACCGTCGACCTCGACCACGAGATTGAGCGTGATGCCGCCGGCATCGACGGCATCGAAATGCCAACCGCGGCGCCACAGGCTCGACCAGTCCAGGTCGCCCGCGAGCCGCCTTGCCGCGAGCACCACCTCCTTGCGGTCTTCGCCGTACAGCCGCAGGTCCGTGAGCTGCGCCCGCAGCAGGAAGGGATTGAAGCGCACCGACTGCACGCTCACATCGCGACCGAGCGTGGACTGCGCCCAGTGCGGGAGCCGGGACGCGACGATAGACGGCGCCACGATGAATCCCAGCATGGCATACAGCATCGCCACCAGGGCGATGACTGCAACCAGCGTGGCGGCGAGTCGGGGAATGCGTCGTGACATGGTGAGCCTCGCCCACCCTACGCAACCCCCGTTCCGCTCATGTGTTTCGGAAACAGATCGTCGCGACCGCGCCCGGTACGCCAATTGCGCCTCGGCAGAAAACGCTGGAGGACCCTATGCTCAAGTGGGCACTGATCTTTTTCGTCGTGTCCGTCGTTGCCGGCCTGCTCGGCTTCACCGGCATCGCCGGGGCTGCGGCCTCGATTGCCAAGATCCTCTTCTGGATCGCGGTCATCCTCTTCGTGCTGTTCCTGATCCTGGGCGTGACGATCTACAAGAAAGTCACTTGATCGGCGGTGCGGCGCACGCCGGTTTGTGCGATGCACCAACCGGCCGCCGTCAGCAAGAGCGCATTCCCGGCTAACATTCTCGCTTCCGGCGGACCGCAGCCCTGCGGTTCGCCGCTCGAACGCAACACAAGGAAGCGAGAATGCAGGCCGACGCGGCAACGAGCCCGGCGGACACGTTCCCGAGGCTGCTGCTTCAGCACGCGTCCACGCGGGCCGACGGCACTGCCATGCGGGAGAAAGATCTCGGGATCTGGCAATGCTGGAGCTGGCGGCGGGTCGCGGAGGAGGTGCGCGACCTCGCCTGCGGACTGAGCGCACTCGGCTTCCGCCGGGGAGAGAATCTCGCCATCATCGGCGACAACCGGCCGCAGCTGTACTGGGCGATGACCGCCGCCCAGAGCCTGGGCGGCGTACCCGTGCCGCTGTACCAGGACGCGATCGCCGACGAGATGGCCTACATCCTCGACGACGCGGACGTGCGCTTCGCAGTGGTCGAGGACCAGGAGCAGGTCGACAAGCTGCTCGAGATCAAGGACCGGCTGCCCAAGCTCGAAGTCATCGTCTACGACGACCCGCGCGGGATGCGCAACTACGGACAGCCGTTCCTGCATGAACTGGCGCGGGTCCAGACGCTGGGCCGCAAGCTGCATCAGGACCACCCCGGCCTGTACCAGCGCGAGCTCGAGCAGGGCTCCGCCGGCGACCTCGCCATCATGCTCTACACCTCGGGGACCACGGGCAAGCCCAAGGGCGTGTGCCACACGCACGCCGCGCTGATCGCCGCCGCGCGCGGTGGCTGCGCGTTCGACCGGCTCGGGCCGGGCGACGAGATCCTGTCCTACCTGCCGATGGCCTGGGTGGGGGACAACCTGTTCTCGTATGCGCAGGCACTGGTCGGCGGCTTCACCATCAACTGCCCCGAATCGGGGGACACGGTGATGACCGACATGCGCGAGATCGGGCCGACCTACTACTTCGCTCCGCCGCGCGTGTTCGAGAACCTGCTCACCCAGGTGATGATTCGCATGGAGGACGCCGGTCGCGTCAAGCGCTGGTTGTTCCACACTTTTCTCGGCATCGCGCGCCGCTGCGGCGCCGAGATCCTCGACCGCAAGCCGGGCGTCCCGCTCTGGGATCGCGCGGCGTACGCCTTGGGCGACCTGCTGGTGTTCGGCCCGCTGCGCAACGTGCTCGGCATGAGCCGCATCCGTGTCGCCTATACGGCGGGCGCGGCCATCGGTCCCGATCTGTTCCGCTTCTACCGCTCGATCGGCCTGAACCTCAAGCAGTTCTACGGGTTGACCGAGACCTGCGCCTACGTGTGCTTGCAGCCGGACGGGCAGATCAAGTACGACACCGTGGGGCCGCCCGCCCCCGGCGTGGACGTGCGCATCGGCGAGGGCGGAGAGGTGCTGGTCCGAAGCGAGGCGATGCTCAAGGGTTACTACAAGCGGCCCGAAGCGACTGCGGAGGTGTTCGACGCGTCGGGCTGGTTTCGCACGGGGGATGCCGGCTACTTCGACCAGGACGGCCACCTGAAGATCATCGACCGCGCGAAGGACCTGGGCGCGCTGTCCAACGGCGCGGTGTTCGCGCCCAACTACATCGAGAACAAGCTCAAGTTCTTCCAGTACGTCAAGGAGGCAGTCGCCTTCGGCCATGACCGCGCGCACGTGTGCGCATTCGTCAACATCGATCTCGGTGCAGTGGGCAACTGGGCAGAGCGGCGCGGACTGGCCTATGCGGGCTACACCGACCTCGCCGACAAGGCCGAGGTGTACGAGCTGATCCAGCAGTGCGTCGAGCACGTCAACCAGGAGCTCGCCGCCGACCCGATGGTCGCCGACTCGCAGATCCATCGCTTCCTCGTCCTGCACAAGGAACTGGATCCCGATGACGACGAGCTGACGCGTACGCGCAAGGTGCGCCGCGGCTTCATTGCGGAGAAGTACGCGGTGCTGGTCGAGGCGCTCTACGCCGGCAAGCAGAATTGCCGCATCGAGACCGAGGTGAAGTTCGAGGATGGACGTCGCGGCAGGATCGCCGCGGACGTCAAGATCCGCGACGCGAGGGTCTTTCCCATCGAGCAGAAGCGGGCGGCATGAGCGGTACGCGCAGCATCGGTGGAGTCCTGCTCGCTGTGGAGAACGTGTCACTGTCCTTCGGCGGGGTCAAGGCACTCAGCGATGTCAGCTTCGACGTACGGGAGGGCGAGATCCGCGCCATCATCGGTCCCAACGGGGCCGGCAAGTCGTCGATGCTCAACGTCATCAACGGCGTCTATCACCCGCAGCAGGGAACGGTGCGCTACCGCGGCGAGACGCGGCGGACGGTCGACCCGCATCGCGCCGCACGTCAGGGCATCGCCCGCACCTTCCAGAACATTGCGCTGTTCAAGGGCATGAGTGTGCTCGACAACATCATGACCGGCCGCAATCTGAAGATGCGTGCGAGCCTGCTCGAGCAGTCTCTGTGGATCGGACGCAGCCGCCGGGAGGAGCTGGCGCATCGCGAGAAGGTCGAACACATCATCGACTTCCTGCAGATCGAGCACATCCGCCGGACTCCGGTCGGCCGCCTGGCCTATGGCCTGCAGAAGCGCGTGGAGCTCGCCCGCGCCCTGGCGGCCGAACCGCTGCTGCTGCTGCTCGACGAACCCATGGCCGGCATGAACGTCGAGGAGAAACAGGACATGTGCCGCTTCATCCTCGACGTGAACGAGGAGTTCGGCACCACGATCGTGCTGATCGAGCACGACATGGGGGTGGTGATGGACATCTCCGACCGTATCGTGGTGCTGGAGTACGGCCGCAAGATCGCCGACGGCCTGCCGGACGAGGTGCGCAGCGACCGCAAGGTGATCGATGCGTACCTGGGGGTGGCGCATTGACAGGCGAACGGCATGAACCGCGAAGGCCGCAAAGAGCGCAACGAACTGCAAGTCCAGTGAGAGTGCGGGCTGCACGCGTTGCTGACCAATCCATCCTGTATAGCAGTCCTTTGCGCTCTTTGCGTCCTTTGCGTTGAGAGGTCGTGCGTCGTGACTTTCTTCCTCGAAGTACTCGTCGGCGGACTGCTCTCGGGCGTCATGTACTCCCTGGTCGCGCTCGGGTTCGTGCTCATCTACAAGGCGTCCGGGGTGTTCAACTTCGCCCAGGGGGCGATGGTGTTCATCGCCGCGCTCGCCTTCGTCACGCTGGCCGAGCGCTTCGGGCTGCCGTTCTGGGCTGCGTTCGGGCTCGCGCTCGTCGCCATGGTGGCGATCGGCATCCTCACCGAGCGCATCGTGCTGCGTCCGCTCGTGAACCAGCCGCAGATCTCGCTGTTCATGGCCACCATCGGCCTGGCCTTCTTCATCGAAGGGGTCGCGCAGCTCGTGCAGCTGTGGGCATTCAACGATCTGAGCCCGCGGCCGCTCACCCTGGGCTTCGAGGACCAGCCGGTCGAGTGGCTGCTCAACGAGTACAACATGCTGATCAGCGGCTTCGACCTGTTCGCCGCAGCGGTGGCGGGCGTGCTGGTCGCCGCCCTCGCGGTGTTCTTCAATCGCACCCGCATCGGTCGTGCGCTGCGGGCTGTGGCCGACGATCACCAGGCCGCGCTCTCGGTCGGCATCCCGCTCAAGACCATCTGGGGCATCGTGTGGTCGGTCGCCGGCTTCGTCGCCCTGGTGGCAGGCCTGATGTGGGGCGCCCGCAGCGGCGTGCAGTTCGCCCTCACGCTGGTCGCGCTGAAGGCGCTGCCGGTGCTGATCCTGGGTGGCTTCGAATCGATCGCCGGGGCGATCGTCGGGGGCCTGATCATCGGCGCTGCCGAGAAGCTTGCCGAGGTCTATCTCGGCCCGTACGTGGGCGGCGGCATCGAGGGCTGGTTCGCCTACATGCTGGCGCTGCTGTTCCTGCTGGTGCGGCCGGAGGGGCTGTTCGGCGAGAAGCACATCGACCGGGTTTGACTGGGACGCGCGCAAGAATGTTTTCACCACGAAGGCACGAAGACACGAAGAAAACCTCGCTTGCGGTCTGGCTTGGCATGACCGGCGCGGGCAGTGCGAACCGGCAGGACATGAACGCCTTCGTGCTTTCGTGCCTTCGTGGTGCATTCTCCGCTGCACGGAGGCGCTGAGTGCTCTACCGCGAAGCCGGCCAGTTCAAGACCACCTACGCCGCCGATCAGCAACTCCTGCCGATCCGCCAGGACCGCCTGGTCCTGGTCGGACTCGTGGTGCTCGCCTACCTCGCGGTGCCGATGGTGGCGAGCGACTACTGGTTCAACGCCATCCTGATCCCCTTCCTGGTGTTCGCGCTGGCGGCGCTCGGGTTGAACATCCTCACCGGCTACGCGGGCCAGCTGTCGCTGGGATCGGCGGCGTTCATGGCGGTCGGCGCGGTCGCGGCGTACAACTTCGAGCTGCGCGTACCCGGCATGCCGTTGCTGGTGAGCTTTGCGCTCGCCGGGCTGTGCGCCGCGGCCGTGGGGGTGCTGTTCGGTTTGCCGAGCCTGCGCATCAAGGGCTTCTACCTGGCGGTGGCGACCTTGGCCGCGCAGTTCTTCATCCCGTGGCTGCTGGTGAAGGTCGGCTGGTTCTCCAACTACAGTTCCTCCGGCGTGATCACCGCCCAGCCGATGAAGATCCTGGGATACGTGTTCGACCAGCCGGCGGAGAAATACCTGCTGGTCCTGACAGTCGTCGCCTTGCTCGCGCTCGCCGCGAAGAATTTGGTGCGCAGCGCGATCGGCCGCTCGTGGATGGCAGTGCGCGACATGGACGTGGCCGCCGAAGTCATCGGCATTCCCATCATGCGCACCAAGCTCACGGCATTCGCGGTCAGCTCCTTCTACTGCGGCGTGGCTGGCGCCCTGTACGCCTACGCCTACGTCGGCACGGTGCAGCCGGAGGACCTCAACCTCGATCTGTCGTTCCGCATCCTGTTCATGGTCATCATCGGCGGGGTCGGCAGCATCCTCGGTTCGTTCCTCGGCGCGGCGTTCATCACCTTGCTGCCCATTTTCCTGGAGTTCGCCCTGCATTCGGGCGCCCAGCGCATCGGCCTCGATCTCGTGCCCGGCACCACCTCGATGGTGCAGCTCCTGGCATTCGGAGGGCTTATCATCTTCTTCCTGATCGTCGAACCGCACGGGCTTGCCCGCCTGTGGCAGATCGCGAAGGAGAAGCTCAGGCTGTGGCCGTTCCCCCACTGACTCGGGCACTCGAACCACACAACGCGCCGGCTGCTCGCGGCCGACGCGCATTCTGGAGAAACATGGTGAACCAGTCGAAGCTCACGATCATCGGCCTGCTGCTGGCCGCCGCCACGCTGATGGCACCGCCGGCCGCATACGCCCAGGCACCCGGTACGCAATTCGTCGGCATCACCGGTTATCGCGTCGGACCCTATGGCGCCAACGGTGCGGCATTCTTCAGCGGCTTCATCGACTACCTGCAGCTCGTCAATGAGCGCGACGGAGGCGTGAACGGCGTGAGGCTGTCCTGGGAAGAGTGCGAGACGGAGTACAACAACACCAAGGGCGTGGAGTGCTACGAGCGGCTGAAGACGCGCGCCGCGACCGGTCCCACCGCCATCCACCCGATGTCCACCGGTATCACCTACGCGTTGCTCGACAAGGCGCCGGCGGACAAGATTCCGCTGATCACGTTCGGCTACGGGCGCACCGATGCGGTGGACGGGCGCGTCTTCCCCTGGCTGTTCCCGTTGGTGTCGAACTACTGGGACGCCGCCACCGGCATCGTCAACTTCATTGCCCAGCGCGAGGGCGGGGCGGCCAAGCTGGCGAAGAAGAAGATCGTGCTCCTGTACCACGACTCGGCCTACGGTAAGGAACCTCACCCTGTGCTGGAGGCGGAAGCCAAGAAGCTCGGCTTCGAGCTGAGGATGATTCCGGTGCCGCATCCGGGCAACGAACAACAGGCGCAGTGGCTGCAGATCCGCCAGTTTCGTCCCGACTGGGTGATCGTGTGGGGCTGGGGCGTGATGACCGCCACCTCCCTCAGCACCGCACAGAAGATGGGCTTCCCGCGCGAAAAGATGGTCGGCAACTGGTGGGCCGGATCCGAAATCGACACGGAGGCCGCGGGTGCTGCCGCCAAAGGCTACTACGCCGCCAGCCTGAATCTTGCGGGGCGCGATTTCCCCGTCGTGCGCGAAGTGCAAAAGCACGTGACCGGCAAGGGCAAGAGCCAGACGCCGGACAAGCTGGTCGGCAGCGTGCTGTGGAATCGCGGCATGGCGGCGGCGATGATGACGGTCGAATCGGTGCGCACCGCGCAAGGCAAGTTCGGCAGGAAGCCGCTCACCGGCTCCCAGGTGCGCTGGGGCATCGAGAACCTGAACATCGACGCGAAGCGTCTCGAACAGCTCGGGTTCGGCGGCATGGTTCCGCCGGTGAAGGTGTCCTGCACCGACCACGGCGGCAGCGGCATGGTGCGCTTCCAGCAGTGGGACGGCAAAGCCTGGAAACCGGCCTCCGACTGGATGAGCGGCGACCGTGCGCTGGTGCGCAAGATGGTGGAAACCTCGGCCGCGCAGTACGCGAAGGAGAAGGGCATCAAACCCGCCTGCCTCCCGGAGTCCTGAGGGCCTTCAACGCGATGCTGGAACCTCATCCAACACAGAGGAACACAGAGGCGCATCGAGGCAAGGCAGGGACTACTCCGTGTCCTCGGTGGCCTCTGTGTTGAACGAGTTTGAGTAGTCGCACGCAAAGACTAGATGTCCCTGCTCACCGTCAACAACATCGAGGTCATCTACGACCACGTCATTCTCGTGCTCAAGGGGGTGTCGTTCTCGGTCGCGGAGGGCCAGATCGTCGCGCTGCTGGGCGCCAACGGCGCGGGCAAGACGACCACGCTGAAGGCGATTTCGAATCTGCTCGCCTCGGAGCGCGGCGAAGTGACGAAGGGATCCATCGAATACCGCGGCGAACGCATCGACGGGCTCACGCCCAACGATCTGGTGCGCCGCGGACTGATCCAGGTGATGGAGGGACGGCACTGCTTCCAGCACCTGACGGTCGAGGAGAACCTGCTCACCGGCGCCTTCACGCGCAGCGCCGCCCGGTCCCAGCTCCGCAACGACCTGGAGAAGGTGTATGCCTACTTCCCCCGACTGAAGGAGCGGCGGCGAAGCCAGGCGGGCTACACCTCGGGCGGGGAACAGCAGATGACGGCCATCGGCCGCGCGTTGATGGCGCAGCCGCAGATGATTCTGCTGGACGAGCCGTCGATGGGACTTGCCCCGCAGGTGGTGGAGGAGATCTTCGAGATCGTCCACGACCTCAACGCTAAGGAGCGCGTGAGCTTCCTGCTCGCCGAGCAGAACACGATGGTGGCGCTGCGCTACGCCACCTACGGCTACATCCTGGAAAACGGACGGGTGGTGATGGACGGCCCTGCCCAGGACCTGTCCAGCAACGAGGACGTGAAAGAGTTCTACCTAGGGCTGTCCGGGTCGGAGCGGAAGAGCTTCCGCGACGTCAAGCACTACCGGCGCCGCAAGCGCTGGCTGGCCTGACCGACGACGATCGGCCGGCAGCCAGCCTGGCGGCGGGCAGCGATCAGGACATCTTGCGCCAGCGGATGACGGAATTGGAATCCAGTTCCCTCATCCGGCTCTCCAGTTCGGCGGTGTTCTGCGCCTCGGCCAGATAGGCCTCGCGCGACTTGGTGATCTGGCGCCAGTAGACATCCTCCAGGCGGTTCACCAGGCGTTCGAAGAAGCCCGGCGCGCCGACGCGCTGCACCATGTCGGCCTCGGCAGACGCGGCGCTCGGGGCGTCCCCGCCCTTGGCATGGGAGGGTAGCAGACTGCGGTAGTTTTGCGGGAGCAGGCTCGGGAAATCCATGAAACCTCCTGACGATACTGGTATGGTGCGTTGCAGTATGCAATCTACGGCTGGGTGTCGACGAAATCCAATACTCCTTCGTGATGGATCCGATCACCTTTCCCGATCGTCACGGGACGCCATTGTGCGATGCAATATTACAGGCCTTGAGAGACCCGACGAGTAAGGAACCTCACTGAATGGAGCTCTACCAGCTGCGCAGCTTCGTCACCGTCGCCCAGCTCGGCCACCTCACCCGCGCCGCCGAGAAGCTGCACATCAGTCAGCCCGCGCTGAGCGGACACATCAAGGCGCTGGAGGAAGAGTTCGAGGTGATCCTGTTCGAGCGCTCCCCCACGGGGATGCTGCTGACTGCGCCGGGCCATCGGCTGCTGCAAGCGGCCGAGCGCACGCTGGCGGCGGCACAGGCGTTGCGCAACGAGGCACGCGCGATCCGGGGCGCGGTCTCGGGCAGCGTCAGCGTCGGTACGCTGTCCGATCCGGAGTTTCAGCGCCTGGGGCAGTTCGCGGCGGCGACCCTGGAGCGCCACCCTCTGCTACAGATCCAGTTCCAGCGCGAAGTTTCCGGGGCGGCATTCGACGACGTGCGCGACGGCAAGCTCGACGCAAGCTTCTACTACGGAGAGCGCTCGGATCCCGCGGTGGTGAGCATCACGCTGACGCAGGTCATCTACCGTGTGGTCGGACCGATCGAATGGGCGGATCGGCTGGCCCAGGCCGGCTGGGCAGAGATCGAGCGCGAGCCCTGGATCCTCACTCCCCGGATCAGCTCGCACTGGCACCTTGCGACGGGGCTGTTCCGCGCGCACGGCGTCTCGCCGTCCAAAGTGGTCGAGGCCGACGACGAGAATCTGATCGCTTCCCTGGTCGCCTCCGGCATGGGCATGGCGCTGATGCGCGAGGACGTGGCACTGGAGAAGGCGCGGGCGAAGCAGGTGGTGCTGTGGCAGGACGTGCGGCTGAGCACGTCGCTGCAGTTCCTTCATCTGCGCTCACGCGCCCAGGATCCCGCGATTCGCGCCCTGGTGGAGGCGCTGCGAGAGGTGTGGACACTGCCTGCCTGACGCAGCGGATGCAGCGTATCGACGCGTTCACGGTTATCCTTGGCGGATGGAGACACACTTCGACGATCTCGAGACGCGTTCGCCGGAGGTGCGTGAACGTGCGCTGTTCCGTGCCCTGGAGGAGCAGCTGGTGCGCGCGAAGCGGCACGCGCCCTACTTCGGCAAGCTCCTGGCGGATGTACGACCCGGGGAGGTGCGCGACCGCAGCGCGCTGGCGTCGTTGCCGCTCACCCGCAAGGCCGATCTGATCGCGCTGCAGAAGGCGGACCCGCCGTTCGGCGGCATGAGCGCGCTGCCGCTGGCGCGGCTGGCACGCGTGTTCGCCTCGCCCGGACCGATCTACGATCCGCAGGCCGAGCGCCGCGACTACTTCGGACTGGCGCGCGCGCTGTTCGCGGCCGGATTCCGCGAGGGCGAGCTGGTGCACAACACCTTTGCCTACCACTTCACGCCGGCCGGTTTCATGTTCGACCTGGCCGCGCAGGCACTCGGCTGCCCGGTGTTTCCCGCCGGCGTCGGGCAGACCGAGTTGCAGATCCAGACCATCGCCGAGCTCAGGCCGGTCTGCTACACCGGCACGCCTTCCTTCCTCAAGCTGCTCCTGGAAAAGGCGGACGAGGCGAAGGTGGACGTATCGAGCCTGCGCAAGGCAGCCGTCTCCGGCGAAGCCTTCCTGCCGGCGGTGCGCCACATGCTGGAGGCGCGCGGCATCGCCGCGCTCCAGTCCTACGGCACCGCGGATCTGGGCCTCATCGCCTATGAGACGCCGGCGCGCGATGGCCTGGTGGTCGACGAGGGTGTGATCGTCGAGATCGTGCGACCCGGCACCGGCGACCCGGTCGCGGAGGGCGAGGTGGGCGAGGTGGTGGTCACCACGCTCACGCCGGAGTATCCGCTGATCCGCTTCGCCACCGGCGACATGTCGGCGGTGCTGCCCGGCGCCAGTCCCTGCGGCCGCACCAACATGCGCATCAAGGGCTGGATGGGGCGCGCCGACCAGACCACCAAGGTGCGCGGCATGTTCGTGCATCCCTCGCAGGTGGCCGACGTGGCCAGGCGCCATCCCGAAATCATGCGCGCACGACTGACGGTCACGCACGACGAACAGAAGAACGACATCATGACCCTGCAGTGCGAACTGCGCGACAGCGCCCCCGGCGGCTTCGTGGAGGCGGTGGAGAAGTCGCTGCGCGAAGTGTGCAAGCTGCGCGGTGCCGTGATCCCCAAACCGTTGGGCAGCCTGCCGAACGATGGCAAAGTCATCGAGGATCTGAGGAAATACGACTGACATGACACACCCGATCAGCCGCTATCCCGTGCCGGAGTTGAACGGTCTGCCTGCGGACATCCGTGACAAGATGCTGCAGGTGCAGGAGAAGGCCGGGTTCATTCCGAACGTGTTCGTGACCCTGGCGCACCGCCCGGACGAGTTCCGCGCCTTCTTCGCCTATCACGACGCGCTGATGCTGCGCGACTCGGGCCTGACCAAAGCCGAGCGCGAGATGATCGTGGTGGCCACCAGCGGCGCCAACCACTGCCTGTATTGCGTCGTCGCCCACGGCGCGATCCTGCGCATCTACGCGAAGAACCCGCAGATCGCCGACCAGGTCGCGGTCGACTACCGCAAGGCCGACATCACACCGCGCCAGCGCGCCATGCTCGATTTCGCGGTCAAGCTCGCACGCACCCCGGAGGCACTGGTGGAAGCAGATCTCCGGACGTTGCGGGAAGCCGGATTCAGCGAGGAGGACATCTGGGACATCGGTGGCATCACGGCCTTCTTCGCCCTGTCCAACCGCATGGCCCACCTGATCGGGATGCGGCCGAACGACGAGTTCTACCTCATGGGACGCGTTCCGCCGCCGAAAAAGTAGGCGGGTTCGGGTCGCCGATTGCCAGGAAGAAACCGGCCGCACGTTATAATTCGCATCTGCCGCGCATCACAAGTGCGTGGCAAGTCCAGCGCCCGCGCGCCTCCCGGACAGTCGGGCCAGCACACCACGCTCCAACCTTACCCAGGGACTCGCAGAGATGGCTGCACTTCCAGATATCGATCCGCAAGAGACCGGAGAATGGCTGGACGCCCTCGACGGCGTCCTCCAGGTCGAAGGACCGCAACGTGCCCACTACATTCTCGAGAAGCTGATCGAGAAGGCGCGGCGTTCCGGCGCCTATCTGCCGTACAACGCCACCACCGCTTACATCAACACCATCCCGCCCGGGCAGGAGGAACCCTCCCCCGGCGACCACGAGATGGAGCACCGGCTGCGTTCCTACATCCGCTGGAACGCGATGGCGATGGTGGTGCGGGCGAACAAGGTCTCCTCGGAGTTGGGCGGCCACATCGCCAGCTTCGCCTCCGCGGCCACGCTCTATGACGTGGGCTTCAACCACTTCTGGCATGCGCCCGGCGACAAGCACGGTGGCGATCTGGTGTACTTCCAGGGGCACTCCTCGCCCGGCGTGTATGCCCGAGCGTTCCTCGAGGGCCGCATCTCCGAGGAACAGCTGGACAACTTCCGGCAGGAGGTGGATGGCAATGGCCTGTCGTCCTACCCCCATCCCTGGCTGATGCCCGGTTTCTGGCAGTTCCCCACCGTGTCCATGGGCCTGGGTCCGATCCAGGCCATCTATCAGGCGCGGTTCATGAAATACCTGAAGGGCCGCGGCCTGGTCGACACCGAAGGGCGCAAGGTCTGGGCCTTCATGGGCGACGGCGAGATGGACGAGCCGGAATCGCTCGGTGCGATCTCGCTGGCGGTGCGCGAGAAGCTCGACAACCTGATCTTCGTGGTGAACTGCAACCTGCAGCGCCTGGACGGCCCGGTGCGCGGCAACGGCAAGATCATCCAGGAACTGGAAGCGGACTTCCGCGGCGCCGGCTGGAACGTGATCAAGGTGATCTGGGGCTCCTACTGGGACGCGCTGCTCGCGCGCGACACCGCCGGGCTTCTGCTCAAGCGCATGGAAGAAGCGCTCGACGGTGAGTACCAGGTCTTCAAGTCGAAGGACGGCGCCTACGTGCGCAAGCACTTCTTCGGCAAGTACCAGGAACTGCTCGCGATGGTGGCCAACATGTCGGACGATGACATCTGGCGCCTGAACCGCGGCGGCCACGACCCGCACAAGATCTACGCGGCCTATGCCGCAGCGGTCAGACACACCGGCCAGCCGACCGTCATCCTGGCCAAGACCATCAAGGGCTACGGCATGGGCGAGGCCGGTGAAGGCCAGATGATCACCCATCAGCAGAAGAAGATGGGCACGACGTCCATCAAAGCCTTCCGCGACCGATTCAATATCCCGATTCCCGACGACCAGCTCGAAGAGATCCCGTTCTACAAGCCGGCCGAGGACAGCCCGGAAATGCAGTATCTGCGCAGCCGGGTCGAGGCGATGGGCGGTTCCCTGCCACAGCGGCGGGCCAAGGCGGCTGCGCTGCAGGTGCCCCCGCTGTCCGTGTTCGAGCCGCTGCTCGTCTCCAGCGGCGAGCGCGAGATCTCCACGACGATGGCCTTCGTGCGCATGCTCAACACGCTGATCAAGGACAAGAACATCGGCAAGCAGGTCGTGCCGATCGTGCCCGACGAGTCGCGCACTTTCGGCATGGAGGGGATGTTCCGCCAGCTCGGCATCTACTCCTCGGTGGGCCAGCTGTACCGCCCGGAGGATGCTGACCAGCTCATGTACTACAAGGAAGACAAGAGCGGCCAGATCCTGCAGGAGGGCATCAACGAAGCCGGTGGGTTCTGCTCGTGGATCGCCGCGGCGACCTCCTACAGCACGCACGGCGTGTCGATGATCCCCTTCTACATCTTCTACTCGATGTTCGGCTTTCAGCGCGTCGGCGATCTGGCCTGGGCCGCCGGCGACAGCCGCGCGCCCGGCGTCCTGCTCGGCGGGACCGCCGGGCGCACCACGCTCAACGGCGAGGGCCTGCAACACGAGGACGGCCACAGCCACATCCTCGCGGGCACGATCCCCAACTGCGTGTCCTACGACCCGACCTTCTCCTACGAGGTCGCGGTCATCATCCAGGATGGCCTGCGCCGCATGATGCAGGAGCAGGAGGACGTGTTCTTCTACGTCACCCTGATGAACGAGAACTACGCGCATCCCGCCATGCCGGAGGGCGCCGCGGACGGCATCCTCAAGGGCATGTACCTGTTCTCCGAAGGCAAGGGTGACAAGAAGGCACCGCGCGTGCAGCTGCTGGGCAGCGGGACCATCCTGCGCGAGGTGATCGCCGCAGCCGATCTGCTGCAAAAGGATTTCGGCGTCGTCGCCGACGTATGGAGCTGCCCGAGCTTCAACGAGCTGCGCCGCGACGGCATGGAGACGGAGCGCTGGAACATGCTCCATCCCGAGTCGGCGCCTCGCAAGAGCCACGTCGAGATCTGCCTGGAGCCGCACGCCGGGCCGGTAGTCGCGGCGACGGACTACATGCGCGCCTTCGCCGACCAGATCCGCCCGTACGTGAAGCGCACCTACAAGGTGCTCGGTACCGACGGGTTCGGCCGCTCCGATTTCCGCCGCCAGCTGCGCAAGTTCTTCGAAGTCGACCGCCACTTCGTGACGGTGGCAGCGCTGAAGGCCCTGGCCGAGGACGGCAAGATCACGCCGGCGAGCGTGAAGCAGGCGATCGAGAAGTACGGCATCGACACGGACCGCCCGAGTCCGTGGCTGGTGTGAGGGTGGAAGCCGAGGCCGAACACATCGACGGACACTGACGAAGAACAACAGCAGGAGAAACGAGCGTGGGAGCAATGCACGAGGTCCTGGTTCCGGACATCGGTGATTTCAAGGACGTTCCGATCATCGAGGTGCTGGTCAAGCCCGGCGATGCGGTGAAGGCCGACGATTCGCTCGTCACGCTCGAGAGCGACAAGGCAACGATGGAGGTGCCGGCGCCGCTTGACGGTGTCGTACGCGACATGAAGGTGAAGGTGGGCGACAAGGTGTCGGAAGGCACACTCATCCTCACCCTCGAGGTCGGCAAGGACGCGCCGGCCAAGTCGGCGGAGCCCGCCAGCGCACCCACGCTCGCCCCGGCTCAATCGCCACCGCCTGCCGCCGCGCCCGCGCCCGTCGCCGCGGCATCCGCACCCGCTCCGGCAC
>JAEZCG010000213.1 GCA_023430065.1 Pseudomonadota bacterium | reverse complement strand
CCGATGTACCCAAGCTGGCCTTCATGCCGGCGGGGACCCGCCAACAGAACAGCAACGAGCTGCTGGCGAGCGAGCGAATGGAACGGCTGGTGGATGAGCTCGCAAACCGATATCCGGACCGCATCCTGATTTTCGATTCGCCGCCTCTGATGTTCTCGCCGGAGGCCCGCGTACTCGCTCACTACATGGGGCAGATCGTGGTGGTGGTGGAAGCCGAGAAGACTACGCACAGCATGCTGAACCAGGCGCTGTCGATGGTCGAAGAGTGCCCCATCGTTCTGCTCGCGCTGAACAAGGCGATCTCGCCGGAAGAGAAGAGCTATTACTACTACACAGGCTGATCGGCTCTCCGGTGCCCCCAATCGCGATCTCACCCTTTGCCAGGTTTCAGCGCCAGCACATCACCAGCCGCCCCGTTCGCACGGCGGCAGCGGGATGCGTCCTGCTCGCTACAGGTAGCGCCTTGGCCGGCGAGCCGCAGTTTTCCGCCCGGCTCAGGACGGAACTGACGCTGACCGACAATGCTAGGTTGTCGGCTTCGAATGAGGAGATAGATCTGATCTTGCGTCTTTCGCCGTCGATTCAGGCAAGCGGTCGTGGCGGCAGGATGACGTGGAATATCGGCTACGCGCCCAGTCTCGTCTTCTACGCTGCCAACGAGGACCGCAACAGCGCGCAGAGCAACCTCAACGCCTTCGCCACCCTGGAGGCGGTCGACAACTGGCTGTTCGTGGACGGCCGCGCCACGGTCCTGCAAGCCTTCGAGAATCCCTTTCTGCCCACGCCGGGCGATGCGACGCTGGCGACCGACAATCGCGTCGAGACGTATACGTTTGGACTGAGTCCCTACATACGTGGCGAACTGTTCGGGGAATACCGATATCTGGTCCGCAACGACAACTATTACTCGAATGCAAAGAGCGTCTCCGGTGATGTATTCACCAACAGCGTGTTAGGCACGATCGACAGCCCCGTCGATCAGCGCTTGTTCTACGGAGCGGACGCGAGTTACGACCGGACGAAGTTCGAGAACCGGCAATCGTTCGAGTCGCAGTTGGTCCGAGGCCGGGTCGGTCTGAAGGTCACCCCGGAACTCTCGGTGCGCGCGAGCGGCGGCTACGAATGGAACAACTACGGGCTCACCGATTACAGCGGGTCCATCTACGGCGCCGGCTTCGACTGGCGGCCGACTCCCCGCACCAACATCTCCGCCACCTGGGAGGAACGGTTCTTCGGCCCCTCGTATCAGGCAACACTGTCCCATCGGACGCGGCTTACGTCGTGGTCCATCACCGGATATCGCAACACCGAGACGTACAACAATACCCTGCTACGCCTCACGCCCGGCGGGACTCGCGAGTCGCTGGACCAGATCCTGACGGCGCGCATCACCGATCCGCTGGTGCGCGAAGCGGCGATCGATCAGTTCATGTCGGAAACCGGATTGCCGGAGTTGTTGGGCGGACCCCTCTTCTTCTACAACCAGAATATCTTCCTCATCGAGCGTGCCGATGCGCGGTTCGGCATCTTGGGGGTACGCAATTCGTTGCACCTGAACATCTATTTCGAGGAATCAGAATCGATCACCATCGAGGACCAATCGACCGCAACCGACCTGTTCGGACGCAACGTACATTTCCGTACGCGAGGCGGCGGCGCCGCATTTACGCACAAGCTCGGGTCCCGCAGCACGCTGACGCTGAGCCTCGATCGCTCCCATTCCAAGAGCCTGTCTCAGCAACTGGAGTTGGTGACCGGTCGCGATGCGACTCAGACAATTGCTCGAGTGTCCTTGACGCACCAGCTGAGCCCGAATACGAACGTGACGGGCCGGTTGCGCGCCGCGCGTTACGATTCCGACGTGTCCAGCTATGACGAGCACGCCATCCAGGCCTTGATCTTCCATCGATTCTGAGGGCGTCGCATGTACGAGTCCTTCTATCACCTCACCGGCAAGCCGTTCCAGCTCAGCCCCGACCCTGCCTTCTACTACGGCAGCCGGGTGCACAAGCGTGCCTATGCGTATCTGGAGTACGGCTTGTACCAGGGTGAAGGCTTCATCGTGATCACCGGCGAGGTCGGTGCGGGCAAGACCACACTCGTGCGCAGCCTGCTCGCCAACCTGGACCAGAACAAGGTCATCGCGGCGCATCTGGTGAGTACGCAACTCGATGCCGATGACGTGCTGCGGGCCGTGTGCGCGGCCTTCGGCACCCCGATCAAGGGCACCGACAAGGCCTCCCTGCTGCATCAGCTCGAGGCGTTTCTTCGCAACGTCGCACTGGAGAACAAGCGCGCGCTGCTGGTAGTGGACGAAGCGCAGAACCTGACCCCGCGCGCGGTCGAGGAGCTGCGCATGCTGTCGAACTTCCAGATCGGGGAACGCGCGCTCCTGCAGAGCTTCCTCATCGGCCAACCCGAGCTGCGGCAGATGATGCAGGGGCCGGACATGCAGCAGGTGCGTCAGCGGGTCATCGCGTCCTACCACCTCGGCCCCCTCGATCGGGAAGAGACGCAGGCGTATATCGAGCACCGCCTGAAGTTCGTCGGCTGGACCGGCGATCCTCGCATCGACGACGAGGCGTACGACGCGATCTTCGCCTTCACCGCCGGCATTCCCCGTCGCATCAATCTCGCGTGCAATCGGCTCATGCTGGCTGGCTTCCTCAACGAGATACACGTCCTCTCCGCCGAGAATGTCGAGAGCGTGGTGAAGGAACTGAAGGAAGAACTCGGCGTGGTGGGCACGGATCCGGCGCACCCGAGCTGGAACGATCCCGGCGACGCGGTCTCCGCTCCGGCGCCTCAGATCGTGGAGCACAAGGTGGTGGCGCAGACCGACGAGCGCCTGCTAAATCGTGTGGCGAGACTCGAGAAGGGCCTCGCTGCGGTACTGGCCATGCTGAAGCGCACGGCACAGAGCTTGGAAAAGCAAGACAAACCAAGCCCCGAACACGTGACGAAGTCCTGATGGGCGCCCCGCCTCGCGACGTGCGACCGGTGCTCTGCATCGTCGGCGCACGTCCCAACTACATGAAGATGGCTCCGCTCATCCGGGCGATGGGGACCAATCGCGACTTCCCTCCCGCGATGCTCGTGCACACGGGGCAGCACTACGATCCTTCCATGAACGCGAAGCTGTTCGAGGATCTGCAGCTGCCGGCGCCCGATCTCAACCTGGAGGTGGGCTCCGGAACGCACGCGGTGCAGACCGCCGAGATCATGAAGCGCTTCGAGCCCGTGGTCGATGCGC
>JAEZCG010000197.1 GCA_023430065.1 Pseudomonadota bacterium | reverse complement strand
GGCCGGAAACGGCGTGCAGGATCGTGCTCTTGCCCGCGCCGTTGCGCCAGAGCAGGACGACGAACTCCCCTGCGCGCACGTCGAACGACACGCCGTGCACCACCTCGGCCTTGCCGTAGGCGACGTGCAGGTCGCGCACCTCGAGCAGGATCTGTTCGGGACGCTCTCTCACCTCAGGCTCCCAGGTACACGCGGATGACCTCCGGATCGGCACGCACCTCGGCCGGGGTGCCGTGCTTGATCATGCGCCCCAGGTCGAGCGTGGTGACGCGATCGCAGATGCGGAACACGAAGTCGGTGTGGTGCTCCACCAGCAGCACGCCGATGCCGCACTCGCGCATGACGCGGATCACCGTTCCGAGGTGCTCGATCTCGGGTCCGGTCAACCCCCCTGCCGGCTCATCGAGCAGGACGAAGCACGGCCGCCCGGTCAGGCCGCGCGCGATCTCGAGGAAGCGCTGCTCCGCGTGCTCGAGCAGGTTCGCGCGGCGGTCGACGACGTGCCCCAGGCCCACGCCCTGCAGGAGCTCGGCGGCACGCTCGCGCAGCGCGCGGTCCTCGCGGCGCGCGCCGGGCAGCGCCAGCGCCGAGGCGATGAAGCCGCTGCGCGTGTCGCGCCAGCCGCCCATCATCGCGTTCTCCAGCACGGTGAGGCTGGGCAGCAGGCGCGGCTTCTGGAAGGTGCGCGCCACGCCCAGGCGCGGACGCTCCTGCACGGGACGCTGCGACAGATCGTCGCTGCCGAGCAGGATGCTGCCCTCGTCCGGCTTGTAGTAGCCGTTGAGCAGGTTCAGCAGCGTGGTCTTGCCGCTGCCGTTGGGACCGATCAGCCCGTGCACCTCACCGGGCCGCAGTTCGAGCGAGACCTCCGACAGCGCGGTCACGCCGCCGAAGCGCTTGGTGATGCGCTCGGCCTGCAGTGCGGCGCTCATGGCTGGCCTGCCTTGATCGCGGCCGAGAGCCGTTCCGGCTGCGGCGCGATGGGCACGCTCTCGAGCCGCCGCGGGCGCAGCCGCTCCAGCACGATCTGGAACAGCCGCCCGATCCCTTCGGGCAGCAGCAGCACGACGAGCAGGAGCAGCAGACCGTAGAAGAAGTTGCCGAGCTTGGCCAGCGGCGCGGACAGTTCCGGCAGCGCGGTGAGCACGACGGTGCCGAAGAAGGGCCCGATGATGCTGCCGCGTCCGCCGATGATGATGCACACGAAGAAGAACATGCCGAGCTCGAACAGGAAGGTGTCCGGCGTGATGTAGCTCTGGATGACGGCGAACAGCGCGCCGCCGATGCCGGCGGTCAGGCCGCTGAACACGAAGGCCGCGAGCTTCGCGCGCAGCACCGGGATGCCCACGGCCTGCGCGGTCACCACGCTGTCGCGCACGCAGACGAGCCCGCGTCCCCACATGAGCCGCGCCACGTTCCAGGTGAGCAGCGTGACGAGTGCCGCCACGCCGAGGATCAGCCAGTAGTTGCCCTCGGCCGTGTCGAGCGGTTCCGGGAAGGTCGGCACCGACAGACCGACGCCGCCCCCGGTGAGCCCGTCGAACGCGAGCACCAGCTCGGTGACGATGAGCGCGAAGGCGAGCGTGGCCATCGCGAAGTAGAAGCCCGGCAGCCGCAGCGAGGGCAGTCCCAGCAGGAAGCCGCACAGTGCCCCGAGCACGCCCGAGGCAGCCAGCGCGATCCACGGGTCGATCCCGTGCGTACCGGCGACGATCGCGAAGGTGTACGCGCCGATGGCGAGCAGCCCGACGTGACCGACGGAGAGCTGTCCGCTGAAGCCGACCACGAGGTTCAGCCCCGCGATCAGGATCCAGTACGCGCCGATCAGCGCCGCGAGGTGGAGTTGGTACTGGTCACCCGCCCAGAACGGCAGCGTGACGAGGGCAGCCGCGGCGGCGGCCAGTATGAGGAGTTGCTTCATTTCAAGGACAAACGCGTTCAACACAGAGGACGCAGAGGAAAACGAGAGGAGAACAGGAGAGCGGCTCAGGATAACCCCATTGCCTCACAACCCGCCCCCCGGGCGTCCGCTGTGTTGAATGCGTTTGCGGTTTCATCAAACCGGCCGCACGTTGCGCGTGCCGAACAGCCCCTCGGGCTTGAGCAGCAGCACCACCATCAGCAGACCCACCGAGATGGTCTGCTGGAACTCGCCGCCGACGTAGTAGGTCGCGACGCTGCTCAGGATGCCGAGCGCGGCGCCGCCGACCAGCGCGCCGATGTTGCTGCCCAGTCCGCCCACCGCCAGCGCGATGAAGCCGTTGAGCGTCAGCGTCAGCCCGAGTGCGAAATAGGCGAAGGTGAGCTGGCCCGCGGCGAATCCCGCCAGCCCGCCGAGCGCGCCGGCCATGACGTAGGAAAGCATGCGGATGCGATCGGTCGGGATGCCGCGTGCGCGCGCCGCGAAGATGTCCTCCGACATCGCCACGAACAGCTTGCCGTACAGCGTGCGGCGGTAGAACAGCTCGAGGCCGATGGCCAGCAGGATCGCGACCGCGACCGGCAGCCAGTACTTCTGGTCGAGCAGGCCGACGCCGAAGTCCTGCGGAATGAGGCGCGGGAACGGCTTGGGTTCGGTGCCCCACCACAATGCGACCGCCTGCTGGACCATGGTGGCCAGTGCGAGTGTGCTGAGCAGCCACAAGTGTTCGTCGCTGCGCGCCAGCACGCGGCGGATGGCAACCACGTCGGTGAGCAGCCCGAACAGCCCGCCGATGACGACCGATCCGAGCAGTGCGACGACGACCGGCAGATCGAACGCCTGCAGGAACCAGGCACCGAACACCCCGCCGAGCATGGCAGTGTGACCGGTCGTCACGGCCAGCACCTTGGAGGTGGAGAACATGACGTTGTAGACCAGAGCCGCGGCAGCGTACAGTGCGCCCGTGGCAAGGCCGGCGATGAGAGCAGAGAGCATGAAAGAGAGTCAGGGGCCAGGAGCTGCGCAGCGCGCGGACTTCTACCCGATCACCAATCGCTAATCACGAATCACGAATCACGAGCCACGAATCACGAGTGACGGGTCACGAATCACGAGTCACCCGCACGACGCTAGCGCGCCGCCCGATACGCCCCATCCTTGAAGCTGTTCGCCGCGTTCATCACGATCTGGTGATCGGGAAATCCGTTGCGCTGGCTGGGACTCCACGAGTAGGTGGCATATACGCCTTCGAACGCCTTGGTGTTCTCCAGCGCCTTGCGGATCGCCTTCGGATCGGTGCCCTTGGCCTGCTTGACCGCGTGCTCGACGATCTTCACGGTGTCGTAGCCGAGCGCGACCCACCACAGCATGTAGTCGATCTCGCCCTTGCCGATCTTGCCGTGCAGCTTGTCGAGCAGCGCCTGCGTGCGTGCCGGCAACTTGCCTTTGTCGTCGTAGGTGGTGCTCTGGTAGCCGGCCGCGATGGCGTTCATCCAGTACTCCGGCTTGTTGAGCAGCTGCTTGATCGCCGGCGCCATCATCGCCGAGTGCCCGACGACGGGCACGTCCCAACCCATGTCCCCGCGCGTGTTGAGCAGGCGGGCAAGCAGGCCGGTGGCTGCCGACCACGGCATGATCACGTCCGCACCCGCCGCCTTGGCCTTGTTCATCTCGTCGGTGAGATCGGTCTTGTTCGGGTCGATCAGCACGCTGTAGACCGGCTTGACGCCGGCCTTCTGCAGCAGCTCCGCGGCGGTCTTCGCGCTCGACGTGCCGTAGCCCGACGTGTCGCCGATCACCGCGACCTTGCGGCGCTTGATCACGTTCAGCGCGTAGTGGTTGGCCGCCTCGATCCACTGGCGGTTGGTGTTGATGGCGCGGAACGCGTTGGGATACTTCCTGGCGTCGACCAGTTCGTCCACCGTGCCGATGATCAGGTTGGGAATGCCGGCGCGTGCGACGATGGGCACGGTGGCCAGCGATTCGCCCGAATTGACCGGGCCGATGATGAAGTGCACCTTCTCGGTGAAGGCGAGCTGCTTGGCCAGGTTGACCGCCTTGGTGGGATCGCCGGCGGTATCGCGCGTGATCAGCTCGAGCTTGCGCCCGTTCACGCCGCCCGCCTTGTTGATCTCCTCCACGGCAAACTGCACGCCCTGGTTCTCGGCGATGGCTGCCGACGACAGCGGCCCGGTGAGCGACGACAACCAGCCGATGCGGATGGGGTCCTGCGCGAAGGCGCCCGCGGCCCATGCAAGCGCGGCCGCGCCCAGCAGCGCACGGCGTAGCGAGGTGATCATGCCTGCTTCTCCAACTTTTCGAGACGGGTAGTTTTTGAATCGGAAGCGGGGCATCATCCGAGACGGACGCGCGGCTTGTCAAGGCGGCGCCTGACGAATTCCTGATAAGCGACGAACCTGAGAGCGTCATCCCATGACATCTACACTTCGAATCGGCGCCGGCTCCGCCTGGTGGGGCGACCGGGTCGAACCCGCTGCTCTGAACGCCGAGCAGGGCGATCTCGACTATTTGTGCTTCGAGACGATGGCCGAGGCCACGATCTCGGCGGCGCAGGTGCGCGCGCGCCGCGACCCGACCTTCCCCGGCTACGACACCTACCTGGACGACCGCATGCGTGCGGTGCTGCCCCACTGCCTGAAGCGCGGCACGAGAATCATCAGCAACCAGGGGTGGATCAACCCCGAGGGTGCGGCGCAGCGCATCGTGCACTGGCTGCGCGAGTTCGGCGCACGTGGCGTGAAGGTCGCGGCGGTGTCCGGCGGCCTGATCACCGACCGCGTGCTGCAGCTGACCGACCGCATCCTCGAGAACGGGCAGCCGACCTCGACGCTGCAATCCAATCTCGTCTCCGCCGAGGTCTACCTCGGCGCCGAGCCGATCGTCGATGCACTCAAGCAGGGGGCGCACATCGTGGTGACGGGGCGCGTCGCCGACCCGTCGATCTTCATGGCGCCGATGATGTTCGAGTTCGGCTGGGACGCGCTCGACCACATGCGCCTGGGCGCCGGCAACGGCCTGGGCCACCTGATGGAGTGCGGTGCGCAGGTGACCGGCGGCTACTTCGCCGACCCGGGCTTCAAGGACGTGCCCGAGCCGTGGAACTTCGGCTTTCCCATTGCCGAGGTCGAGCCCGACGGCAGCGCCGTGCTGACCAAGGTCGCCGGCACCGGCGGCGCCATCAACCTGCAGACGGTGAAGGAGCAGATGCTCTACGAGGTGCACGACCCGGCGAATTACCTCACGCCCGACGTCGTGGTTGACTTCACCACCACCCAGCTGGAGCAGGTCGGACCCGATCGCGTGCACGTAACGAAGATCTCCGGCAAGCCGCGCACGCCGACGCTGAAGGTGTCGATCGGCTGCGCCGAGGGCTTCATCGGCGAGGACATGTTCTTCTACGCCGGCCCCGGCGCGCTGCGCCGCGCGCAGCTGGCGAAGAAGAT
>JAEZCG010000184.1 GCA_023430065.1 Pseudomonadota bacterium | reverse complement strand
GGTCGGCGGCGTAGATCCCGGGCACCCTCAGGATGCTCACGCGCACCCCGCTGCGTCGCCCCCAGGCGCGCAGCCTGCGTTCGGCGTCGACGCGCCGGCGGGCGCGGTCGCTCTGCGGGCGCAGCGGCGCGTGCTCGCGGACCAGCGCACCGGCGCAATCCCCGTAGACGCCCGAGGTGCTCAGGTAGACGAATCGCTGTGGTAAGCTGCCGCCCTTTCCCAGGGCGCGGATGAGGTTCGCGGTTCGCGCGTCGGTATCACCGTTGCCCGGCGGTGGCGCGAGATGCAGGACGTCGTTCGCCAGGCCGGTCAGACGCGCCAGCGTATCGCCGCGGTCGAGATCCCCGACGATGGGTGTCGCCCCGCATGCGCGCAACGCATGCAGGCGCTCGTCCGAGCGGGTGAGGACGTAGAGCCGGCAGCGTTCGGCCAGACGCGGCAACAGCCGCGTTCCGACGTCCCCGCAACCGACGATCAGGAGTCGACGCACCTCGTCATTCTAGTGCACTGCCTCGTCATCGCCGGCACGAAAGGCGGCGCGGCTCCGCGCCGCCCGGCGGCGCGGGTTGCCACGAGCGGTTCACCTCGGCCGGAATGCGCTCACCTGCCGGCGATGCCGTCACGTGCGCATGTACGCGGCCGATGAAGGTGCCGATGCCGAGGGTCACCGGCTGCAAAGCACTACACTAGTCTGCGCCGCCCGAGCGCAGCCGCGCCACCATCCGACCATTTTCACCGAGACCATGTCCTTCAACGTCACCATTAAACCGAGCAATCGCCAGTTCACTGCCGAGCCGGACGAGACGGTCCTGCAGGCCGCCATGCGCCAGGGCATCACCCTGCCCTACGGGTGCCGCAACGGGGCCTGCGGTTCCTGCAAGGGCAAGTTGCTGGAGGGGCAGGTCGACTACGGCCAGTATGCGGCGCACATCCTGCCCGAGTACGAGAAGAAGGCGGGGTTCGCGCTGTTCTGCCAGGCGAAGGCGCTCAGCGACCTGGTGATCGAGGTGCGCGAGATCAACGCCGCGGGCGACGTGCCGATCCGGAAGCTGCCTTGCCGGGTGCAGCGCATCGAGCGTCCGGCCGACGACGTCGCGGCGCTGTTTCTCACCCTGCCGGCAAACGAGCGGCTGCAGTTCATGGCCGGGCAGTACCTGGAGATCATCCTGCGCGACGGAAAGAGGCGGGCGTACTCCATGGCCAACGCACCCGAACAGGACACGTTGATCGAGCTGCACGTGCGCAACATGGGCGGCGCTTTCACGGACTACGTCTTCAACAAGATGAAGGAGAAGGACATCCTGCGCTTCGAAGGGCCGCTCGGCACGTTCTTCCTGCGCGAGGACAGCGACAAGCCGATGGTGTTCGTCGCCAGCGGCACCGGTTTCGCCCCGGTCAAGAGCATCCTGACGCACGCCTTCGCCCGCGGCATGCGGCGCGAGATGGTGCTGTACTGGGGCGGCCGGCGCCCGAAGGATCTCTACATGCTGGATCTGGTGCGCGGATGGCAGGCCGCGCACGCTAACTTCAGCTTCGTGCCGGTGGTGTCGGACGCGCTTCCCGAAGACCAGTGGCAGGGACGCACCGGCTTCGTGCACGAGGCGGTGATGCAGGATTTCCCGGACCTGTCCGGCTATCAGGTGTATGCCTGCGGGGCGCCGGTCGTGGTGGAAGCGGCGCACCGCGACTTCACCTCGCGCTGCGCGCTGCCCGAGGACGAGTTCTTCTCCGACGCGTTCACCCCCGCGCCCGCCCCGCCCCAGCCCTGAGCGACGGTCCCCGATCGCATCCGCGCAAGAGAGACGTCGCGCAGCAGGTGCTCAGCCGCTGTTGCGCAAGCCGGCAGCGATGCCGTTGATGGTCAGCAGGATCGCGCGCTTGGTCTGGTCGTCCTGCTCCCCGGCACGGAAGCGGCGCAAGGACTCCACCTGCAGGTGGTTGAGGGGATCGATGTAGGGGCGCCGATTGCGGAAGCTGCGCGCGAGCAGCGGATTGTTCTCCAGGAGTTCGCGCTGGCCGGTGATGCGCAGCAGGTGGGTCACGGTGCGTTCCATCTCGTCGGCCAGCCTGGAGAAGATGCGTGCGCGCAGCACCGGGTCCGGCACCAGTTCGGCATAGCGCGAGGCGATGTGCAGGTCGGCCTTGCCCAGCACCATGTCCATGTTCGACAGGAGGGCGCGGAAGAACGGCCAGGTGGCGTGCATCTCGCGCAGCAGTGCGAGCGCGTCGTCGCCGCGGCGTGCGATGAGCCGATCCACTGCACTGCCGAAGCCGAACCAGCCTGGCAGCATGATGCGCGCGAGCGACCAGCTGAACACCCAGGGAATCGCACGCAGATCCTCGATGCGGTCGGATTTCCGTCGCGAGGCGGGCCGGCTGCCCACGTTCAGGTCGGCGATCTCCGTGATCGGCGTCGCGGCGCGGAAGAAGCTGACGAAGCCGGGCGTGCCGTACACCAGATCCCGATAGGCGGCGTAGGCATCCGCCGAGAGCTCGTCCATGAGTTCGCGATAGCGGCCCTCGGCGGGGATATCGCTGTCGCGGGCGACCAGGGTCGCCTCCAGCGTCGCGGCGGCGAGCAGTTCGAGGTTGCGCTTGCCGATTTCGGCATCGGAGTACTTGCTGGCGATCACCTCGCCCTGCTCGGTGATGCGGATCTGCCCCTGCACACTGCCGCGCGGTTGCGCCAGGATGGCCTGATAGCTCGGCCCGCCCCCGCGGCCGACGGTACCGCCGCGGCCGTGAAACAGGCGTAGCTTCACGCCGTGCCTGCGGAACACCTCGACCAGCGTCACCTCGGCCTTGTACAACTCCCAGTTCGACGTCAGGAAGCCGCCGTCCTTGTTGCTGTCGGAGTAGCCGAGCATGATTTCCTGAATGCCGCCGCGGTCTTCCAGCATGCGCCGGTACCCGGGCAGCGTGAGCAGCGCGTCCATGATCTGCCCGCAGCCGCGCAGGTCGGCGATGGTCTCGAACAGCGGCACGATGTTCATCGCCAGGTTGGGGCGATCGCCCGGCTGCAGCAATCCGACCTCCCTGAGCAGCAGTGCGACTTCCAGTACGTCGCTCACGCCGTTGCTGTTGGAGATGATGTAGTTGGGCAGGGCCTGGACGCCGTAGCGGCGTTGTAGCTCGGCGGCAGTGTCCAGGATGCGCAGTTCCTTCTCGGTGTCCGGTGAATAGCTGAGGAACGGCGAGCGCAACGGGCGCGGGATGCGCAGCTCCTCCAGCAGCCAGGCCTGGCGCTGTGCCTCGTCGAGCTGCTCGTAGCCGGGCTTGTGCGCTCCCAGCCGGAACAGTTCCGCCACCACCTGCTCGTGCACCCCGCTGTGCTGGCGCAGGTCGAGTGGCGCGAGATGGAAGCCGAACACCGCCGCGGCACGGCGCAGCAAACGCAGTCGTCGGCGTGCGATGCGC
>JAEZCG010000165.1 GCA_023430065.1 Pseudomonadota bacterium | reverse complement strand
TTCATGCATGCGGTTTCCGCATCAGTCCGAGTACTGCGAGCCCGAGCACGGCGAGCGCCAGCGTACCCGGCGCGGGGATGAGTTGGAGTTGCTGCGCGGCCGGCCCGACGACGAAGGCACTCAAGGGCGTGCCGGCGTCGGCTGTCGCCTCTGCACTCCAGCGCGATGCACCGCTGAGTCGAAGCAGATCCTCGACACTGCAGCACTCTCCGACGAAGTCGAACCGCGCTACGCCCGTGTCGAACTCGCTCTGTCTCCCCATCATGGCATCCGGTTCGACACCATACCGAACCGCGTTGTCGGCCGGCGACGCGATCGGGTCGATGGGCACGGCATCGGCGACGGCGGCAATGGTCCCGAGCACTGCCGCGAAGAGGAGTTCGCAGCATTTCATTGTTGTCCCCATGGCATCGGAATGGTCCCCACCAACATCGAAGCAATCGATGGACCACCGCATGCGGCGGGACGCGAAACGCGCGCATCGGCGCCGGCGCGTCCCACCAAGCCTGCTAAATCGAGTAGATTCACGCGCGCCATGCACGTCGATGTCGCGCGAGAACGTCGTACGGGGGGCGCGGATGCACGTTCAATCGTCGCCCCTGGCAGACTATCCATGCACGGCGGGATGGACAAGCCACGCACGCCGATTGCTGGCGCTCGGGGTTTTGCCTGGACTGTGACCTGGGCGAAAGCATTTCCTGCAACGAGGCAGCCGCATGCAGATAGGCGGTCGAGAACCATTCGAACGAGACGCCGGGACGCGCGAAGGGGCATCGCACCCAGCGCACACCGAATCGGAATTGCTCGCGATCCTGCAGCCCCTGGCGCAGCCTCTAGTCGTGTTCAACGCCGATGGCAGCGTGCGTCTGATGAACGACGCGGCGCGCGCGCTGCACGACCTGCAACCCGATGCAAGACTCCTGAGCCAGCACGATTTCCTGGACACGTTCGAGGCATTCGATGCGGCGGGACGCCCCGTTCCCCACGACGATCGAGTCACCCTGCGCGTGTTGCGCGGCGAAACTTTGACGAACGTCGAACTCACCGTGCGCAACCGGCGCACAGGTCGGAGCTGGCAAGGCCTCTACACCGCAACACCCATCTACAACGCCACCGGCGACGTGCAATACGCGGTGGTCGCGATCCAGGACATCAGCGAACGACGCGCCGCCGAGGCCGCCCTGCAGCGTGCGCACGACACGTTCCGGCACCTGGTGGACAATTCGCCCTTCGGCATCTACGTCGTCGACACGGACTTCCGACTGCAGATGGTGAGTGCCGGTGCACAAAAGGTATTCGCGAACGTGCGTCCGCTCCTCGGGCGCGATTTCGCCGAGGTGCTGCGCATCCTGTGGGAGGAACCGTTCGCCAGTCAGGCCATCGCCCGCTTCCGTCACACCCTCGAGACGGGCGTGCCATATCGTTCCCCGAGCACGGTCGAACGACGCTCGGACATCGGCGCGACGGAGAGCTACGACTGGCAGATCGAGCGACTGACGCTGCCCGACGGACGCCCCGGCGTCGTGTGCCACTTCTACGATTTGTCGGAGCGCCAGCGCTACGAGGCCGAGTTGCGCGATGCGGATCGGAGGAAGAACGAGTTTCTGGCCATGCTCGCGCACGAGCTGCGCAATCCGCTCGCGCCGATCCGCACCTCGATCGGAATGATGCAGGCACGCGGACTCAGCGACCCGGCGCTGGAACGCTGCAGCGGTATCATCGACCGGCAGTTGGGCCACATGGCTCGTCTCCTCGACGATCTGCTCGACGTGTCGCGACTGGCACGCGGCAAGCTCACGCTCCAGCGCGCGCCGATATCCCTGGCGGATGCCATCCGGTCCGCCGTTGAGGTCTGCCTTCCCGCGATCGAGCAGCGCAAGCAGACTCTGGTCGTTCACGGCATCGATCTGCCCGTGACGGTCGACGCCGATACGGCCCGACTGACTCAGGTGTTCGGAAATCTGCTGGACAACGCCTCGAAGTACAGCGAGGTACGCTCGCGTCTGGAGATCTCCGTGCACCGCGAAGACGACGAGGCGGTGGTCAGCGTGCGCGACGATGGAATCGGCATCGCGCCGGAGATGCTGGACAAGGTCTTCGAGTTGTTCACGCAGAGCGACGGGGCGAACGATCGGTCGCAAGGCGGACTCGGGATCGGTCTTTCGCTCGCGCGTACCCTGGTCGAGATGCACGGTGGTTCGATTCGCGTGGAGAGTCGTGGTCCGGGTCACGGCGCGACGTTCATCGTGCGGCTTCCGACCTTGCCTGCTCCGGCATCCACCCTTCCGCCCGCGCCGCAGCCCGCCATGCCGGAGTTGTCGCGCCTGCGCGTGCTCGTGGTCGACGACAACGCCGATGCGGCCGACAGCATCGCCCTGCTGCTCGGCCAGTTCGGCTGCGATGTGCGCGTGTCTTATCGCGGTGAGATCGCGCTGGAGGAAGCAGGCCGCTTCGAACCCGACCTGGTGCTGCTCGACATCGGCTTGCCCGGCATGAGCGGGCTGGAGGTATGCCGCAGGATTCGCGCACTACCCTCGCGCAACCGCGCGTTCATGGTGGCCCTCACGGGCTGGGGGCAGGAGGACGATCGCCGCCGCAGCGAATCCGCCGGGTTCGACCTGCACCTGGTCAAACCGGTCAATCCTCAGACGCTGATCGAGATGGCCTCGTCGCTCGTGCGGCAGGGAGATCCAGCGCTTCGGTCGGAATGACACCGGGGTGATGCACGGAGACGCGGCAGCGTGTGATGCTCGAGGACGCGACAACGTGTGATACACGAGGACGCGGCAGGCGGCCTTCCTTCCCACGGTGTCATTCCGACCGCAGGGAGGAATCCTACCGCCCCACGGTGTCATTCCGACCGTAGGGAGGAATCCTCGCCGTGGACACTGCACAGCGAAGATCTTTCGCTGACGCTCGGGATGACATCGGGGTGATGCACGGGGACGCGGCAGCGTGTGATGCACGGAGACGCAGCAGCGTGTGATGCTCGAGGACGCGGCAACGTGTGATACACGATGACGCGGCAGGCGGCCTCCCTTCCCACGGTGTCATTCGACCGCAGGGAGGAATCCTCCCGCCCCACGGTGTCATTTCGACCGCAGGGAGGAATCCTCCCGCCTCACGGTGTCATTCCGACCGCAGGGAGGAATCCTCGTCGTGGACACTGCACAGCGAGGATCCCTCGCTGACGCTAGGGATGACACCGGGGTGATGCACGCGGACGCGGTTGCGTGTGATGCAAGAGGACGCAGCAGCGACGCCTCCTTCCCACGGTGTCATTCCGACCGTAGGGAGGAATCCTCGCCGTGGACACTGCACAGCGAAAATCCCTCGCAGACGCTCGGGATGACATCGGGGTGATGCAGGATCCCTTGCTGACGCTCGAGGTGACACCGGTTGTCATGCAGATCCCGAAGTCGGCGCACGATCACCGCTTCGGCGCGATCCGCCACAGTTCTCCGTTGCTGTTGTCCGTCACCACATACAGCGCACCGTCCGGCCCTTCCCGCACGTCTCGGATGCGCTCCCCACGATCACGCAGCAGGTGCTCTTCGCCCGTCACCTTGTCGTTCTCGATGCGCAGACGCACCAACGCCCGCTCCTTCATGCCGCCGATGAACAAGTTCCCTTTCCATTCCGGAATCGCCTTGCCCGAGTAGAACTGGGCACCAGACGGCGCAATCACCGGATCCCAGTAGTAGACCGGCTGCTCGAAGCCTTCGCGCCGCGTGACGGCGTCAGGAATCGGCTCGCCCGAGTACTCGATGCCGTACGCAACCACCGGCCAGCCGTAGTTCTTGCCCTTGGTGAGCAGGTTCACTTCGTCGCCCCCACGCGTGCCGTGCTCGATGGTCCACACCCTGCCTTGCGCGTCGACGGCTGCCGCCTGGATGTTACGGTGGCCCAGCGTCCAGATCTCGGGCACTGCACCGGATTGGCCGGCGAACGGATTGCCGGGGGGCACCTTGCCGTTGCGGTCCACGCGCAGGACCTTGCCCAGGTGGCTATTCAGTTGCTGGGCCTGCCGGCGCATGGGTCGGTCGGAGCGCTCACCCATCGTGACGTACAGCAATCCGTCCGGGCCGAAGGCGAGCCGCGAGCCGAAATGCATCCCGTTGTCGTAGGTGGGCTGGGTCCGCAGGATCACCTGGACATTCTCGAGCCGACGCATGTCGTCGGACAGTACGCCGCGCGCGACACTGGTGCCGTTGCCACCTTGGCGTGGCTCGGAGAAGCTCCAGAAGATCGTGCGGTCCTTCGAGAACGCAGGACTCAGCGCGACGTCCAGCAAGCCACCCTGCCGCCGCGCATCGACCGCCGGCACACCCTCGATCGGTTCGCCGATCTTTCCGTTCGCGGATACCACGCGCAGTTGCCCGCCCTTCTCGCTGACGAGAAAGCGGCCATCGGGCAGCGGCTCGACCGCCCACGGCGTGTTCAGTCCGCGCGCTATCACTGTCACATCGAGGGCCGAGCCGGTCTCGATGCCACAGGCGCGGGTCTGGGCGGGAGACGCCGGCCGCTGCTCCGGTGCGTTGCGCGGCTCGCTCTGCAAGGGCTTGCAGTCGGCGGCGAAGAGAGGCAGGGAGATCAGGGCGGCCAGGACCGCCCCCGTCGTGCGTGCTAGGTTCATCGGTCTCGTATCCATATGTTGTCAGACGGGCACTGTCGAGCGCGGTCAGCAAGTGCCACGCCCCGGTCTTCGACTCGGGCGCGGCACGCAGGTTGCAAATGACCTCTTAATCACGTCATATCATATAGATGCGACCCCCAGCCTATGCAATTCGACGATGGACTGATGGGCACGAATCGCCCGCCGGCGGTGGCGCCGCGCATCGAGGTGCCCGATGGCCCGCACAACCTCGACATCTTCTTCGCGGCCATCGAGACCACACGCATGCCGATGTTGCTCACCGATCCGCATCGGCGGGACAACCCGGTGGTATTCGCCAACCAGGCATTCCTGCGAATGACCGGCTATGCGCTCGAGGAGGTCATGGGACGCAACTGCCGATTCCTGCAAGGACCCGACACCGATCGGGGCACCGTGCAAGAGATCCGGGACGCAATCTCGCGGGGCGAGCAGGTCACCGTCGAGATTCTGAACTATCGACGCGACGGGGCGTCGTTCTGGAACGCGCTGTTCATCTCCCCGGTCCTGGACACCGACGGCCGGCTCGCCTACTTCTTCGCTTCGCAGCTGGACGTATCGCGGCGGCGCGACGCCGAGGCGGCACTGCGCCATGCTCAGCGCATGGAGGCGGTGGGACAGCTCACCGGTGGCATCGCGCATGACTTCAACAACCTGCTGCAGGTGATGATGAACGCGCTCGAACTGCTCAAGCGGGATACGGACGTCGTCACTCCACGCAGCCTGCACATGATTGCCACGATGCACCAGGCAACTACCCGCGCGCGCACCCTGACGCAGCAACTGCTCGCGTTCTCCAGGAAACAGAAGCTCGAGGGCCGCGTGCTCAGCGTCAACGCGCTGCTGCGGGAGACCGAGCAACTCCTGCGGCGCTCGGTAAGCGAACAGGTGGAGATCGATTACGCGTTGGGCGACGACGGGCTGCTGGCGCGCCTGGATCGCGCCCAGGCGCAAATGGCCATCATGAACATCGTGATGAATGCGCGAGACGCGATGCCCGATGGCGGGAAGGTGGTGATTCGGACGGAGTCGATCGAGGTGGACCTCGAGGATGAGAAGACATTCGAGGGTCTGCTGGCCGGGCGCTACGTGGTCATCGCGATATCCGACAACGGCACCGGCATCCCGGCCTCCATTCTGCCGCGCGTGATGGAGCCGTTCTTCACCACGAAGGAGGAAGGCAAGGGAACCGGACTCGGCTTGTCGATGGTGTACGGATTCGCCAAGCAGAGCGGCGGCACCGCCCGGATCTACAGCGAAGCGGGACACGGCACCACCGTGAAGCTGTACTTCCCCGAGTCGCGCGACAATGTCGCACGCGATGAGCAGCCGGGACACGACACCGTGCTCGAACGCGGCGGCAGCGAGCACATTCTGGTCGTCGACGATCGATCCGACGTCGCCGAGATGGCCAGGCTCATGCTCCAGGACGCCGGTTACCGGGTGGCGGTCGCCTCCAACGGCCACGAGGCCCTGCGTCTGCTATCTGCCGATCGTACGATCCGCCTGGTGTTCTCCGACGTCATCATGCCGGGCGGCATGAACGGTGTACGCCTCGCCCGATTGGTGCAGCGGACCAACCCGTCAGTGAAGATTCTGCTCACTACGGGATACGCAGACGGCGTACTGGACCACACAACGGACGATGATTTCCCGATGATCGGAAAACCCTACACGCGTCTCGAACTGATCCGGAAGGTACGACGTGTGCTGGACGGTGCGACCGGAGTCAGCTGAGCCGCAGATCGGGAAATTCTCCCAGATCCGAAGGAGAACCCGAAACCCATTCCTCGGTCTTTCCGAAGTAGGCGGTGATTTCTTTCATTCTCGTAGGAGGTATGCCATGCGCGAAGCCATCGTTGCAGCCGTTCTCGCCCTTGCCAGCAGCATTGCGATTGCCGGAGAGCAGGTCCAGCCGGATCAGCTTCCGCAAGCGGTGTCCGATGCCGTGAAGAAGCAGTTTCCGCAGGCGACGATCCAGTCGGCGGAACGGGAAGAGGAGGACGGCCGGATGAAGTACGAGCTCAAGGTGACCAATGAGGGCGCACAGTACGAATTCGACGTGGCCGAGGACGGCACCGTGCTCGAGTTCGAGAAGGAAGGCATGTAAGGACCCGCGCTCGACCGCCTGAGGAAAGCCGGCCGCGCCGCGCACCGGGCGCGGTGCCGGGACCCTTCACGCACCGAGCGCTTCCTGAGCGCACTTACTGGCGGCTTCCCTCGCTGCCGCCAAAGGCGGCAGTTCGAAGCAGACGCGTGCCCCACCCTCCTCGCGCTGCTCGGCCCAGATCGTCCCACCGTGCGCGGTGACGATCTCGCGCGCGATGGCGAGCCCCAGCCCGGTTCCCCCCGCGCCATTGCGGGTGCGTGAACTCTGCTCGAACTTGTCGAAGATGCTCGTCAGCTCGGCCGGCGGGATGCCGACACCGGAATCGTCCACGACGAAGCGGGTGCGGCCCGGCGATCCCGGCGCGGCGTGCAGGCGGACCTGGACGCGCCCACCCTGCGGCGTGTACTTGATCGCATTCGAGAGCAGATTGCGCACGACCTGTGCGAGACGCTTGGGATCGCCGTGGACCACACAGGCCTCTGCCGGCAAGGCGACCTCGAGCGAGACGTCGCGTGTCATCGTCATGGCCTGCAATTCGAGCGCCACGGTGCGTGCCAGCGCCGCCAGGTCGATCGGCTTCATGGCGTAGTCCAGCCGACCGGCCTCTGCTTTCGCCAGATCCAGGAGGTCGTCGATGAGCGCCAGCATGCGCTCCCCGCTCGCATCGATCCTGGCCATGTAGGACTGCAGCTTCTCCAGCGAGATCGGCGGGCATTCGAGCTTGTCGGCCGCAAGCTGCGCGAATGACAACACCGCGTGCATCGGGGTGCGCAGCTCGTGCGACATGTTCGCGAGGAACTCGGATTTCGCACGATTGGCGGCTTCGGCGCGTTGCGCCACCTCGCGCAGTTCCGCGGTGCGCAGTTCGACCAGCTCCTGCAGGTGATCACGATGGCGGCGCAACTCCTCCTGTGCCGTCTTGAGATCCGTGATATCGCTGTTCATGCCCACCACGAAGCGTTCGCCGTTGATCATCGCCTGCTGCTTCCTGCGCATGATCCAGCGATCGCAGCCGTTCAGACCGAGCGTGTTGTCCTCCCACTGGACGATTCCCGAGGTGCGCAGTGCCTCGTCATCCGAGCGGAATGCCTCCACTGCCCATTGCGCCGGTGCCCGGTCGGCGTCCGTCCAACCGAGCAGCTCCTCCTTCGGGTGGCCGATCTGCTCGCAGAACGCCTTGTTCACCACCACCCAGCGGTGCTGCTCGTCCTTGACGAACAGCGGCTGGGGCGCGAGGTCGAGAATCTCGTCGAGGAATTTCCGGCTGTACTCGGCCTCCTCCCGCGCCTTCACCAGAGGCGAGATGTCGTGCAGCACGACCATCAGCGCGCTGCGGTCGCCGGGTAGCTGCACGGCACGCTTGCGCTTGAGCACCCGCAGCCGATCGCCCGACGCGGTCACGAACTCGCTCTCGGAGGTAAGCGTCTCGCCCGACTCACGCACGACGCGGTCCTCCGCCTCGATCGCCGCCGCCTGCTCCGCGGAGAACAGATCCCGGTCCGTCTTGCCCAGGAAATGCGAGGCGGGCTTGCCATGCAGCTCGGTGCCCGCTGCATTGATGAGCAGGATACGGCCGTCCTCGTCCTTGACCGAGACCACGACGGGGATGTTGTCGAACACGGCGTCGAGGATCGCGTACGCCTCTTCCACGCGCAGCTGCCCCAGGCTGGAGGAATGCGGGGGGGACGCAGACTGGCCGCTCGACCAGCTCGCCGCAGCCGACGCCGGGTCGGTGCGCAGGCGCGATCCGGCCGCTGCGCGCAGGCAGAGCGCGAGTGCGGCCAGGGCAAGCACGAGGCAGAATGCGATCGCAAGCAAGTAAGTATCGGGGGCAGTCATGAGCCGCTCCTCGGGGCCGGATACTGCGATTGCGCGGCGGACCGGGCGTTACCCCTTTAGCGACCGCACGGTGCCGGCCGGCATCAGGGTTTCCCCCATCCGGGGTGCGCAACAACGTCGAGGCGGTCTACCGCGGCCGAATCGTGATGATTCGCTTCTAGCGTCAGCGCGTTCGCTTTTTCGGACCCTGCAAACTGCGGGCATTGCGCATGCAATGAGGCGGTAAACACCATTGACGGTAGACCCTCATGCACACAACCACCTTCCTCGCGATCGCCTCGGCGCTGTCGATGCTCATGACCGCTGCCTCCGGTCACGCCATGGGTCCGGATCCAGGCGGACACACCGGCGACCAGGTGACCCCGCAGACCACGAAGACCGATCGACCGCACATCGACAGGCGGCGAGAACAGGCGTCCGGAACACGCACCGAGTCGAATCGCCCGGCCACCTCCCAGGCGCGCAGACGCGACTAGTGCTGCAGAAGCGCGTCGAGTCGCGCGAGTTCGACCGGCTTGGTGAGGTGCTCGTCGAAGCCGGCCGCGCGGGCACGCGATCGATCCTCCGGCCGGCCCCACCCGGTCATGGCTATCAGCAGGATCGATGGCCCCAGCGCGGCGCGAATGCGCTGCGCGGCCTGGAAGCCGTCCAGCTTCGGAAGTCCGATATCGAGCAGCGCGACGTCCGGGCGCAGGCGCACGGCCTCGGCCACCGCGCGCTCGCCGTCGTGGGCGACATGGACATCGTGCCCCTTGAGGCGCAGCACGATCGCCATGCTGTTTGCCGAATCCTCGTTGTCGTCCACCACCAGGATGCGCCGCCTGCGCGCGACCTGCCCAAGCTCGTCAGGTGGCGGCGCCGGCAGGGGCCCGTCTCCCTCGATCAACGGCAACCTCACGCGGAACGTGCTGCCCCGGGAAAGGCCTTCGCTGCATGCCTGCACCTCGCCACCATGCAGTTCCACCAGCGTGCGAACCAGCCACAATCCGACGCCCAATCCTCCACTCTGGCGGGACAGCGAATCGTCCACCTGGGTGAAGATGTCGAAGATCGACGACAGCGACTCGGGCGCAATCCCGATGCCGTTATCGCTGACCGATACGACGGCCTCGCCGTCCACGATGCGCGCCTCCACGGTGACGCGCCCGCGCGGCGGCGTGTACTTGGCGGCATTGTTGAGCAGATTGGCGAAGACTTGTGCCAGCCTCGTCTCGTCACCCTCCACGCGCATCGGCACCGCGGGCAGGCGTACGGTCAGCTCGTGGGCGGCGCGCTGGAACAGCAGCCGAGTAGTCTCGACCGCGCTCTCGATGACGCGGTGCAGCTCGACGTGCTCCCTGCGCAACTGCAGCTTGCCCTGGGAGATGCGCGAGACGTCCAGCAGGTCGTCGACCAGCCGCACCAGCTGGCGTAGCTGGCGTCGCATCATGTCCAGCGCGTTGTTGCGCACGGACGCGTCCACCGATTCCAGGCCGGCGATGTACAGGCTGTTGCTCAGTGGAGCGAGCGGATTGCGCAACTCGTGCGCCAGGATGGCGAGGAACTCGTCCTTGCGGCGACTCGCCTCCTGCAGCGCCGCCTCCGACTGTTTGCGCTGGGTGATGTCGCGTCCGATGGTCGCGGCACCCACCACCTCGCCGTGCTGATCCACGATCGGTGAGGCGGTGATCAGCACGTCTACCAGCGAGCCATCCTTGCGACGTCGGCACGACTCGTAGGGGGCGACCGACAGGCCGCAGCGAAGCCGTTCGAATGCCGCGCCGAGTTCGTCCGCGCGATCCGCAGGCAGGAGAAGCTCCTTCTTCCTGCCCACCATCTCTTCCTCGGTGTAGCCGTACAGCCGCTGAGCCGCGCGATTCCAGCTCGTGATCGTCCCATCGAGCGCGTGCCCGATGATGGCATCGTGGGAGGACTGCACGATCGCCGCCAGGGAGGCGCGCGCAATCTCCTGCTTCCTGCGTTCCCCCACGTCCCTGAACACCAGAATCGCGCCGAACACATCGCCCTGCTCGTCCCGGATGGGTGCGGCGGAGTCGTCGATGGCCAGTTCTCGCCCGTGCGCGTCGATGAGGATGGTGTGGTTCGCGAGTGCGACCGGCTGTCCCTCCTTCAGCGCGCGCAGCGCCGGATTCTCGACCGGTTCGCGCGTCTGCTCGTGCAAGATGCGGAACACTTCCTCCAGGGGGCATCCGCGCGCATCGCCCTCGGTCCACCCCGTGAGCGACTGCGCGACGGGATTGAGCAAGGTCACCCGGCCGTCGCGATCGGTCGCGATCACCCCATCGCCGATGCTGGTCAGCGAGACCCGGAACAACTCGCGCTGCCGCTCGAGTTCGGCGTTCGCCCGTTCGGTTGCGTGCCGCCCGCGGCGCAGGCTCTCTCCGACGCCGACGATGAGCGCCGACGAGCCGACGTAGAACCCGAGGCCGATCGCCTCCGCCAGATGGGCGATCCCGAAGCTGCCGCGTGGCGGCAGGAACAGGATGTTGGCAGCGGCATAGCCCACCACCGCCGCGAGAATTCCCGCTCCTACGCCCCCATACCAGACCGCCACGGCGACGGCACCGAATATCGGTGCGAACACCAGCTCGCCACCGAGCAGCGGATCGAGGAGGCCGCGCAACAGGAGCGCGAGCCCAACGAAGCCAAGTGACACCACGTACCTGAACGGGTGCATTCGGGCAATTCCTCATGGAGAGACATTGACATCCCAACCCCTCGCCCCCCGGGAAACCGGGCGCGCAACCCGCTCGATCGTGGAATGTGGCATGAATGGGCCCTTCCGTACAGGCCGGATTGCAGCAATTGCTCGCCGCTGCAATCACCGGCGCAGCGTACCAGACATCCTTCCCGGGGATCCCCGGACGCATGGGCGCACTAAATTCCGGCGCGATGCCTCCGTAAACAACTCGTTCACGCCGCTTCGGAGTTCTCTCGTGATATCGAAATTCCTCGCCGCACTCAGCATCCGTAACCGCCTCATCCTCATACTCGCCATCGGAGGGATGAGCCTGCTCCTTCTCCTCGGCATGAGCCTGCAGGACAAGCGCGAGGTCATGCTCAAAGATCGAGCGGAGAAAGTGCGCAGCCTGACCGAATCGGCGCATGCCCTGCTGGCGCACTATCACGCGCTGTCCGAGCAGGGACGTCTGAGCGGACCCGACGCCAAGGAACAGGCCAAGGCGGCCGTGCGCGCCCTGCGCTACGACGGCAACGAGTACTTCTGGATCAACGATCTGGACCACGTGGTGGTGGCCCATCCGATGCGGCCGGAGTTCGAGGGGCAGGACAAGTCCGACATCACCGACCCGTCGGGGAAGAAGGTCTACCAGGACATGGTGCGCATCGTACGCGCGCATGGCAGCGGCTTCGTGGACTACATCTGGCCGCGCGGCGGCTCGAACGAGCCGATCGCCAAGATCTCCTACGTGAGCCTGTTCGAACCGTGGGGCTGGGTCATCGGTACCGGCCTGTACCTCGACGACGTGGAAACGACGTTCTGGCAGTCGGTGCGCAGGACCGCGCTGTGGCTGGCGGTGATACTCCTCGTGGTCGGTACGATCATGGCCTTCCTCGCCCGCAGCATCATGCGCCCGGTGCATGCGCTGCGCGAGCTGGGCGTGGTGATGCAGGACATCCGCGCGGACGGCAATCTGGCGCGCGAGGTGCGGGTGGCGGGTGACGACGAGGTCGCTCAGATCGGCCGTTCGTTCAACGCGCTGCTGCAGGGTATGCGCGCGAGCATGCAGGAGGTCAACGCCTGCGCGCTGCGGGTCGACGCGGCCGGTGCGGAACTGAGCACGCGCACCGGCGATGTGCGGGCAGCCGCCGCGCGCCAGGCTGAAGACGCGTCGAACGCCGCGGTGGCGGTCGAGGAACTGTCCGGCAGCGTCGCGCAGATTGCCGACAAGACCGTGGAAGCCGCCACCGCTGCGCGCGGTGCGGGTGAGCTGTCGATGCGTGGCGAGACCCAGATGCAGGAAGTCGCGGCACACATGAATCGGCTGACCGAAACGGTAATGCGCGCCTCCGCCACGATCGAATCGCTCGGTCAACGCTCCGGAGAGATTACCACGATCGTCAAGGTCATCAAGGACATCGCCGACCAGACCAACCTGCTGGCGCTGAACGCCGCGATCGAGGCGGCACGCGCCGGCGAGCAGGGGCGCGGCTTCGCCGTGGTGGCGGACGAGGTGCGCAAGCTCGCCGAGCGCTCGGGCAATGCCACCACCGAGATCAGCCACATGATCGATTCGATCCAACGCGACACCGAGGCGGCGGTGAACAGCATGCAGTCAGGCAGCCAGTTGGTGCGGGAAGGCGTGGAGCGCGTGGACGAGGCGGGCAAGGCGATGCGGGCGATTACCAGCAACACCCAGCAGATCGTCGCGGTGACCGAGGACATCGCGGTGTCCGTGAGAGAGCAGAGCAATGCGAGCAATGACATCGCTTCCCGCATCGAGCGCATCGCGCGTCTGTCCGAAAGCAGCGATGCGGCCAGCGCATCGACGCATGCCGACGCCCAGGCATTGCAGCAGGTTGCCGGGGAATTGCGCGGTGCGATGCGTCGGTTCCAGTGCTGAACGCCGATCGGCCACCCCAGTGGCATCCCGATCGGGGCATGCACTAGTCCTGGGCATTTGGTATGTTGGGACGTAACCGATCGATCCGCAGCGGCTGCATGCGCTGCTCACGCAGGCACGCGAAGACCACGCACAGGACTGCCGGGCGATGCGACACGCCGAGCACAGCCGGGTCGCGGAGGCGGCGCGCGCGCGACCGAGATGGCTGGAGCTTCGATTCCTCGCCATCGTGTGCGCGGCGGCTTCCGCACTGTGGGTCTTCATCGAGGTCGCCGAGAACGTCGTCGAAGGCGAGACGCATGCCTTAGACGTCGCCATCCTCCTCGCGCTGCGCACGGCCGGCGATCCGGCCGATCCCTTCGGACCGCGATGGCTGGAGCAGTTCGCCCGCGACATCACGGCGTTGGGCAGTCCGGGAGTCCTGACCCTCCTGGTGCTCGCAGTGTCCGCCTTCCTGCTACTTGCCGGGCGCCACCGGTCTGCGCTGCTCGTCCTCGCTGCCACCGGCACGGGCGCGCTGGCGACGCGGCTCCTGAAGCTGTCCTTCGACCGGCCGCGTCCCGAGCTGATCCCGCCCGACATCTTCATCTCGACGGCAAGCTTTCCCAGTGGGCACGCGATGGGCTCGGCGTTCGTGTACCTGACCCTCGGCGCCCTGCTCGCCCAGGCGAGTGCGGATCGGCGCTCGAAGCTGTTCGCGCTGTGCCTCGCTCTCGCGCTCACCGGCCTGGTCGGCATCAGCCGCGTCTATCTGGGCGTGCATTGGCCGAGCGACGTCCTGGCCGGCTGGGCCGCCGGTGCGTTCTGGGCGATCGCGTGGTGGGCGCTGGTCCACGTGATGCGGCTGGAGAGTCCTGCCGGCTCGCGCAGCCTGCGCAAGCGCCGACTGGGCTAGAATGCTCCGCCCGTTTCCCTGATCACGAGCCCGAAGAGCCCCTCGATGACCTCCGACGCGCGGCCGCTATCGGCCATCCTGCCTGTTTCGATGCTCCTGCTGGCCCTCATGCCGCGCCTGGCATTCGCCCACGTGGCGCAGGGCGATATCGGCGGCGGCCTCGTATCCGGCTTCCTGCACCCGATCCTCGGCCTCGATCACGTTGTCGCGATGATCGCG
>JAEZCG010000114.1 GCA_023430065.1 Pseudomonadota bacterium | reverse complement strand
TAGTCGAAGTCGTCGTCCACCGGCATGCCGTCGGCGGACACCTTCTCGATCGCACTCGCAACGCTCGCAGCGTTGCGGCAGCACTACCCGCACCGGGCCGAGATGCACGTGCCACGGCGCACGATGGATCGATGCCACGACGTTCACGACCCTTTGCCGAAACGGTCACGCCATGCTTGCGAGGGTCTTGCGGAAGCGCGCCAGGGAGAATACGAAAAGCGCCGCACCGATCACGGCCAGGCCGAGGAACTGCGGCCAGACCACCTCGACGCCGGCGCCGCGATACAGGATCGCCTGCGACAGGGCGACGAAATGCGTGGTCGGCGCCGCCTGCATGAGGAACTGCACCACCTCGGGCATGCTCTCCCACGGCGTCATGCCGCCTGAGAGAATCTGCAGCGGCAGCAGCGTCATCATCATCAGCAGGCCGAACTGCGGCATGGTGCGGGCGACGGTCCCGAGAAAGATGCCCATCGAGGTGGTGGCGAACAGATGCAGCGTGACGCCCAGCAAGAACAGGGCGCGGGATCCCTCGATGGGAACCGCCAGCGCGCCCTCCACCACCACGCTCAGTGCGAAGGCCGACGACACCAGCACCACCAGCGCCATCGCCCACACCTTGGCACTCATGATCTCGAAGGGGGTGACCGGCATGACCAGCAGATGCTCGACGGTGCCGTGCTCGCGCTCGCGGATCAGCGCGGCGCCGGTGAGGATGATGGAAAGCATGGTGATGCGATTGACCAGCTCCATCACGGCGCCGAACCAGGTCTGGTTCAGTTCCGGATTGAAGCGCGCCCGCAACTGCAGTGCGACGGGCAGGACGTTCTCGGCCCGGTGCCGCTGCACGAACTCGCTGACTTCGCCGGTGACGATGGCCTGGACATAGCCGCTGCCCGTGAACGCCTGACCCATGCGCGTGGCGTCCACATTGAGCTGCAGCGCGGGGTTGCGTCCGGCAAGCAGGTCGCGCTGGAATCCGGCAGGAATGTGGAGGGCGAAGGTGTCCAGCCCCGCGTCCATGCGCGCATCCATCTCGGCAGGGGTGATCTGGATCGGCGGCAGAAAGTACGGCGGGTAGAACGCGTCGGTGATGCGCAGCGACAGCGGCGAACGGTCCTCGTCGACGATGGCGATGGGAGCCTTGTGCAGGGTCTCGGGCATCGCCGTGGCAGCGGTATAGATGGAAAACGTGAAGGCCCAGACGATCAGGATCAGCATGATCGGGTCCCGCAGCAGGCTGCGCAGTTCCTTGACGCCGAGATTGAAGATGTTGCGCAGCGCGCGCACGCTCAGCGCTCCTGCTTGCGCAACAATGCCGCCGCCAGCGCCAGCAACACCGGCACCGAGATCAGCAACGGAACGAACGACTCCTGAAGGTCCTCGAAGCCGAGCGCCTTGGAGAAGGTCCCGCGGGCGATGGTGATGAAGTGGGTGGTGGGATACATCTCGCCGATGACGCGCGCGCTGCCCTCCAGCGACGTGACCGGATTGATGAGGCCCGAGAACGTGACCGCCGGCAACATGGTCAGCAACGCCGTACCGAACAACGCAGCGATCTGGCTCCTGACGAACGTGGAGATGAGTAGGCCGAAACCGGTCGCGGCAGTGACGTAGATGAGCGCTGCGGCCGCCAGAGTCGCAAAGCTGCCGGTGAGCGGCACGCCGAATCCCCAGATGGCGAGCGCCGTCAGCAACAGAAAGCTCCCCATCGCCAGCACGATGTAGGGAAGCTGCTTGCCGATGAGAAACTCCAGCCGGGTCACCGGCGTGACGTACAGATTGACGATGGAACCGAGTTCCTTCTCGCGCACCACGGCAAGCGCCGCAAGGATCGCCGGGATCAAGATCAGCAGCAGCGGGATCACCGCCGGCACCATTGCCGGCAGGCTGCTCACGTCCGGGTTGTAGCGATAGCGCGTCTCGATGGTGATCGGACCCGCGTCGGCGGCATCGCCGTAGGCCTCGCGCGCCTTGGCGGCGAGCCAGTGCTGGTGCATGCCCTGCACATAGCCGCGCACCGTCTCGGCACGCTGCGGCATGGCACCGTCGATCCAGGCACCGATCTCCACCTGGCGGCCGTGCGCGAGATCGCGCGCGAAACCGTGCGGAATCTCGATGGCCAGTCCGATCTCTCCGGCGCGCATGCGCCGGTCCATGTCCGCATAACCCGAGAGCGGCGGGTACTCGTCGAAGTAGCGGGATCCGGCAAGATTGAGGGTGTAGTCACGGCTCACGGTCGTCTGATCGTGGTCGAGCACGGCGAAGCTGAGGTCTTCCACGTCCATGCTGATGCCGTACCCCAGAACCACCATCAGCAGCGCGCTGCCGAGTGCTGCCATGGTCAATCGGATGGGATCGCGCCGCAGCTCCAGCGCCTCGCGGCGGGCGTAACTGAACAATCGGCGCAGACTGAACCGGCTGCGATTCACCGCAGCCGCCTCGCTCGCCCGCTCCGCCGGCACTTCCTGCGCGGCAGGGGTGAGGCCTGCATCGTCGCCGCTGCCGGCTGCCGTCTCGAGGTGTCGGATGAACGCTTCCTCGAGGCTCGCCACGCCGCACGCCTGCATGATCGCCGCAGGGGTGTCGCTCACCAGCACCTTGCCCGCATGCATCAGGGCGACCCGGTCGCAGCGCTCGGCCTCGTTCATGAAGTGCGTGGAGATGAAGATGGTGACGTCGTCGCGCCGCGCCAGTTGGACCAGAACGTTCCAGAAGGCGTCACGCGCCACCGGGTCGACACCCGAGGTGGGCTCGTCGAGGATGAGCATCTCCGGGCCATGGATCATGGCCACCGCGAGCGACAGCCGCTGACGCTCGCCGAGGGGCAGCGCATCGGGCAGCGTGTCCATGGCAGACAGCAGGCCGAACCGTTCGGCCATCTCCAGCGCCCTCGGTACGACACGATCGGCCGCCATTCCGAACAGGCGCGCATGCAACAGCAGGTTCTGCCGCACCGTCAGTTCGCTGTAGAGCGAGAAGGACTGGGTCATGTAGCCGACGCGGCGTCTGGTATCGAGGTCGCGCGGGTTCACCGGATGACCGAACAGCCAGGCTTCGCCCGCACTGGCAGGCAGGAGGCCGGTCAGCATCTTCATGGTCGTGGTCTTGCCGCAGCCGTTGGAGCCCAGAAAACCGTAGATCTCGCCGCGGCGGATGCGGAAGCTCACGTCGTCGACCGCGATGAAGTCGCCGAAGCGCATGGTGAGATGACGCGCCTCGATGGCCACCTCCGCGTCGGCGCCGCCCTGGTGGCGCGGAATTTCCACCGGGCGGTAGCCGTGCTGCTGCGCCTCAGGCAGCAGCTTGATGAAGGCTTCCTCGAGGGTCCGGCTGTCGCTTGCAGCCAGCAGGTGCTGCGGCGTGCCGGCGGCCAGCACCTTTCCGGCGTACATCGCCACCAGCCAGTCGAATCGCGCCGCCTCTTCCATGTAGGCGGTGGCCACCAGCACGCTCATCCCGGGACGGCCGGCACGAATGCGCGCAATGAGCTCCCAGAACTGCCGCCGCGACAGCGGATCGACCCCGGTGGTGGGCTCGTCGAGGATCAGCAGATCCGGGTCGTGAATCAGCGCGCAGCAAAGGCCCAGCTTCTGCTTCATGCCGCCCGAGAGCTTGCCGGCGGGTCGGTGCGCAAACGGCGCGAGTGCCGTTGCCTGCAGCAATTCTGCGATGCGGCGCTCGCGTTCGGCGCGGCCGTGACCGAACAGGCGGCCGAAAAAATCGACGTTCTCGAACACGGAAAGCGTGGGGTAGAGATTCCTGCCGAGCCCCTGCGGCATGTAGGCGATGCGCGGGCACACGCTGCGACGGTGCCGGACGTCGGCCATGTCGCCGCCGAGCACCTCGACACGCCCGACCTGAATCGCTCGGGCGCCGGCAATCAGCGACAGCAGGCTCGACTTGCCGACGCCGTCGGGCCCGATCACGCCGGTGAGCCGTCCTTCCGGCAAGTCCAAGCGGACGTCGTCCAGCGCGCACAGCGGCCCATAGCGAAGGCTCAGTCCTTCGATGCGAATCCCGGCCGCGCCCCTGCGCAACGCCGCGTCGGTGCCAGCGCTCATTGCGGCAGATTCACCTGGAGCCAGGCGGGCCAGGCCGCGTCGGAGTCGCTCAGCACATAGGCGACGCCCGGCAATCCTGTCTTGACCTTGAGGATGTACTTCTTCAGCAGCTCCGGCGGAATCCGAGCGCGCACGCGAAACATCAGCTTCTCGCGCTCGTTCGCCGTTTCAACGGTCTTGGGCGTGAACTGGGCAACGTCGGCAACGAAGGAGATCTTCGCCGGAATCACATACTGGGGCGCGACGTCGAGCACGATGCGCACGTCGCCGCCGATCGCCAAACGCCCCGCCATCGCGCTCGGCAGGAAGAACGTCATGTAGACATCGGAAAGATCGACCAGCGTCAGGACGCGCCCGCCCGCGCCCACCACCTCCCCCGGTCGGGCGACGATGAACTGCACACGCCCGTCGCGCGGGGACTTCAGCGCGGCATCGTCGATGTCCGACTGGATGCGTTCGAGGTTGGCCTGCGCCGCGGCCGCCGCGGACTCCGCCCCAGCCATTTGGGCGCGCGCGCTCGCGATGGCAGAGTCCATGGCAGCGACCTGGGCCCGCGCGGCGGCCTGTGCCGCCACTGCAGTGGCGAGCCGCGTGCGCTCGTCGTCGAGAGCCTGCGGGGACACGAAGCCCTGCGCCGCGAGGTCTTCCGCCCTGGAAAGGTGCGCGCGCGCCGCGCCGAGTTCCGCCTCGCGCTGTGCCACCACCGCCTGTGCTGCCGCCTTGTCGCTCTGGCGCTGCGCGATTTGGGCAGTGGCGGTCACGACCGCGCTGCGTGCCTGCTGCAGTTGCGCCTCCGCCTGCCGGCGTTGCGCCTCGAGCATGTCGGTGTCCATCAGCGCGATCACCTGCCCGGCCGTCACGAACTCGCCCTCCTGGACTTCGACTTCCTTGAGCCGCCCCGGGCTGCGCGCGGCGATGTCGATCTCCACCGCTTCGATGCGGCCATTGCCGCTGACAAGCCCTTCGCTGTCCTGCTCCAGCAGGTAGCGCTGCCAGCCGAAGAACGCGGCCGCACTCAATGCGGCCCCTGCAAGCAACAGCAGTAACCATTTTCTCTTCTGTTGATTCGTCATTGCCCGTCCATGGCTCCTGTCGCGTTTGCGCATTGTATTCACTTGCTTGGCGCCACCCGCACCGCGTTTCATCCTCCTCCCGTGGCATCTGGCATCCGGGGCGAGCCCTCATCGACGAAGGTGCACTTCTCGCAGCCGATGTTGCCAAGGATGGGAAGCTGGCAAGGTGACGCTCAAACCCCAGGCCCGACTTGATCAGCAACGTCTGGAAGGTTGGAACTGTTGATGGCATAGCTCGAGTCGCGACTCCATCCGCTACGCCGCAGCGATCCGGGGCCTCAGCGACAACTCGGCCGCAATTTTGCACCCACGCGAGTCAAGATCGTCCGACCGAAAGAGGTCAAACTATGCAAACCGGTGTCGGTGCGGAACGGACGGAGGCAATCGTGGGTGAGCTTTCAAGCAACGAAATCTCGGCGCTTTTCGAGGCGCTGGATGACGAGTACCAGGCTTGGGCGACCTACGATCAGGTGATCGCCGACTTCGGTGAAGTCATGCCCTTCACGAATATCCGGGATGCGGAAGCGCGGCACATCGAGGCGCTGTCGGTGCTGTTCCGCGCTTATGGGCTTGCCATTCCGGAAAATGCATGGCCCGGCAAGGTTCCGCGCTTCGGCAGCGTGCGCGAGGCATGCGAGGCGGGGATCGCCTCCGAGGTGGCCAACGCGGCGCTCTACGAGCGGCTGCTGGCGGCCACGGACCGCCCGGACATCCTGACCGTGTTCCGGCGCCTGCAGGAAGCGTCGCAGCAGCGCCACCTGCCGGCCTTCCGGCGTTGCGCCGAGCGCGGCGGCGAAGACGGCGGACGCGGGCATCAACGTCGCCCGCGAGGCGGCCGGCCATGAGCACGCTGACTGGGCAAGGGGCCAGTAGGCGCTGGCTGGCCAACACTGGCGACGTCGAACGGATGCGACCCTCGCGCGGCATGGGCGCCATCGCGGTCGTCGCCGCGCGTAATGACAGATGAGCGCGCATACCCCCAGCTCCGCCCTCCGCTCGCCGCACACGGCGGCGCCCCTCCGCCGCTGAAGATGCAGAATTCCTTCTGGACCGCGCTCGCCACCAGCGTCCTCGCCGCTGCAGTGACGACGCTCGGGATATGGACGATCCGCAGGTTCGCCGACTGGGGACACCGCAACACCGTATACTTCATGTGCTTTGCCGCCGGGGTGCTCATCTCGGCCGCGTTCCTGCACATGATCCCGAAGGCGTTTTCGCTGAACCCGTCCGGCCCGGCGTGGCTGCTTGGCGGCTTCTTCGGCATGCACGTCTTCAACCGATTCCTGACCGCCTTCGTCTGCGAAAAGGACCCGCAGAAGAAGGACTACGCGATCGGCGTGCTGCCGATGCTGGGAATTGGCTTTCACTCCTTCATCGACGGCATCATCTATTCGATCACCTTCACGGTCAGCATCCTGACCGGGTTTCTTGCCACTGTGGGCATGGTGCTGCACGAGTTTCCAGAGGGCATCGTGACCTACCTGCTGCTCGTCAAGAGCGGCTTCGCCGAGCGCCGCGCAGCGGTTCTCGCCTTCGCTGCGGCGGCGGCATCGACGCCCGTGGGCATGCTGGTTTCGTGGCCGATGGTCAGTGCGATCGACCAGCCGAGCCTTGCGCTGCCGTTGTCGGTATCCGCAGGCGCACTGGTTTACGTGGGCGCGACCCACCTGCTACCCAGGGCAGAGCAGGAACACCGGCGCTACAGCCTGGTCGCCCTGGCCGGAGGCGTCCTGGTCGCGGTGGCCATTGTGCTGTCGAAGGCGTGACACTTGCACATTGTCCGCGCATGCAACCAGGGGTGCGGCCAGCAGCGCGGACACGTGAAACCGCTGCTTGAGGCATGACAGCCGTCGTTCGCCCGGCACCGGTCGCGGCGCGCATCGCGCGTTAGAATGGATCATGTCTCACTGGCTGCTCAGGCTGCTGGGTTTCGCGTGGCTGATGCTGCACGCGGCCGCACCGTCGGCCGTCACCGCATGGGTGGAGCGCGATAGCGACGGCGCACCCTCCGTGCACCTGTACTTCTTCTGGACGCCCACTGCCCACATTGCGCCGATGCGCGCCGGGACCTTGCGCCGCTTGTGCAAGCGCGGCCGTGGCTACGCGTACACGCCTACAACCTCAGGGCAAGTGACGCGCACGTCGCGCGTTACCAGGCGATGGCGGAGGAGCTTGGCGAGACGGCAGCGTTCGTTCCGGCGCTGTTCTTCTGCGGGCAGATGCAAGTCGGGTGGGACCAGGACGCGGCCGAACAGCTCGCGCAGCGGCTAGATGTCTGCCGTGCGTCGTACGCGCAGCAGGACGACGGCGCGGCAAGGGCCACGTCCGATGGCGCGTCGCCCCCCCTGCGCCTGCCGCTGATCGGCGCAGTCGATCCACAATCCATGTCCCTGCCGGCACTGACCGCGGTGCTGGCCACGCTCGATGCCTTCAATCCCTGCGCGTTCTTCGTGCTGCTGTTCCTGCTGGCGCTGCTGACGCACCAACGCCAGCGCGGCCGCATGGCCATCATCGGCGGCGTCTTCGTGCTGACGTCGGGACTGATGTACTTCGCGTTCATGACCGCCTGGCTGAACGTGTTCGCGCTGTTCGATCACTTCTCTTGGATCACGCTGGCGGCCGGCGTGCTGGCGTTCGGCATCGGCGCAATCAACGTCAAGGACTTCTTCGTGTTCAAACGCGGCGTATCGTTCTCGATCCCCGATTCGAAAAAGCCGGACATCTTCCGACGTGCGCGAATGGTTCTGAGCGCCCAGAGTCTGCCCGCGATGCTCGCCGCCACGGTCCTGCTCGCGATCGCGGTGAGCTTCTACGAACTGCTGTGCACGGCGGGCTTTCCGATGGTCTACACGCGCGTCTTGACACTGGCCGACCTGTCCGCCGGAACGCGATACGCGTACCTGGCCGCCTACAATCTGATCTACGTGGTGCCGCTCGCACTCATCGTACTGCTGTTCGTACGCACCTTGCACGCGCGCAGGTTGACCGAGCGCCAGGGGCGACTGCTGAAGCTGATGTCTGGCGTAATGATGCTCGGGCTCGGAGGCCTTCTGATGTTTGCCCCTGCGCTGCTGAACCAGATATGGATAGCTGTCGTGCTGCTTCTCGTTGCGGTCGGAGCGATCTGGCTCGCCGCAAGGTTAACCCGCGAACAGGGCGTGCATTGAGCGTTGTGGGTCGAGCGGAGCCGCAGGTCCTCTCCTATGTGGTCAAGCAACCAGAAGAACTGCTCGATCGGTCTCGATCGACCCCGAAGGATGCCGAATCATTCCCACTCGATCGTCGCGGGCGGCTTCCCCGAGATGTCGTAGACCACCCGATTGATCCCGCGCACCTCGTTGATGATGCGGTTGGACACTTTGGACAACAGGCTGTGCGGCAGCTCGGCCCAGTGCGCGGTCATGAAGTCCTCGGTCTGCACGGCGCGCAGCGCAACGACGTATTCGTAGGTGCGGCCGTCTCCCATGACGCCGACAGACTTCACGGGGAGGAAAACGGCGAAGGCCTGCGAGGTCTTTTCGTACCAGCCGGCGGCGCGCAGCTCATCGATGAAAATGGCATCGGCACGCCGCAGCAGGTCAGCGTACTGCTGCTTCACTTCGCCCAGGATGCGTACGCCCAGCCCGGGGCCGGGGAAGGGGTGGCGAAACACCATGTCGTGCGGCAGGCCGAGTTCGAGGCCGAGTTTGCGCACTTCGTCCTTAAACAGTTCGCGCAGCGGCTCGAGCAGCTTGAGATGAAGTGTCTCCGGCAGCCCGCCTACGTTGTGGTGCGACTTGATCGAGGCGGCCTTCTTGGTCGCGCTGCCCGCGGATTCGATCACGTCCGGGTAGATCGTCCCCTGCGCCAGCCACTTCGCATTGCGGACCTTGGTGGCCTCGCGCTGGAATACCTCGACGAACTCACGTCCGATGATCTTGCGCTTGGCCTCGGGATCGCTCACACCGTCGAGCTTGCCCATGAACTGCGCCGTCGCGTCCACGTGGATGACCTTGACACCCAGGTTGCGGGCGAAGGTCTCCATGACCTGCTGCGCCTCGTTCAGCCGCAACAGGCCGGTATCGACGAACACGCAGGTGAGTTGCTCGCCGATGGCCTTATGGATCAGGGCCGCGGCCACCGCGGAATCGACGCCCCCGGACAGGCCGAGGATCACCTCCTCGCCGCCGACTTCAGAGCGGATGCGGCCAATCGCCTCCTCCACGAACGAGGGCATGCTCCAGTCGCCGTTCAGTCCGCACACGACGAGCAGGAAGCGCTCGAGAATCGCCTTGCCCTGCAAGGTGTGCGTGACTTCCGGGTGGAACTGCAGGCCGTAGAAGCCGCGCGTCTCGTCGGCCATGCCGCCGATCGGCGTCGCCGCGTTGCTCGCGATGACTTTGAACCCTTCGGGCAGCCGCGTGACCTTGTCGCCGTGACTCATCCACACGTCGAGCAATCCGTGCCCCTCGGCGGTCACGCGGTCCTGGATGTCGCGCAACAGCCTGGAGTGGCCGCGCGCGCGCACCTCCGCATAGCCGAACTCCCGCACCGGCCCGCTCTCCACGCCCCCGCCCAGCTGCGCAGCCATGGCCTGCATGCCGTAGCAGATGCCCAGCACCGGCACGCCCATCTCGAAAACGACTTGCGGGGCGCGTGGCGTCCCGCCCTCGTACACCGAGGCAGGACCGCCCGAGAGGATGATTGCGTTCGGCGCGAACGCGCGCACGAATGCGTCGCTGGCGTCGTGTGGATGGATCTCGCAGTATACGTTGCACTCGCGCACGCGTCGTGCGATCAGCTGTGTGTACTGGGAGCCGAAATCGAGAATGAGGACCTTCTGATGCATCGCGGGCGCCTACTCCACCCGGTAATTCGGTGCTTCCTTGACGATCTGCACGTCGTGCACGTGCGATTCGCGCACGCCCGCCGAGGTGATTTCGACAAACTCGGCGCGCTCGCGCATCTCGCGCACCGTGGGGCACCCCGCATAGCCCATGCTCGAGCGCAGGCCACCGATCAGCTGCTGGATCACGTGCACGACGCTGCCCTTGTAAGGCACGCGCCCCTCGACCCCTTCGGGCACGAACTTCTGCGCCGCGACGCCTTCGGCGGCGTCCTGGAAGTAGCGGTCGCTCGAGCCCAGCTCCATCGCAGCCAGTGAACCCATGCCGCGATAGGACTTGTAGGAACGCCCCTGGTACAGCTCGATTTCGCCCGGCGCCTCCTCGGTGCCGGCGAACAGACCGCCGAGCATGATCGCATCCGCGCCCGCTGCGATCGCCTTGGCAATGTCGCCCGAATACCGGATCCCGCCGTCGGCGATCATCGGCACGTCGGTATCCTTCAGCGCGCCGGCGACGTTGGCGATGGCGGAGATCTGCGGCACGCCCACACCGGCGACGATCCGGGTCGTACAGATGGATCCCGGTCCGATCCCCACCTTGACCGCATCGGCACCGCTGTCTAGCAGAGCCTTGGCGGCATCGGCGGTGGCAATGTTCCCGCCGATCACCTGCACATTGGGAAAACTGCGCCGCGCCCAGCGCACGCGTTCGAGGACACCCTGGGAATGACCGTGCGCGGTGTCGACCACCAGCACGTCCACGCCTGCATCGACGAGCATCTCGGCGCGCTCCTCCGTGCCTTCGCCCACCCCGATCGCGGCGCCGACCCGCAATTGGCCCTGCTCGTCCTTGCACGCGTTCGGATACTCGGTCGACTTGAGGATGTCCTTGACCGTGATGAGACCGCGCAGTTCGAAGTTTTCGTTGACCACCAGTACCCGCTCGAGGCGATGCCTGTGCATGAGCGCCTGGGCGTCCTCGAGCGCGCCGCCTTCGCGCACGGTCACCAGGCGCTCACGCGGCGTCATGATGTTGCGCACGGGCTGGTCGAGGTTGGTCTCGAAGCGCAGGTCACGGTTGGTCACGATGCCCACGACCCGCTTGCCGTCCACCACGGGCAATCCCGAAATGCGGTGCGTGCGGATCAGAGACAGCACGTCGCGCACCGTCATCTCCGGAGAGATCGTGATGGGATCCTTCACCACCCCGCTCTCGTAGCGCTTCACTTTTGCCACTTCGAGTGCCTGGACCTTGGCCGGCATGTTCTTGTGGACGATGCCGATGCCACCCTCCTGTGCGATCGCAATCGCCAGACGGGCCTCGGTGACGGTATCCATGGCCGCCGAGACGAGGGGGATGTTGAGCGTGATGGTGCGCGTCAGGCGCGTCTTCAGACTGACGTCGCGCGGTAATACGT
>JAEZCG010000094.1 GCA_023430065.1 Pseudomonadota bacterium | reverse complement strand
GCGGCCGCGCTGTGCTTGGAGGGGCGCAGCTGCGCGGCGCGCTCCAGGTGTTTCGCGCGTGTGCCATCGACCCACTGCCTGTCCAGATGGGGGCTCGGCCCGCTGGCCTTTGCTGCGATGGCGGCCAGCGCGGCACGCGGTTCGGCGAACAGCTCGACCTCCCCGCGCCGGTTGTCGCGCAGCTCCGAGGCGGCATCGGCCATGCGGATCAGCTTCGCCTGCTTGAATACCGCTGGCGAGCCGTACGCCAGCTGGAAATCCAGCCGACGGCCGACGGTGACGATGACGTCGGCTTCGCTCATCACGCTGCCGCGCATGGCGGCAACCACCGAGGGATGATCATCGGCGATCAATCCCTTGCTCTCGCCCGTGTCGAGATAGAGCGCATTGAACTTGGTCAGGAAGGCGGAGAGTTCCGCCGCCGCGCCGCGCGCGCCGCGGCCGCTGATCACGAGCGGGCGCTTCGCGCAGCGCAGCACCTCGACCGCAGCGGCGACGTCGACCTCTTCGGGGAGCAGGCGCGGGCGCGGCTTGGCCTTGAAGTGCTCGGCCAGCTGGACCGCTTTCGGCACGTCGCCGCGCAGCGTGTCGGTCGGGAAGTCCAGATAGACCGGGCCGGGATCGCAACCCTGTCCCAGCGCGCGTGACACCGCCTCGTCCAGTTCCTGCAGCACCAGCGCGGGTTCCCGCACCGTGCGCGCGTAGCGCGTGATCGGTTTCGCCATGTCCACGTGGGGCAGGTCCTGCAGCGCGCCGCGGTTGTCCTGCGCGCGCGGCGGTCCGCCGGAGAGCACCAGCACGCTGGCGCGCGAGACGTGAGCGTTGGCGATGCCGGTCATCGCGTTGGTCATGCCGGGACCGGCGGTGACCAGCGCCACGCCCAGATTGCCCGTGAGTTCGCTGTGCGCATGTGCCATGTAGACCGCTGCGCGCTCGTCGCGCACGTCGACGATGCGGATGCCCTCGGCGTCGCAGCGCATCCAGATCGGCATGATGTGGCCGCCGCACAGCGCGAAGATGCGCTCGACGCCACGCGCCTTGAGGAAGCGGGCGACGACGCCGGCGGCGCTGTCGGGTGTCAGGGGTGGCAGTGCCATGTCGTCGGTCCTCTCAGTGCTTGGCCGTCTTGTGCTTCTTCTGCGCGCGCAGGTCGATCACGCCCGGCTGCTGACGCGGATCGACGCCGGGCGGGAAGATGTGGATCTTCTGCACCTTCGCCGAGGTGCCGGTAGGCAGGCTGTCCACGAACATCAGCCAGCCCGGCGCCTTGAAGTAGGCCATGCGCGCGAAGCACCAGTCGAAGATGTCCTGTGCGAGCGTCGCGCGGCTGGCCTCGTTCGCGACGTCGGCGCGATCCTTCGCGATCACGCAGGCCATCACTTCCTCCTCGCGCACCTCGTCCGGCGCGGCGATGACCGCCACCTGCTTCACTTTCTCGTGGGAGGTGATGCAGGCCTCGATCTCCGCGGCGGCGATGTTCTCGCCGGCGCGGCGGATGATGTTCTTCTTGCGATCGAGGAAGTAGAACACGCCCTCGGCGTCGCGCACCACGGCATCGCCGGTGTGGAACCACCCCCCGCGCCAGGCCTCCTCGGTCGCCTCCTCGTTCTTGAGGTAACCGGAGAAGAAGCCCTTGCGCGGCGCCTGCGCGCTGTGGCGGATGACCAGTTCGCCCTGCACGTCCGGCGGACACTCGCTGCCGTGCTCGTCGATCACGCGCGCCTCCACCCACTTGCTCACGCCGCCGAAGGCGCGCGTGTGGATCCTGCGCGGTTCGTGACAGTCGCTGATCAGCCGACCGGTCTCGGTCATCGCCCACATCTCGACCACCGGGAATCCGAAGCGCTTCTCGAACACTTCGTGATGGCTGGGTTCGATGCCGGCGCACAGGGCGAAGCGCACCTGGTGCGCGCGCTCCTCCGGCGTCCTCGGCAGCTTGAGCAGGATGTTGGGGATGATCCCCTGGAACTGCGCCGCGGTGGCGCGCGTGGCGATCAGGTCTGTCCACCAGGTGCTGGCGTGGAAGCGGTCGGGGAAGATGAGGCAGCCGCCGGTGATCAGCATCGCGGGGGCGGAGACCGACAGGCAGTTGGCATGATGCAGCGGCAGCGGATTGAAGAGGCGCTCCTCGCCCTCGCGCATGGTCAGGCGCCCGCCGAGGTCCACGTAGCACTGACCGAAGGAATGGAAGTACTCGTTGGTGAGGATGCAGCCCTTCGGTCGACCGGTCGTGCCGGAGGTGTAGAGCAGTGCCGCCTCGGTGAGGGCGTCGGGCGCCCCGTGGGCGGGTGCGGTACGCGGGGCGGGCAGTGTGTCCGGGAAGTGCTCGAGCGACACGCAGGGAAGCTTCAGGCCCTCGCAGACGGCGAGCACCTGTTGCGCATGGGTGTTCACCGTGATGCACAACTGCGCCTCGGAATGCTCGAGGACGTAGCGGATCTCATCCTGGCGGTAGTCCGCATTGACGGGCACCACGGCGGCGCCCAGCGCATTGAGTGCGTAGTAGTGGAAGAAGAACTCGGGGCGCTGATTGAACAGGATGGCCACGCGGTGGCCCATGCCGTAGCCTGCGCGCCGGTAGATCTCGCGCTTGGCCTCGACTTCTGCGAGCGTTTGCGCCCACGTGACTTCCCAGCCGTCGGGGTGGTAAGGGCGTCCGGCCATCGGCGGTACGCAGTAGGCAGCGCGATCGGGGAAGCGTTCGACGGCGCGCTGCAGAGATCGATACAGCGTGCCGTAGTGGGATGCGTCCATCATCGTTTTACTTTCCTTGCGGTGATCCGGCGGCTGCCGCCGCGCCTGAGTGTTCTTGGCGGTTCGCCCGGGAGGAGGCGGCTGGCGAGGGTCTGCGACGCGTGCGAGATGTGCTCGCGCGCGAGGCGTTCCGCGCGCACTGCGTCGCCCGCGATCACGGCCTCGAGGATGCGTTCGTGCTGGTCCCAGATGTCCGCGGGCGTCTCGCCGTGCAGCAGCACTTCTCCCATGACCCGGCGCAGGGTGCTCCAGTGCATCTCGCTCGCCTCGGCGATCAGCGGATTGCCGGACAGGCGGTAGAGGAAGTAGTGGAAATCCATGTCGGTGGCGATCATCTTCGCGATCGAGCGGCCCGCCACCGCGGCGCGACCCCGATCGAGATAAGCCTGGCCTTCCTTGCGCGCCGCCTCGCGGCCGCGCGCGGCAGCGTTCCCGCTCGCCAGGCCGTCGAGCATGGCGCGGATCTCGTAGAGGTTGCGCACGTAGTCGGCATCCAGCGGCGCGACCATCAGGCCGCGCCCGGGTGCATCGCGCAGCAGGCCTTGACGCTTGAGCAGCAGCAGCGCCTGCTGCACCGGCTGGCGCGACACGCCGAGCGATGCGGCGATCTCCTCCTGGATCACGCGCCCGTCGGCGGCGAGCTTGCCGGCCGAAATCTCGGACAGGATCGCGTCGTACACCTGGTCGACCAGGGTGGGCTGGATGGGAAGGGGGCGCATGGCAGGGGGCCGGACCGTGCCGCGCATTGTAGCATTCTGAATTCAGAGTTCAACCGTCTGGATCACCGCGACGGCCCACCCATCGCGCCGACGGCCCGCCTCCGAAACACCGGCGTCCTCGCTTTACTACAGCGGCGCGAGCCGGTGGCCAGCGCAACGGTAGAATCCGGCCGTTTCGAATCTCTTCGGCAAGAGCCATGATCGCTGCACTGCGGACTACATTGTTCAGCCTCGTCCTGTACACGCTGCTCGCCCCTTCGGCCCACGCCGGCGCGCAGCCGGTCTTCCCGGATGGCCGCGTTCCCTCGCTCGCACCCTTGATCGAGGACGTGACTCCCGCTGTGGTGAACATCGCCGTCATGTCGGCCTCACCGGAGGAGGAGAACCCACTCATGCAGGATCCCTTCTTTCGGCGATTCTTCGGACTGCCGGACAAGCCCGAGCCGCGCCTCTCGGCCGGATCCGGCGTGATCGTGGACGCGGCGCGCGGCTACGTGCTCACCAACCATCACGTCATCAAGGGCGCGCGCGAAGTGGTTGTCACGCTCAAGGACCGGCGCCAGCTGCAGGCCGAGATCGTGGGCAGCGATCCGGGGACGGACATTGCCGTGCTGCGCATCCCGAGCGAGCGTCTCAAGGCGCTCTCGTTCGGCGATTCCGAGACGCTGCGCGTAGGCGACTACGTCCTCGCCATCGGCAACCCGTTCGGGCTCGGGCAGACCGTGACCTCCGGCATCATCAGCGCGCTCGGCCGGTCGGGCCTGAACATCGAGGGCTACGAGGACTTCATCCAGACCGACGCTGCCATCAATCCCGGCAATTCCGGCGGGGCGCTGGTGAACCTGAAGGGCGAGCTGGTCGGCATCAACACCGCGATCATCGGTCCCGCCGGCGGCAACGTCGGCATCGGCTTCGCCGTGCCCAGCAACATGGCGCGCAGCGTCATGACGCAGATCATCCGCTACGGCGAAGTGCGGCGCGGCCGCTTCGGCGCCAGCAGCCAGGACCTCACGCCCGAGCTGGCGCAGGCGATGGGCCTGGCGAACAGCGACGGCGTGGTGATCGTCGAGGTGGCGGAGGATTCCCCCGCCGCGCGCGCCGGACTGCGCCGTGGCGACGTGGTGACGCACGTCAACGGACGTCGTGTGCGCAGCTCGGTGGATCTGCGCAACCAGGTCGGGCTCACGCCGATCGGCGAGGAACTCGAGTTGCGCATCCAGCGCGGACGCGAGGTGCGCAACCTGAGAGCGAAGATTGAGCCGGTGCAGGCCGCGGCTGGACGCGGAGGCCAGGCGCTGCTGGAATTAGCCGGCGCGGCAGTGACCGACTTCGAGCAGGGCGGGCGATCGCAGGCGGTGATCGTGGTGAAGGTGGAGCGCAACAGCCCGGCGTGGATGCACGGACTGCGCGACGGCGACGTCATTGCCGGCATCAACAGGCGGCGCGTGCGATCGGTAGAGGAGTTGCTCGCTGCGCTGAAGGCGACACCGCGACCGCTATATCTGCAGGTGGTGCGCGGGGACGCGCGGTTCGTGATTCAGCTGCGGTGAGGGCGCTAGCCGGGGGGTCAGGTCTTGCCTTTTGCCGGCTTGCTTCATGCAGGCGCAGTTCGGAGAAGATGCGGCGAATAGCGCACTTGCGGAAAAAATGCGAATAACATAATCTGCGGTTGTGGCCCGCCCTCTGCGCATCGAATTTCAAGGCGCCGTCTACCACGTCACGTCGCGCGGCGACCGGCGCGAGTCGATCTTCGCCGACGATGAAGATCGGCTTTCCTTTCTGGCTGTCGTGGAGCAGGGGCTATCGCGGTTCGATGCGCACATGCTTGCCTACTGCCTGATGGGTAACCATTACCACTTCGTGGTTCGCACCCATCAAGCTAATCTTTCCCGCTTGATGCGCCACGTCAACGGGGTGTACACGCAAGCGTTCAACCGCCGGCACGGCAAGGTGGGACATTTGTTTCAGGGTCGCTACAAGGCGATCCTGGTGGATCGCGATGCCTATCTTCTGGAAGTCTGTCGATACGTTGAGTTGAATCCGGTGCGCGCTCGGAGCGTGGAGGCACCTGAGGTGTGGCCCTGGTCGAGCTATCGGGCGCACGTGGGTGTGACGGATGCCCCAGGCTGGCTTGACATCGAGGAGTTGCACGAGTGCCTGTTCGGGCGCAGGGCAGTGACCGCTGGCGATTATCGCAGGGCTGCGAAGCGATACGCGGAATGGGTGGCCTCAGCAGTGGATGTGCCACTGTGGCGCGATGCCCTGCGGCAGCAGATCTATCTCGGTGACGCGGAGTTCGTCGAGCGAATGCAGGCTCTGGCTGACCCAGATCGTCGTTGCGCGAAGGAAATCCCGAGAGTTCAGCGTAGGAATCGACAGAGAGTTTCGCAGTGGCTCGCTTGCTGTCCGAGTCGCGAGGAAGCGTTCTACAGAGCGTACACCGAAGGCGGTCTGAGCATGACGATCATCGCAGCGGAAACGGGATTATCAGTCTCTCGCGTGAGTCGCCTAATCGGAATGATGGAGAAGGCAAATCGCAAGACCTGACCCCTTTGCTACTCACTTACATGCGGCCTGCAGCAGGGCCTCCTGGGCGGACCCCGGCGAGATCGACTCCCACTCGTGCGCCGAGTCGTCTTCGTAGATGACGGCGCCCGCGCCCATGTGCTCGGCATGCAGCGTTGTGTGCAACCCGCGCATGCGCCTGCCCGCGCAGTCGTATTCGTTGTGCGACTTCTGCGAGAAGTAGCCCACTTCCACCATGCGCTGGAAAGTCCCGTAGTCGAGGATCGACCACATCTTCACCGTGCTGGCGGTCTTCTCGATGGTCGCGGGATCGGCGTACGTGGTGCCGCGTGGATCCTCGCCCACGGCCGTCCACCCCGCGAAGGCGGGTGAAGCGAGCAGGAGCAGAGCGGCGGCCAGTGCTTTGTTCTTCATCGTCGTCCGTCTCACAGGGGCTTCACGTTCACCAGCTCGTAATGCCACCGCGCGGCGCCGAGCGGATTGCGCAGCGGCCGGCCGAAGCACTGTGCCTCGATCTCGAACACGTCGCCGACCTGCGCCTTCACGTTCTTGGTGAAGCTGCCGGTGGCGGCGCCAAAGAAGTGCACATGCACGTCGCCCGGTCGGCGGAAGTCTGCGTACTTGAAGTGGTGGTGCTCGAGGTTGGCGATCGAGTGCGCCATGTTGTCGTCGCCGGACAGCCAGCCCTCGCTCCAGACCGCCTCGCCGCCGCGCGTCAGTCGCGCGTTGCCCGTGACGTTGTTCGGCAGCGCGCCGAGCAACAGTTCCGGTCCGTACGCGCACTGGCGCAGTTTCGAATGCGCGAGGTAGAGGTAGTTCTGCCGCTCCATCACGTGGTCGGCGTACTCGTTGCCCAGCGCGAAGCCGACGCGCCAGGGTGTGCCGTCGTCGCCGATGACGTACACGCCTACCACTTCGACTTCGTCGCCGCCGTCCAGCGCATAAGCCGGCAGTTCCAGCGCCTGTTCGGGCGCGACCACGCAGCGGCCGTCGCCCTTGTAGAACCACTCCGGCTGCACGCCGATCTCGCCGGCCTTCGGCTTGCCGCCCTCCAGGCCCCACTTGAACATCTTCATCGAGTCAGTCAGCTGCGCTTCGTCCTGCGCGAGCTTGGCGTGCATCGAGTCGCGCGCGGCGGCGCTGCCCAGGTGCGACAGGCCGGTGCCGGTCACCAGCCAGCGCGCGGCGTCGGGATGATCGAGCGGCGGCAGCAGGCGCTGCTCGGAGACCACCTTGTCATAGCTCACGCTCTCGGACGAGAGGCGGCCGCGCACCAGCTCTTCCAGGCCGTGCTTGCCGCGGATCGCCTCGACGGCCAGCCGGTACACCGAATCCGCCCCCTGCACCGGTTGCAGGCTGCGTCCGTCCTCGCTCGCCACACCCACCCGTCGCGTTCCGCCCTCGTGCCACTGCACCAGCCGCATGCTCGTCTCCTCCTGTCGTGGTGCGGCAAAGGATGGAACGAAGCGCTCGGGCGGTCAAGCTATACTCGGTGCGTACGACAACAACGACAGTGTCCGGGGGAGCGACCATGAAGAGCGTCTGCAACGGTGTCGGTATCAACTACGAGATCGAGGGCGATGGGCCGTGGGTGGTGATGAGCCACTCGCTCGCGTGCAACCTGCACATGTGGGACGACCAGGTGAAGACGCTCGCTGCGCGCTACAAGGTTCTGCGCTTCGACACGCGCGGCCACGGCGCTAGCGACGCGCCGGGCGCCGCCTACACGCTGGAGCAGATGGCCGACGACGTGAAGGCCTTGCTCGACACGGTGGGTGCGAAGGATCCGCACTTCGTCGGCCTGTCGATGGGCGGCATGATCGGCATGACCTTCGCGCTCAAGTTCCCCGGCGTGCTGCGCAGCCTGGTGCTGTGCGACACCACCAGCCGTTATCCGGCCGAAGCGCGCGGCGTGTGGGCGGACCGCATCAAGCTCGTCACCGAGCAGGGCATGGACCCGCTGGTGCAGCCGACGCTCAAGCGCTGGTTCACCGAGCCCTACCTGGCGAAGGGTGGGCCGGTGGTGGACAAGGTCGCGCAGATGATCCGCAGCACGCCCGCCGCGGGCTATGTCGGTTGCTGCCACGCGATCCCGATGATCGACGTGACCGCGCGACTCGCGGAGATCAAGTGCCCGATCCAGGTGATCGTCGGCGAAGAGGACGCCGGCACGCCGGTGGCGATGGCACAGGAGATCCACCATGCGGCGCCGAACTCGGAACTGGTGATCATTCCCAATGCATCACACCTGTCCAACATCGAGCAGCCGGAAGCGTTCGACAAGGCGATGATGAGCTTCCTCGCGCGCAGCTGACGGGAGATCCGCTCGGCTTCGCCGCGGATGACGCTGCAGTGTGCCGATTACGGCTTCGCCCCGGGATGACACCTTCCATCGGTGTCATTCCGAACGCAGCGAGGCATCCTCTCTGTGGCCTCCAGTCGAGTCGTGTATCGACACGCGCTGCGCCTGCACCGGCCACGTCCCGCGCGCGATGGCACGCGGTCCCTCGAACACCACCCAACTCTGCCTGCCATAGTGCGGTAGACCGCGTTGCAGCGCAGCCAGCGACTGTGCGTCGCGCGCGGCGACCAGCAGGACGGTCGCGCCTGCTTGGTCCTTGACCGCCCACACCTTTGCCGTTCCGGCCGCCGCGAGTTCCGGCGGCAGCGGCGGCAGGCCGCGCGCGTGCAGCTCTGCATCGATGCCGTCGAGCGGGGCGACCAGCATGCGAGGGCCGCTCGCATCGCCCTCGACCGGCGGGTGATCGAGCACCGCGTGTGCGAGGGCTTGTGCCGCGGCACGGAACGTCGCGTCCTCGGACGTCACGCTCAGGCGCGTGGCGCGACCCACCATGACGTTGCGCAGGATGGGCGGCAACTCGACCTCGTCCAGCATGCGAAACACGTGCAGCCGCGGGTCGAGCACCGCCGATTCCGCCCGTCCGGCGCTGCGCAGGACGAAACGCTGCCGTGGCTGGCTCAGAGCCAAGACCTCGCGTCGTGCGTGGCCATCCCGTTCGATGTCGACGGGAACGTCGATCGCATAAGCGGGTGCACGCTGCGTCAGCGTGAGGTGCAGGTCTTCGCCGACACGCTGCGCACGCTCGATGCGCACGCGCGGCGCACCCGGTCGCTCCAGCCACTGCAGGAAGAACGCCTCGAGGTCCTGCGCCGAGGCCTGCTCGAACGCCCGGCGCAGGTCGCTCCAGCCGGCCCGGCGGAAGCGGTGATCCTGCCAGAACCGGCGCAGGCCGCGGTCGAAGGCTTCCTCGCCGATGCGTGCGCGCAGCATGTAGAACACGAACGCGCTTTTGTTGTAGCCGATGATTTGCGAGGCGCCGTGGGTGCGCGCGGTGAAGCTGCGCAGCGGCATGTCCTGGTCCTCGGGCACGGCGGCGTAGTCGCGCAGCCAGTCCAGGCGCATGGTGCGCGCCGCATCCGGGCCTTCTGACTCCTTGTAGGCGTAGTCCGCCATGAACGTGGTCAGTCCTTCCGCCCAGTTCCCCGAGGGGTAGTCCACGTAGACGCCGTTGCCCCACCAGTTGTGAAGGACTTCGTGCCCCAGCGATGTGGCGCGGATGAACGGCAGCTTGAGAACGTCCACGCCGAGATAGGTCAGCGTCGGTATGCCGAAACCGGTGGGCAGTGGACCGGACACGACGCTGAAACGCTCGAACGGATAGCCGCCGAGCCGCGCGCTGTACATCGCCACGTAGCGCTCAGCCGCATCCAGGTAGCTTCCCGAGAGCGACGCGATCTCTGGATGGAACCAGGTGGACAGCCGTACCCGTGTGCCTTCGGCTTCGACGTCGCGCGTCTGAACGACGTACGGCCCCGCCATGACTTCGATGCCTTCGGTCGGTGCGTCGACGGTGTAGCGCGCGCGATAGCCCTCGGGGGTATCCGATTCCTCCACTTGCCGGCCCGGCGACAGCCCGCGCTGTCCGGCCGGAAGCCGCAGTGTGAGCGCATAGCGCGCCGGCGCATCGCCCACCATGGGATACCAGCCGCTGCCCGCCGGCAGGTAGCTGCCGCGTTCGCCCGCCATCGGCGCCAGTCCACCGAGCGTGCCACGATGATCGGTGTCGACGAGCCGGGCAACTGCACCCGTGTAGCGCAGATGCAGGCGATGCGATCCCGTGAGGGTCAGCTCGTAGGTGCGCAGGTCGCCGCGCCGGCGAGTCTCGGCCAGAGGGCGGCCATCGAGGGTCGCCGTCTCCACCCGATAGTCCGCCAGCAGGGCGATCTCCACCTTCCCACTGCCGCGCAGCCTCACCGTGTCGGACACCTGCAGCGATCGGGTGCCGGGGTCGAGTCGAACGTCCAGCTCGTGCACCACGTCCACGTCGCCCGCGGCACGCGCCGGCAGCATGCAGGCGAGGCCTAGCGCAGCAATGACGTGCAGTGCGATGTGCGCGCGGCGTCGCATCAGGGCGTCGCGGGAAACCGCGCGACCAGCTCGAGCGAGCGCTCGCCGCGCCGCACGGAAATCGGGAGCCACGTCCCGGGTGCCGTGCGCATGACCGCGACACTCACGTCCCGGCTGCGCTGCACCGGCCGACCCGCGACCTGCGTGACCACGTCACCGTCGCGTAGCCCGGCCTCCTGCGCAATGCTGCCCTCGACGACCTTGCGCACCACCACGCCGTGTTCGGCATCGTCGAGCATGATGCCCAGCCGCGGACGCGACGGCGCGGAGGGTTCCGTGGCCACCCCGAACAAATAGTCGGCCGCGGTCGAGGAGGGCGGTTCGCACCCGGCGCCGGCCTCCCAGGGCAGCAGCACCACGTTCTCCGGGATGCCCAACGCGCGCAGCTGATGGGGTACACCGAAGCCGTCGCGCAGATGGCCGCTGCCCATGATGCCGACGACCAGCCGCGTCTCGCTCTGTGTCAGGCGATCGACGACGGCCTGCGCCATGGCGCGGTCCCACACCTGCATGCTCTGTACGAAGCGAACGAATCGGGGATCGTGCAAATCGGCCTCGGTCGGCGTGGGCCGGTCGCGTGCGCCCTGCGGTGCATGCGCGACGAATGCCTCATACAGCGTGGTCAGATAGTCCGGCGCAGGCGGTGCAGGGTCGGCCACGCCTTCGCGTTGCTCGGCGGGGATGGTTTCCCAGCCTCGCGCGCCGACGTCACGGACCAGAGAGCGCTCGACGTTGAGCGCCAGCATCGGGATGCGGTGCATGCGCGCATAGTGGAACAGCGGCAGATAGAGCGCGGCATCCATGCCCCACACGTCGTCCCACTCGCTGCGCTCCAGAAGTTCGCTTTCGGTCAGCGATCCGGCGACCCACGCGTCCAACACGGCCTGCACCCGGCGCGGAAACATCTCCAGGCCAAGTGCGATCGCGGGCTGCCTCGCGTGCAGCGCAGCCAGGACGTGAAGCTGCCAGCGATGGTGCTCGGCGCTGTCGTGGTTCTCGCCGAGCAGGACGACGCGCTGTTGCGCAGCGTGCGCGATCGTTTCCTGCAGCGAAGCGGGCCGTGTGCCGCCGGCCTCCAGGCGCAGCCACTGCGCCGGTGGCGGGCACTCGGTGGCGCGCACGGCCCCGGGCACGGATGCGGTGAACGCGAGCCCGAGAATCATCGAGGCGCGCGCGAGGGTGCGCTGCGAGCGTGTAAGCATGGAACCTCTGAGGATGGGAAGGTGCGGATGTGCGAACCGGGCGGCGCTGGTCGCCGGCCCGTGTTTTCTCGGACATCATTCCAGGCGCAGAATTGCAAGCAGCAGACAAAGAATCACCACGGCGGTCAATCCTGCGCGCAGGCGCAGATACCAGGGCGGCAGGGCGAATCGCAGTGCAAACTGCCGGTCCGCGCCGTAGTGGGCGGCGAATGTCGCCGCCATGAGGAGCAGGCCCGTCCTGGCGGGCATGAGCAACGCCGCCCACCCGACCAGGGCGGGCACCACGCTCCAGGTCATGAACAAGGCCCGATCACCCTCGTTCATGCGCGGATGCAGCATCGCTGCACCCCAGTGCACGGCCCCCACGAAGCTGAGGATCACTGCGGCATAGCCAGTGAGCCAGAACACCACCATCGGCCGATAGTCGGGCAGCGCGTGCAGCGCACTGGCAAGGACCACGAACGGGACCAGTCCGGCCGTGCCGAGCCAGAACGCGGTGCGAGGGATAGGGTCGCCGCCTTGTGCCATGGGTTGATCCTTGTCGCGGAAAAGGCGGCCGTGCAGGGCGCCGAGGCGCGCCGCATTGTAGCGTGCCGCGGCGGAGGCTCGCGCGTTTCAGTGGGCGCCGTTCGTTGCGTCCAGCGTGCGGACGCCATGCGCCCCGCGCTGCAGCGCGCTGCGCAGCAACCGGAAGATGTCCACGTCGAAGCGTGGTGGCGGGCCACGGCCGGGCAGACTCATCCCGAGTTCGTGCTCGTCCTGCATCGACTCCAGATAGCGCCAGCGATCCAGCACATGCAGTTCGCGCCGGCCGGAAAGCGGGTCCTCCTCGATCAGCGCCACCGGCCCCGGGAAGGGCCAGGGGGGCAGACGCAGGCGTTGCAGTGCCTGCATCAGCCGCAGGGCGTGCCGGGCCGGCGCTTCGCGGCCCATGCAGGTACCCGAACAGGCGTCACGCGACAGCCCGCTGCAGGCTTGGCCGGGTGATTCGAGTCCCACCGCCACTGCACACAGGCGATACTCGCGCACCAGTCCGCGCAGGGCCCCCAGCGCATCGGCTCGCGAGCGAAACGGTCCGAACAGGTCGCTCTGCTGCGCGTCGGCCGCGTTGAGATCGACAGCAGCCACGGCATTCCCGCCGGTGAGATCGGGTCGCCAGTGCAGCGCCCACGCCTCGCGGCTGCCACGATTGTGGGCGGGCGCCTCGCGCTGCACCTTGCGCAATTGGTACAGGGACGCGCCGAACTCCCCCGCGGTTGCCTGCCAGTCCAGGCGCCGCGCGCGGATCGCCTCGCATTGTGACGGCGCGTGCCGGCCGGAATCAGCGAAGTGGGCCAGGATCTGCTGTCGCAGGTTCGCGGCCCTGCCGACGTAGAGGGACGCACCCGAGGCGTCGAACAAGGTATACGTGCCAGGTGAGTCGGGCACGTCGTCGAGCAGATCGGGGTCCACGCCGGGTGGTGCGCGTGGCGCCTGCACGACGTCGGCGGCGGCCTGCGCGAATCGATCGGGCTCGACGCGCGCAGCCAGTGCCCGCAGCAGCTGCAGCAGCAGCCGCGCATCCGGCAGTGCACGGTGCCGGCCGTCGCAGGTCAACGCAAAGCGCCCGATCAGCGCATCGAGGTTGTGTTTCGCATGCTCCGGAAAGAGGGCGCGCGACAGACGTACCGTGCACAGTACGGTGCTCCGGTAGGGTAGCGCCACGCGACGGAACTCGTTGCGCAGGAACGCATCATCGAAACGCGCGTTGTGCGCCACGAGCAGACGCCCGTCGATGCGTCGCGCGACATCCAGCGCGACATCCTCGAAGGTCGGCGCAGGCTCCACCATCTCGGGCGTGATGCCAGTGAGCGACTGAATACCGGGCGGAATCGTCCGGCCGGGATTGACCAGGGTCGACCACTCCTCGATCACCGCCCCCTCGTCGATCGATACCACGGCCAGCTCGGTAATGCGGTCGCGACGCGGATCCGCGCCGGTCGTCTCGACGTCGACGAGCGCCAGCCGGCCGCGGATCAATGCCGCCTCGCGACAGCAGACGAGCACGGGCGAGGAATCGGTTGGTTCGGGAGGGAACTTCGAGAACGGGATATTTGTCTAGGACAAAGTCTGGCCAGACGATCATGACCACACACCCACCTGTTATCGGAGATTCCCATGACTTCTCTGAAATCCATTCGCTCGCTCTCCCTCGGCCTGGCGCTGCTCGCCGGCGGTTCTGCCTTCGCTGCCCAAAAGGCCGACATCGTCGACACGGCCAAGTCGGCGGGCTCCTTCAACACCCTGGTTACTGCGATCGAGGCGGCGGGCCTGACCGATACCCTCAAGGGAGCCGGACCGTTCACGGTCTTTGCCCCGACCGACGAGGCGTTCGCCAAGCTGCCGGCCGGCACGGTTGACGCGCTGCTCAAGGACAAGAAGAAGCTGGCCAAGATTCTGACCTACCACGTCGTGCCCGGCACGGTGATGGCGAAGGACGTGAAGCCAGGCAAGGTGACGACCGTCGAGGGCAGTCGTCTCAACATCACCAAGGGCACCGCTGGCGTGAAGGTCGACAGTGCCAACGTCGTCGCGACCGATGTGCAGGCCAGCAACGGCGTGATCCACGTCATCGACACCGTGGTGTTGCCGAACTAAGTATGTCCAGGACGCGAGTTGCAATCGGCAATCCGTGAATCGACTCCTGTCCTCCATCCTTCGATGACTCCGTAACGATGCATCGACCCCGGGGCCGACCGGGGTCTTCTCCTCCCCGAGGCAGCCGGATGTGCCCGAGGCAGCCGGATGCGTTCTGTATAATCGGGCGAGGATCACACATGTCGACATGCCGAATCGACGCATGGAGGAGATGCAATGAAGCCGTTTGCAGCCGCCGCGCTGCTCCTTCTCACCATGGGCGCAGCGCGCCCGGTGCTGGCCCATCCCGAGGAACACGGGGAGTCCATTCCCGCCATCGACTGCAGCAATCCGCCTGCAGATGCGGTGACCGTGCTTCCGGCTCCACTGGACCGCTGGGCAAGGCTGCAGTGTACGCCCGCGTCGCAGTTCATCGTTCCGGGTGCCGACTGGATCTGGCGCTACCCCGCCAGCTTCACCACGCCTGTCATGCTGCCTGCATGGACTCCCAATCCCGCGCGGGCGGCCGCGTCGACGCACTACTTCGTTTCCGCACAGGTCGAGCACCTCTCGGCTGAAGGCGCGCAGGCCTTGCACGCGCGCATGGCGGAGCGGGTGCCCAGTTATGCCGCGATGGCGAGAACGCCGGTGCGCGACGTGTACTCGCTGCGTGCCGAAAACAATCATGGCGAACACTTCGAGATCCACTTCATGTATCGATCGGACGCGGACGTCTGGGCGCTGGTGTGCGCCCCGGATTGCGGACCGGAACTGAGCTTTCTGATCAGTTCGCGGAGCCAGTGACATGGGCGCGCCCGAGTTGTCGCTCGATCCCGCAACGGCGTTGCCCGACGACCCACGCGCATTGCTCGTCGGACGTGCATGGCAGCCCGGCCCTTCACCCGGTCCGATTCCCATTGCCGTGCAGGGCGGCAGGGTCTATGACCTCAGTGCCGTAGCGGCAACGAGCGCGCAACTGCTCGACAGCGCAGAGCCGGCTGCACTCGTGCGCGCTGCCGTCGGCGAGGCACCGGTCGTCGGCGATGTCGCGGACCTGCTGGCCAACAGTGCGGCCGGTGCACAGGAGCGCACGCGCCCCTTTCTGCTGGCTCCGATCGACCTTCAGGCGGTGCGCGCCTGCGGGGTCACCTTCATCGCCAGCATGCTCGAGCGTGTCATCGAGGAACAGGCCCACGGCGACCCCGCCCAGGCCGAGGTGCTGCGCAAGTCCATCGGCGAGGAGATCGGCGGTCAGGTCGGCTCCATCGTGCCCGGTTCCGCCGCCGCCATGCGTTTGAAGGAATCGCTGATCCGGCGTGGCGTGTGGTCGCAGTACCTGGAGGTGGGCATCGGTCCGGATGCCGAAGTGTTCAACAAGGCGCAGCCCATGTCGGCGGTCGGCACCGGCGCCGAAATCGGCATTCTGGAGAACTCGTCCTGGAACAATCCGGAGCCCGAGCTGGTGCTCGCCATCGGCAGCAGCGGCAGGGTGGTCGGCGCCACGCTGGGTAACGACGTGAACCTGCGCGACTGGGAGGGCCGCAGCGCGCTGCTGCTCGGCCGTGCCAAGGACAACAACGCCAGCTGCGCGATCGGTCCGTTCATCCGCCTCGTCGACGAGCACTTCACCTACGACGACATGCGGCGCGTGCGTATCGAGGTCGAGGTGGCCGGCGAGGATGGGTTCGTGGTGCGCGGTGGCTACGAGTTGACCCAAATCAGCCGCGACCCGCTCGATCTCGCCGCGCAGGCGCTCAATCGCAATCACCAGTATCCGGACGGCCTGGTCTTGTTCCTCGGCACGGCCTTCGCGCCCACGCAGGATCGCGGCGAGCCGGGTCGCGGATTCACCCACAAGGTGGGGGATGTGGTCACGATTCGATCGACCGCCCTGGGCGCGTTGTCGAACCGCGTGAACTACTGCGATCGCATCGCGCCGTGGACCTACGGCGTCATGGAACTGATGCGCAGCCTCGCCGCGCGAGGACTGCTCACCGGATAACGCGATCCCGGCGCCAGGATCGAGGCTGGCGAGGCGGAGGACACCGCCTTCGGTCCGAGCCCCCGGCTCCTAACCGAATACCGGCAGCGGCTCGAAGCTTCCACCCAGCAGTTTCCGGCTGTCCTTCAAGCCCATCCACCCCTCGATCGCCGTGGCATACCCGCGGCGGAAGTCCATCGTGTGGACGAGGTTGTCCCCTTCGTCGAGCTGCGTCAGGCTGACCGGCGTCCCGTAGTGCCCGCCGCGGACGTTCTCGCCGACCATGAACATCAGGTTGGCGGTGCCGTGGTCCGTGCCCAGGCTGGTGTTCTCCGGCACGCGGCGGCCGAACTCCGAGAAGATCAGGAGCGTGACGTCATGCGCGCGTCCGATGCGCGCGAGATCCCGCTGGAACCCCATTACGGCGTCGGACACGTAGGTGAGCTGGCGCGCGTGCAGATCGCTCTGATGCACGTGAGTGTCGAAGGCGTTGTGACGGTAGGCGACGTAGTACAGGCGCGTAGGCAGATCGGCGTCGATCAGCGCCGCCACCTTCTTGAGGTCGACCGGGTAGACGCCGTAATCCACAGGCGTCTGGTAGCGTGACCACGCCTCCCGCACGAGTGCCGAGGCATCCTGCGCGCTGCGTGCCACGTCGAGCAGATAGCGCTGCGCATCGTTCACCGGTGCCTTCGCGTCGGCCATGTGCTCGAACACCGTGCGTTCCTGGAAGAACCCCTTGCGCACGAACTTCTCCGGATCGTCGAACACGACCGGCGTATGCACTTGGCTGCGCACCGCCAGCGATTGCGTCTCGTCGATGTTGACCAGGAAGTTCGGTGCGCCGCGCGGCGCCAGCGCGTCGGCGAGCTGGCCGACCCAGCCATACTCGCCGCCGCTGTTCGGCGCTGCGGTGTGCCAGTACGCCATCGAGGTGAAGTGGGAGAACGATGGTTGGTCGTACCCGCAGCCGTGCAGGATGGCGAGCTTGCCGTCCTTGTACAGGCGCTCGAAGCCCGCCATCCCCGGACTGAACCCGAAATGCTCGTCGATCTTGCGCAGCGTGTCCGGCTTGATGCCGATGGTGGGCCGATGGCGGTAATAGGCGTCGTCGGCATAGGGGACCAGCGTGTTCAGTCCGTCATTGCCGCCGGACAGCTCCATGACCACCAGGATGCGTCGATCCTGTGCGGGCATTGCCGCCAGGGCACTGGCAGCATTGCCGAAGAACAGCGGCAGTCCGAGTGCGCCCGCGGTATGGGCACAGACGCCGCCCAGGGCCCCCTTGAGCAGGCGCCGCCGCGCGAGAAGTCGTTCCAGTTCGTTGCGGTTCAAGGGCTCGTCCTCCAGGTGGATAGTGCGGCGATCAGCCGAGCTGGTATTCCGGCATGCTCAGGATTAGGTGCACGAGCATGCGCAGCGGCTCTTCCATGTAGGTGCGTGCACGGGCGATCTCGCGCGTGCCCAGCTCGCGGTCGAGGAAGGCGACGAGCTGGTCCCGCCGGCTCGTGTCGATCGGAACCGTGAGGAAGCGTGCCAGTAGGTAGTCGACGACCTGGGCGGTATCGGTCAGATGCTCCCGCTCGACGAGTCCCGCGAGATCCAGACGCGCGAAGGTGCGGGGAATCGGCTTGACGCGCTCGACCGCCATCTGCCAGCCGCGGTAGCTGCCGAACCGCGTATTGAAATCCTCGTCTCGATCCGCCATCGCACTCGACATCGCCATGACATCGCCGCCTCCGCCGGCCATCGCCACACTCAACGGCTTGGTCGCGCTGCTGATGTCGTAGCCCATGCCGATGCGCTCGTGCACGGCGCGGATCTCGTCCCCGGTGAGGAGCGAGGGATAGCGATCCGTGGGGATGTAGTTGATGTCGGGGAACACGACATCGCGCACGAAGTTGCCGCGCTCGATCAGCAGGCCCGGTGTGATCCAGCTTCGGCCCTGGGCCCACCCCGCCACGGTAGGCGGACGGAATAGCTGCTGACCGAGGGCAGCCGTGGTGTCGTTGAAGTCCGGGACACCGGGCATCTCCGTCAATCCGAGCTTGCGATACGTGGACACGACCAGTTCCACCGGTCCCTTGATGCGGGTGCCCACGCTCGGCGCGCTGTAGAAGTCACGCGACAGGAAGATGGTGCGCAGCAGCGGGGCGATCTCGTATGCGTTGTCGCGCAACACGGCACCCAGCCGGGTTCGAAGTTCGGGGGAGAGCTCCGCGCGCACGAAGTACCGGTAGAGCTTCGAGGCGATGTAGTCTGCCGTCACCGGATGCGAGAGGATGATGTCGATCACCTGCACGCCGTCGAATCGGCCGGTGCGCCCCAGTACCGTCTTGTCGCTGTCGTCGTGCTGAGCCTGGTTGACGACGAACTGCAAGTCCTCGTAGTTCCAGCCGGTGAAGGCACGCGCTGCTTCGCGAATATCCTCCTCGCTGTAGTTGCCCACGCCCATGGTGAACAGTTCCATGATCTCGCGCGCAAAATTCTCGTTCGGTGCGCCCTTGACGTTCACGCCTGCATCGAGAAAGGCGAGCATGGCCGGGTCCTGAGCGACGCCGATGAGCAAGTCGCGGAAGTTCCCAATCCCGTGTGCATGGAACAGCTCCAGCTGGCGCAGCATCTTGCGCACGTCGCGCACCTTCTCCTCGCTGGTGGCGAAATGGCCGTGCCAGAACAGCGCCATCTTCTCCTCGAGAGGACGATGGGTGGCGAGCATGCGTCCGGCCCACCAGTAGGCGGCACGGTTGGTCTCCAGCCGGCTCGCCCGCAACCAATAGAAGAACTTGTTCACCACCGGTTGCATGCGCCGGTTGCCCTCGGGCTTGACCTGCACGCCGAGCGCTTCGCCCCGGGCGCGGGCGAGATCCGTGGTGGCCGGCCGGCTGACCGGAAACGGGTCGAGTCCTTCATCCCACAAATCGGAGCCGTCGAAGGGCCGCAGATGACTGTTGTCCACGCCGTCCACATCGAGCAGGCGTGCGACCGCCGCCTCTGGGGAGAGTCGTGCCAGGGCGTCGACCTCCTCCGGGGTGCCGCCGAATCCGGCACGCTCCAGCAGATGGGCGGCGCGCACGCGGTTCCAGTCCGGCGCGCCGATCGGGGTGAGATCGCCGGTCCATGGATCGGAACCGGATTGTGCGGCGGCCATGGACGCGAGGGCGGTCAGGCCCAGGAAAGCGCCGGTTCGGGCGACGGAGAGCAGACTCATCGTATTCAAGCCTCGTACAGAGTCGGTGGGGACCAACCTGACGGCGATTCTCTCGCAGCGTTCTATGTCCGGGAACCGAGATTTTCATGAATTTGGCCCTGCCGCCTTCCCTGCCTGCGGTGGACGCCGCGAGCGGCCGCGGGCCGCAGCCGCCGCTGCTGCGAACCGGGGGATCCTCCGTCGGGGCGCGCCCCCCCCGCGCGCCCCCC
>JAEZCG010000077.1 GCA_023430065.1 Pseudomonadota bacterium | reverse complement strand
ATGAAAATCCACGAATATCAGGCAAAGGAAATCCTACGGCGCTACGGCGTCGCGACGCCGCGCGGCATTCCCTGTTTCAGCGTCGACGAAGCCGTTGCGGCCGGCTCACAGCTTGGCGGCAAGGTGTGGGTGGTCAAGGCCCAGATCCACGCCGGCGGCCGCGGCAAGGGCGGCGGGGTCAAGCTGGCCCGCTCGCCCGACGAACTGCGCGAGCACGCCTCCAAGATACTGGGCATGCAGCTGGTCACGCACCAGACCGGCCCCGAGGGTCAGAAGGTGCGGCGGCTGCTGATCGAGGAAGGCGCGGACATCCGCAAGGAGCTGTACGTGGGCATGGTGGTGGACCGCGGCTCGCAGCGCGTGGTCCTCATGGCCTCCAGCGAAGGCGGCATGGACATCGAGGAAGTCGCGGCACACACCCCCGAGAAGATCCACAAGGTCGCAATCGATCCGGTGGCCGGCCTGGGCGAGGCGGAAGCGGCCGGGGTCGCCCGCAAGATCGGCATCCCCGATGATTCCGTGCCGCAGGCGGTCAGCCTGTTGCAGGCACTGTACAAGGCGTTCGAGGAGACCGATGCCTCGCTGGTCGAGATCAATCCGCTGATCCTCACCGGCGAGGGCAAGGTCGTCGCGCTCGACGCGAAGATCAATTTCGACGACAACGCCCTGTTCCGTCACCCGGACATCGTTGCCTTGCGCGACCTGGACGAGGAGGATCCGGCCGAGATCGAGGCCTCCAAGCACGGCCTGTCCTACATCTCGCTCGACGGCGACATCGGCTGCCTCGTCAACGGTGCCGGCCTGGCGATGGGCACGATGGACATCATCAAGCTGTACGGCGGGTCCCCCGCGAACTTCCTCGACGTGGGCGGCGGCGCCACGACCGAGAAGGTCACGGAGGCCTTCAAGCTGATGCTGGCCAATCCCAATCTGCGCGCGATCCTGGTCAACATCTTCGGCGGCATCATGAAATGCGACGTCATCGCCACCGGGGTGGTCGAGGCGGCACGCGAGGTCGAGTTGAGCGTGCCCCTGGTGGTACGCCTGGAGGGTACGAACGTGGAACTGGGCAAGAAGATCCTTGCCGAGTCCGGCCTGCCCATCATCTCGGCGAACAACATGGCGGACGCCGCCCAGAAGGTGGTCGCGGCTGCCGGCGGCAAGCACTGACGAGCGGGAGCAAGCGCACACCATGGCGATCCTGATCAACAAGAACACGCGCGTGATCACCCAGGGCATCACGGGCAAGACCGGCCAGTTCCACACGCGCGCCTGCGCGCAATACGCCAACGGCAGGAACTGCTTCGTCGCGGGCGTCACCCCCGGAAAGGGCGGGCAAGAGTTCGAGGGAATTCCCATCTACAACACGGTTGCGGAGGCGAAGGCCACGACCGGTGCCACCGTGTCGGTCATCTACGTGCCGCCGCCCTTTGCTGCCGCAGCAATCGACGAGGCGGTCGACGCCGGACTGGATCTGGTCATCTGCATCACCGAGGGCATTCCGGTGCGAGACATGATCCACACCCGCTACCGGATGCGCGACAAAAAGACGATCCTGGTGGGGCCGAATTGTCCGGGCGTGATCACGCCGGACGAGATCAAGATCGGCATCATGCCCGGCCACATCCATCGCCGCGGTCCGGTCGGCGTCGTCTCGCGCTCCGGCACGCTCACCTACGAAGCGGTCGGCCAGCTCGGCGAGGTCGGGCTCGGGCAGTCGAGCTGCGTGGGCATCGGCGGCGATCCGGTCAACGGCCTCAAGCACATCGACGTGATGAAGATGTTCAACGAGGATCCGGACACCGAGGCGGTGATCATGGTGGGCGAGATCGGCGGCAACGACGAGGAAACATGTGCACGCTGGATCAAGGACAACATGACAAAGCCGGTGGTCGGCTTCATCGCGGGTGTCACCGCCCCGCCCGGCAAGCGCATGGGCCATGCGGGCGCCATCATCTCCGGCGGGGAGGGCACCGCCGACGCCAAGCTGAAGGTGATGGAGGAGTGCGGCATCAAGATCACGCGCAACCCCTCCGAGATCGGCAAGCTCGCCCGCTCGGTCCTGAAATGAAAACCTGCTCGCTCCTGAAATGAGATAGGGCGTCGCCATGAAGATCCTCGTTCCCTTCGACGGTTCCGACAATGCGCTGCGCGCATTGCGCCAGGTGATCGACCGCCGCGACTGGTATCGCGAGCCGCCCGAGTTGCACGTGGTCAACGTGCAACTGCCGATCGCCTCCGGTGCGGTGAAGATGTTCATCTCCGCCGACCAGCTGCGCGAGTACTACGAGGACGAAGGGGAGAAGGCGCTGAAGCGCGCGCGCGAGGCCCTGCAGGATTCCGGCGTACCGTTCCACGCACGGGTGGCGGTGGGCGACATCGCCGCCACGCTGACGGGGTACGCGACCGACCAGGGCTGCGATCTGATCGCGATGGGCACGCGCGGTATGGGCGCACTCGGTAACGTGCTGCTCGGTTCGGTTGCCAGCAAGGTGATCCACCTCGCGACGCAGCCGGTCCTGCTCGTCAAGTAGGGCTCAGGCGCTGCGCTCGTCCGCGGGCAGCGACTCGATCAGCCGGCGCAGGCAGTCGCGGCAGTAGCACGCCGCATCGGCGCGCAGCGCGAGCGGCATGCGCGGTGGAAACCCGGTGGCGCACCAGCACTCGCCGGCAGCGTTCATTCCGCAGCGGTTGTCCTGGCCGCATGCCGGACAGCGGGTCGGCGCCGCGTCGTCGCTCACAGCATGCGTCCGATCGGTCCCGCCAGCGTCGCGGCGCCCATGGCCACGAACAGCACCGCCGCAGCGATCCGCAGCGCACGCATCGGCAGACGCTGCGCGAGCTTCTCGCCGATCCACACCGCGGGAAGGTTGGCGATCATCATCCCCACGGTGGTCCCCAGCACCACCGCGACCACGGCGTGGTAGCGGCCCGCGAGCGCGATCGTGGCGAACTGGGTCTTGTCCGCCATCTCTGCCACGAAGAAAGCCAGGCAGGCCGTCGCGAACGCGCCCGCCTGCAGAATCCGGGGTTTTCCGGCGAAGCTGTCTGGCTTGAGCGCCCAGGCGCCGAAGGCAATGAAGGAACTGCCGGCGATCCAGGCCATCGCGTCCGCGGACATCCATCCCGCGATCAGATAGCCCGTCCCTGCTGCGAGCGCATGATTGGCGAGCGTGGCGACGAGAATGCCGAGGAGAATCGCCACCGGCCTGCGCAGCGTGGCGGCAAGAACGAAGGACAGCAGCTGCGTCTTGTCGCCCATCTCGGCGGCCGTGACCAGTGCGGTCGAGACGAGAAAGGCTTCCATCGGATCGTCCGGACGCGAAGCGCGTATTCTAGTCGATATGGCTATCCGTCCACTTGCCTTCGCCGCATCCGCGGTCCAGTAGTCTGCGTTTCGCTTTCACTTGTGTGCTCCACGATGCAGCGACGCGGCACCATGCACGCCATGCAGCTCGACCGGCCGGGCGGCACAATCGAGCCCTGTGTGCTGGAGGTGCCGGAACCCGGCGCCGGCCAGGTGTTGGTGCAGGTGCACGCGTGCGCCGTATGCCGCACGGACCTGCACGTGGTCGACGGCGATCTCACCGAGGGCTGCTATCCGCTGGTGCCGGGACACGAGATCGTCGGCACGGTGGTGGCGCGAGGCGCGCACGTGGACCACTTGTGCGAGGGACAGCGCGTGGGCGTCCCCTGGCTCGGTTTCACCTGCGGAAACTGCCGCTACTGCCTGCGCGGCGAGGAGAACCTGTGCGAGGCCGCCCGCTTCACGGGCTACCACCTGCCCGGCGGCTACGCGCAGTACGTCCTCGCTGATTCACGCTACAGCTTCCCCATCCCGGACGCGTACGGCGACGTCGAGGCCGCGCCGTTGCTGTGCGCGGGTCTGATCGGCTACCGTGCACTGCGCATGGCGGGCGAGGCGCGGCGGTTGGGGATCTACGGGTTCGGTGCGGCGGCGCACATCGTCGCGCAGGTTGCGCGCCATCAGGGTCGCGAGGTCTATGCGTTCGCGCGGCCGGGCGACGAGGCCGCGCAGCGCTTCGCGCGCGAACTCGGCGCCACCTGGGCGGGCGATTCCACCCAGCGTGCTCCGGAGCTGCTCGACGCGGCACTCATCTTCGCGCCGGTCGGTGCGCTGGTGCCGGCGGCGCTCGGCAGCGTGGACAAGGGCGGCCGCGTCGTGTGCGCCGGCATCCACATGAGCCCGATCCCGTCCTTCTCCTACGAGCTCCTGTGGGGCGAGCGGTGCGTGCGTTCGGTCGCCAACCTCACGCGGCGCGATGCCGAGGAGTTCCTGGCGCTGGCGCCGCGCGTGCCGGTGCGCACCGAAACCGAGACGTTGCCGTTGAGCGCCGCGAGCGACGCGCTGAGCCGGTTGCGGCGCGGCGAGGTGCGCGGCGCGCTGGTCCTCGTGCCCTGAGCGTCACGCCGCAGAGAGGCGGTTGTTGGCCCAGGTCAGCCGGTCGATGAGGATGCGCAGGAAGGCCTTGTTGATCTCCTTCTGCAGCGTATCGGACGACTTGCCGAGATCCGCGGCCCTGATCTCGATCAGCGTCAGTGGCGAGAGCGAACTGATGGTGGTCGTGCGCCGCGTGACGGTCTCGCTGAAGTAGAGCATCTCTCCGAAGCAGTCGCCGGCGCGCAGGATGTTGAGCAGGCGCCCGGTCTTGGTGACCTTCGCCTCACCTGCGGTGATGATGAAGAAGCTGTCGCCCGTGTCGCCCTCGCGGATGACGCTCTGATCGGCCAGGAACTTGCGCCACTGCGTGATGCGCACCGCCTCCCACAGCTCCTGGTCGCGCACGTCCTTGAAGAAGGCCAGGCTGCGCATGGTATTGAACTTCTCGGTGTCCGACACGTTCTCGCTGGGCACCTCGAGCGTGCGGTAGGAGTGGGTGAGCTCACGCGAGAAATCGCCCCAGCTTGCGTAGCGCGCGTCGATGTCCTTTTCCAGGCAGCGCAGCACGACCCGGTCGAGCTCGGGGGGAATGTCGCGGCGGAAGGTGCTCGGCGGGATGGCCGGGATGTTGATCACCTGATAGAGCAGGCTCGCCTTGCTGGAGGCGCGGAAGGGCAGCTTGCCGGTGAGCATCTGGTACATGAGCACGCCGAGCGAGTAGATGTCGGTGCGGAAGTCCAGCTCCTTGTCCTGCACCTGTTCGGGAGACATGTAGGCCGGCGAGCCGACCCCCTTGAGGTGGGTGTGCTCGGCCTGCTCGTACTGCGCTGCGCCGAAGTCCGAGATCTTGATGTCGGTCTCACCGCTCACCAGTACGTTTGCCGGCTTGATGTCGCAGTGAATGACGCCGTGACGCTGTGCGAACGCGAGGGCGAGGCTGCACTTGAAGAGGATCTCGACCACCTTGTTCACCGGCAGCAGGTTGCGTACGTCGCAGTACTGCTCGAGGGTGTGGCCGTCGATGTACTCCATCACGATGTACGACAGATCCTCGTCGCTCACCGCGTCATAGATGCCCAGGATGTGCGGATGGAACAGCTTGCCGACCAGCGCCGCCTCGTTCAGGAACACGCGGCGGAAGCGCCGCTGAAGGTCGGCGTCGCCCGGGGCCTCGCTGCGCACGACCTTGATCGCCACGTCGCGGTTCGCGAACGGGTCGCGTGCCAGGTAGACGACGCTGGTCGCACCGCGGCCCAACTCCCGGACCACCGGGTACTTGCCGATCTTTTCTGGGGGAGAGGAGTCGCTCATGGCGTGGATGCAGCGCCGGCAGGAATTCACCGGTCGATCCACGCAAATCGGCAGGCGCAACGCCGTCTTTAGTGCCGCAGATGGGGATTTCGTCGGGATGACGCCGACTCGTCGTCCCGGCGAAAGCCGGATCCGTCGCTACTGCTTCGGTTCGGGCACCTTCATGCCGCGCTGCACGGCCGGGCGTGCGCCGATGCGCTCGTACCACGCCTTGACTGCCGGGAACTCGCTCAGCTCGACCTTGTGCCAGTCGTGCCGGGCGATCCAGGGGTAGGTCGCGATGTCGGCGACCGAGTATTCGTCGGCAAGGTACTCGTGCTCCCGCAGGTGGCCGTCCAGGACGCCGTAGAGCCGCCGCGTCTCCTTCGTGTAGCGCTCGATTCCATACGGGACCGGCTCCTTGGTCGCCCGCAGGAAGTGATGCGCCTGGCCGAACATCGGCCCGACGCCTCCCATCTGGAACATCAACCACTGGATCGACTGGAACTGGCGCACGGGGTCGCGCGGCAGGAAGCGGCCGGTCTTGTAGGCGAGATACAGGAGGATGGCGCCGGACTCGAACAGCGTGAACGGCGTGCCGTCCGGTCCTGTCTCGTCGACGATGGCCGGGATCCGGTTGTTCGGATTGATGGCCAGGAACGCCGGCCTGAACTGCTCGCCGTGGTTGATGTCGACCGGATGCACGCGATAGGGCAGGCCGGTCTCCTCGAGCATGATGGAGACCTTGCGGCCGTTGGGCGTGGTCCAGGTGTACAGATCGATCAAGGCTGCCTCCTGCGCACGAAAGCGCGGGATTCTAGCAGGGCGGTCGCAGCGCCAGGCACGTGTTCCGGTGCCGCCTCGATGCTATAGTCCTTGGCATGGAGCGACCTGCATGACGAAGTGGTTTCTCGCGATGCTGCTCGCGCTTGCGCTGATCGGCGGCGTTACGCCGCTGTTGCGCAAGATCGGGCTCGGCCGGCTGCCCGGGGATGTCAACTTCGTGCTGCGCGGGCGCGAGTACAACTTTCCGTTCGCGTCCTCGCTGGTGTTGTCCGCCCTCGCCAGCCTGATCGTCTTTCTTCTGCACTGATCGTCCACCGGCTCCATCGGCCGTGCGCGCGGCTAGGCCGCGCCCGGACTGCCGTCCTCGGAGCCGGAATCGGCGCCGCCCAGCGCAGCCGCGACCGCCTGGACACGCGCAGCGTGCACCGCTTGCGCAATCTTCGCGGGCTCGCCCTGCGCGCGCGCAATCGATGCTGCGTCCACGCCGCGCGCGGCGGCGAGCGCCGTGCGCAGCAACGGAGCCGGCGCATAGGCAAGCGACTCGAAGCCCGGTCGTCCATGGAAGTCGCTGGCGCAGGCCTGCAACAGTTCCTCGAAGCGCTCCGGCCGGCGCAGGGCGTCGGTCTGCTCGAACAGCCTCACCACGGTCGCCGCGCGCAGTTCCTCCGCGCAGTGCACCTGACCGTGGTGACGCGCAACCAGCAGCGCCAGGTCGCGACAGTCGTTGGACACGCGCAGCCGCTCGCACAGCGCTCGAATCAGTTCCACGCCGCGCGCCTCATGTCCGATGTGACGCGGCCACTGCTCGCGCGGAGTGGTGCCCTTGCCCAGATCGTGCGTGAGCGCGGCGAAGCGCACGGGCAGTGAGAAGCGGCGTGAAGCCGCATAGTCCAGGACCAGCAGCGTGTGCAGGCCGGTGTCGATCTCCGGATGGAATTGTGGCGGCTGCGGCACGCCGAACAGCGCGTCCACTTCGGGCAGCACACGCGCCAGCGCGCCGCAGGCGCGCAGTGCCTCGATCATCAGGGACGGCCGCTGCTCCGACAGGCCCCGGGACAGTTCCTGCCACGCGCGCTCTGGCACCAGGTGATCGACCTCGCCGCCGTCCACCATGGTGCGCATCAGCGCCAGGGTCTCGGGCGCGATCTCGAAGGCGAAGCGGGCGGCGAAGCGCGCCAACCGCAGGATCCTGACCGGGTCCTCGCCGAAGGCGGGGGAGACGTGGCGCAGCACGCCCAGACGCAGGTCGCGCTCGCCGCCGAACGGATCGATCAGGCGACCGTCCTGCGCGCGCGCGATGGCGTTGATGGTGAGGTCGCGGCGCGCCAGGTCCTGCTCCAGGGTGACCTCCCGCGCCGCATACACGGCGAATCCCTTGTACCCGCGGCCGGTCTTGCGCTCGGTGCGGGCCAGTGCGTATTCCTCGTTCGTCTGCGGGTGCAGAAAGACGGGAAAGTCCTTGCCCACGGGCCGGTAGCCGAGCCGCACCATCTCCTCGGGATCGCTACCGACCACCACGTAGTCGTGGTCCTTCACCGGCAGGCCGAGCAGTTCGTCGCGCACCGATCCGCCGACGCGGTAGATCTCCATCGATGGCGCCCGCGGCCCCTCAGTCCGGCCGCGGCTCGAGGGCCGCGATCACCTCGGTTTCCGCCTCGGCCTCCTGCAACCACTGCCGCATGGCGGGCAACGCGAGGATGGCGTCCGCGTAGCCGCGGCTCACGGGATCGAGTTGCACCTCGTAGGTACGGAAACGAAGCACCACCGGCGCGTACATTGCATCCGCGATGCTGAACGCGCCGAACAGGAACGGCCCCACGTGTGCGTGCTGCGCGCGGCACGCATCCCAGATGCGCTCGATTCGGTCGATCTCACCCGCCACCTCGTCGCTGCGGCCGTGGTTGGGAAAGCGCCCCCGGCAGTTCATGCTCATCGCGCTGCGCAGGTTGGCAAATCCCGAGTGCATTTCGGCGCTGATCGAGCGCGCATGCGCGCGCTGCACCGCATCCGACGGCCACAGCCGCAGTTCGGGATGGCGCTCGGCCAGATATTCGGCGATGGCCAGCGAGTCCCAAACGGCGAGCCCGCCGTCGAGCAGACAGGGAACCTTGCCGGACGGAGAGTGCCGCCGGATCTGCTGCTTCGACTCGGGCGTGTACAGCGGGATGCGCACTTCCGTGAAGGCGATGCCGGTGTGGCGCATCAACAGCCAGGGGCGCAGCGACCAGGACGAGTAGTTCTTGTTGCCGATGACCAGCGTGTAGTGCGACATGTCACGGTCCTTCAGCGCCGTGCGCGAAAACGGAACCAGTGGTAGCGCGCGCGCGGAGTCACGCCACCGATGTACATCGGCGCGACGGCTTCCAGCGCAGTGGGCACGATCCCGAACAAGGAGGGAAATGCCGCATCGCAGGTATTGGGCACGCGCATCGAGAGCACGTTGTCGCGCGTCATCAGGCGGCCCGGAAGTCGCTCCAGGACGGCTGCCTGCAGCATCGACAGGGTCGGTCCCAGACCGATCACGATGCGCCGGACGCCGACCGTGTGCATGACGTACTCGACCAGCTGGCGCATGCTGTAGACGCGCGGTCCGCACAGCTCGTAGGTCTGGCCGAAGGTACGGGCGTCGTCCAGCGACGCGGTGAGGGCCTGTGCCACGTCGTTCACGTACACCGGCTGGAAACGCGCGTCCGGAGAGGCCAGTGCGAGCACCGGGAGGCGGCGCGCGAGCGTGGCGAACAGGTTGAGGAAGCGGTCGTCCGGTCCGAACACCACCGAGGGCCGGAAGATCGTCGCGTCGATGCGCGCGCGCGCCAGGCGGATCACGTTCTCGCCCTCGGACTTGGAGCGTAGATAGGCACTGGGTGCGTCGGCCGCCGCCTTCAGTGCGCTCAGATGCACCAGCCTGCGCACGCCGTGCTTGTCACAGGCTGCCACGATGCGTCGGGGGAGTTCGACGTGGGCGCGCTCGAAGTCGCCGTGCAGGACGCCCACCAGGTTGATCACGGCATCGCAGGACGCGACCAGCCGGTGCAGCGTCTTGTCGTCATGGATGTCGGCCTGCACGACGTCCACCGTGGGCAGCAGGATCAGCTCCTTGGCGCGGTCCCGGCGGCGCGTCGGCACGCGCACCTGCAGACCGCGTGCGACGAGCTGCCGCACCACGTGGCGGCCGATGAAGCCGGATCCGCCGATGACGAGAACGGAACGGATGATCATGGTCCAGGACAGTTTGAGTGCGTTGGGATGGTGAAAGCCTACTCGTCGTTGCCGGGCCGGGCCTCGATCGTGCCCAGACGCTGCTTGAGCGTCAGCACGTTCCTGCTCAGCAGGCGCGAATAGTACATCGTGTTGCTCATCACCTTGCGCACGTAGTCGCGGGTCTCATTGAACGGGATGTTCTCGGCGTAGATCGCGCCTTCGAGCGGCGCGTTCGACCGCCACTGCCGGGCGCGTCCAGGGCCGGCGTTGTAACCCGCCGTCGCGAGCACCGCATGGCCCAGGCTGTCCATGAGGTCGCGCAGATAGTAGGTGCCGAGGCTGATGTTGGTGTCCACGGCGATCACCGCGCGCCGGTCGAAGTTGCCCATCCCCATGCGCTTGGCCACGTGCCGCGCCGTGGCGGGCATGAGCTGCATCAGACCCTGCGCGCCCGCGCTCGAACGCGCATCGGCGATGAAGCGGCTTTCCTGCCGCATCAGGCCGTAGACCCACGCCTCCTCCAGGTCCAGCTGGCGCGTGTAGGTCGCCACCACGTCCCGATGCGGCATCGGATAGCGCAGGTTGAAATCGTGCAGGGCCTGCGTCCGTTCCGCCGCATCGATCGCGCGGTCGTACCAGCCGGCGCGGTTGGCCAACACCGCCGCGGCCAGCAACTGGTGATCGTCGAAGTCGCGCGTGCTCCAGCCCCACTCGAGCGCACCCTCCGTTCGCAGGCCGAGGCGATGGAAATGCAGCGCGCGCTGGATGCCGGACAGCTTCTCGACCCGCGCGATCTCGTCCGGCGTCGGGCTGTAGGCCGTGGGTGTTTCCGACAGCGCGTCACCCAGTTCCTCCGCGGCGAGCCGCCCGTAGAAATTGTGCACGAGTGACAGCGGGGCGAGCAGGGCATTGGCCTCGGCCTCCCGGCCCTGGGCCCGGTACGCGCGGGCGAGCCAGTAGCGCCACACCGTCACCTGCCGCTCCGTCTCGCTCATGGCTCCGATGGCGTGCTCGACGGTCGGCCACGCACCCACCCGCATGGCGCTGCGTGCCATCCAGCCGAGCTGGCGATCGGTGAGCTGGCGATCGTCCGCGCGCTTGTACCACTCCAGGGTCTCCGGTCGATGGCGCAGGGCACCGGCGGTTGCCACCTGGCCCCAGGCGTAGGCGCGGTCCTCCGCAGGAAGTGCGTTCTCCATGCGCTCGAGCCGCGTGGCGGCGACCGCGGGCAACGTCTGCGCCAGTCGCATCACGGCGAACACGGCCAGCTCGCGCTGGGCCCGTGTCTTGAGCGGCAGCGTCTTCGCGCCCAGGTATTGCTGCGGCTTGCGCACGATTGCGTCCAGCACTTTGCCGTCGGGACGCGATCGCGCCGGCAGGTGCGATGCGAGCGACTTGGCCAGGGTCACGTTGCCTGCGGCGAGCGCCAGGCGGATGCGCTGCCACACGTCGGCCTCGCCGAGGTGCCCGTTGCGCAGCAGCGCGTCGAACACCGGGGCGCAGCTCTCGGGTTGGGCGGTGCCCTGCAGCCAGACGGGACGCGCCGCGGCGGCGACGTCCTGGTCGCGTGCCAGAAGCGCCTGGAGGCGGTAGCAGCGCAGTTCGACGTCTTCGTCGCCGAGCGTGGCCGACTCGCGCTCGAAGGCATCCCAGTCGCCCTGCCGTGCGAGCTGCTTCACCCAGTCGCTGCGCAGCCGCTGCCCCAGCAGCGAATCACCCTGGTCGTGGAGGAAGGCGCGCACCTCGGCCTGGTTGCGCTGTGCGATCCGGCCGCTCAGCTGCCAGTAGCGCACATAGGCCTCGAGCGGATGGCCGGCCAGCTTCGGCGCGAGTGCGTCCACGCGCTCATGCTGGGCGCGCAGGAAGGCGTCGCGCGCGGCCAGGAAGTCGTCGTCGGCATCGGCACGCACGGCATCGGCGTACACGAGCGCGGCCGTCGCGCTCAGCACGACCGCGAGCTTTCGCCAGGCTGCAGCGATCACCGAATCAGTCCTCCCACGATCGCGCCGCGCGGCGCACGTCTACACGACTGCAGGATTTTCCCATAGTTCCACGGCCTTGCTGCGCGTCCTGTGCATCGGGGAGGAATCGGTGAGTCGGGTCGCCGCACGCGTCGACGCGACGAGGGTGGCGCCGCGTGAGCAAGCGCGAACGCGCGCTGCGATCCGCCGGAAGCCGACATGCTGCCCCAAACCGTCCAGCGTCCGCGCGGTGATGCTGCGCGGGGTCGCAGGCGCTGGTTCCGCGCCGGCGCATGCGCCGATCGGCTGTCGCCCAGCGCGTCATCACGTGCGGATCTATCGGCTCCACTCCGACGATCTTGATCGCCCGGCGCAGCCGCTCGCCGAAGGCAGCCCGTTCCATCATCAGGTCTGCCGGCCGCGCTCGTAGCCGTCGGCGGCTGCGAAGCTGGCGGGCGCGGCGCCGGATGGTCAGGCACGATCTCCATGGATGCGCGCGCGGGGCTCCCGGCGGGCGGTGCTATGCTCTCGCCTCGCTTCTGCGGACGAATCATGACGAGCGACGAGATGAAAAGAGCGGCCGCGCTGGCCGCGCTGGCGTACATTCCCGACGGCGCAATCGTGGGCGTAGGCACCGGCTCGACGGTGAATTTCTTCATCGACGGCCTGGGCGACAGGCGCGGCCGCATCGCCGGCGCGGTCTCCAGTTCGCGGGCCTCCGCCGAGCGCCTGGCACGGATGGGAATCCCCGTTCTCGATCTGAACGCGGTGGACGGCATTTCCGTGTACGTCGATGGCGCCGACGAGATTACGCCGCGCCTGCACATGATCAAAGGCGGCGGCGGTGCCCTCACGGGCGAGAAGATCGTGGCCGCCATGTCCCGGCAGTTCGTGTGCATCGCCGACCAGGCCAAGAAGAAAGACATCCTGGGCGCTTTCCCGCTGCCCGTAGAGGTCATCCCGCTGGCACGCGCCCACGTGGCCCGCGAAATGGCAGCACTGGGCGGACGGGCCGTCCTGCGCGAGAACTTCGTCAGCGACTACGGCAACGTGATCCTGGACGTGCACGGGCTGGCCATTCGGGATCCGGTGGAACTGGAGGGGCGCATCAACCAGATCGCCGGCGTGGTGACCAACGGCATCTTCGCGCGGCGCCCGGCAGACGTCTTGCTCCTGGGTACTCCGACGGGGGTCGTTCGCCTGCCGGACTGAGCCGCGCGTGCGCCGCCTGGCGCACGTTGACACGCTACCGTCAACTTACTGAAGTAAACTGCGTCGTCGGCCGATGCAAGGGCCTGTGCTGCTGGCGGCGCCAAGGAGCCTGGAATGTCCTCAGATCACACCTCGAAGCAGTTCGACGCCGAGCTGGAGAACCTGCGTTCGCGAGTCCTGCAGATGGGCGGGTTCGTCGAGCAGCAGATCTCGATGGCGGTGGACGCGCTCACCCGTGCCGACGTCGAGCTGTGCGCGACCGTGGTGGCCAACGATCACAAGGTCAACGCCATGGAAGTGGGCATCGACGAGGATTGCAGCACGATCATCGCGCGGCGTCAGCCGGCGGCGTCCGACCTGCGCCTGGTGATGGCGGTGATCAAGACCATTACCGACCTGGAGCGCATCGGCGACGAGGCCGCGAAGATCGCCCGCATGGCCGCCCTGTTCTACTCCGTGGACCGGGTGCAGCAGCCGCGCTACGTCGAGATCCGCCGCATGTCCACACTCGCCACCGAGATGCTGCGCAAGTCGCTCGACTGCTTCGCACGGCTGGATGTGAGCGGATCGGCCGAGGTGGTGCGCACCGACCGCCACGTGGACGAGGAATTCCGCGCCATCCTGCGGCAGCTCATCACGTTCATGATGGAGGACCCGCGCACCATTTCCGCCTCCATCGAGATCCTGTTCATCGCCAAGGCGCTCGAACGCATCGGCGACCATGCCAAAAACATCTCGGAGTATGTGATCTACATGGTCAAGGGCAAGGATGTGCGTCACACTGCCTTGGAAGAGATCGAGCGCGAGATCCTGGCCTGACGTGGGTTCGGCCGTCTGCGTACGACCCGCGCCGCACACGCGGTCCGGCGCAACGACGTGGGACGGGCGCGCGTTCGCCAGGCGTGCGGGGCGATGAGCCGCTTCCCGACGTTGGCCGCGGTCGATCTCGGCTCCAACAGCTTCCGCCTGCAGGTCGCCCGCGTCGTCGACGACCAGATCTACCCGTTGGATTCGCTGCGCGAGCCGGTGCGTCTCGCCGCCGGGCTGCAAGCCGACAAGCGTCTGGACGAGGCCTCGCAGCAGCGCGCCCTCGAGGCGTTGCAGCGATTCGGCGAGCGGCTGCGCGGCCTGAGCCCGGAAGCGGTGCGCGCGGTCGGCACCAATACCCTGCGGGTGGCCAAGAACGCGCACGAATTCCTCACCCGGGCCGAGGCCGCGCTCGGTTTCCCGATCGAGGTAGTGGCGGGCAAGGAAGAAGCACGCCTCATCTATCTCGGCGTGTCGCACAGTCTGCCGGTCAACGGCAGCAAGCGCATGGTGATGGACATCGGCGGCGGCTCCACCGAATTCATCATCGGCGCCGGATACCGCCCGCAAAAGCTGGAAAGCCTGTACATGGGCTGCGTCACCTACAGCCTGCGCTATTTTCCCGGGGGACGCCTGAGCAAGAGCAACTTCAAGCAGGCAGAAACCGCCGCCCGCCTCGAGGTGCAGACCATCCGCCGTGAGTTCTCGTCCGGACACTGGAAGGAGGCGGTCGGATCGTCCGGCACGGCGCGCTCGATCGGCGACATCCTCGAGGCAAACGGCTGGAGCGCGGGCGCCATCACTGCCAACGGGCTGGATCGCCTGCGCAGCGCGCTCCTCAAGTTCGGAGATCTCGACCGGGTGGAGTTTCCGGGCCTGCGGCCGGACCGCGTGGCGGCGCTGCCGGGCGGATTCGCCATCATGTCCGCCGCATTCGAGGAGTTGCGCATCGAGCGCATGATCCTCGCCACCGGCGCGATGCGCCAGGGTGTGCTGTACGACATGATGGGGCGATTCCACGACCACGACATGCGCGACGTCTCCGTGGCCCACTTCGCCAAGCGCTACCACGTGGACATGCGCCAGGCGCGCCGCGTCGAACACCTGGCGCTCGAGCTGCTGCGCCAGTTCTTCGGCGACCTGCGCGCGGATGCGGACTACCCGCTGCACCTGCTGTCGTGGGCGGCGCGCCTGCACGAAATCGGCTTGTCGGTGGCGCACTCCGGCTATCACAAGCATTCGGCCTACATCCTCAGTCACGCCGACATGCCCGGCTTCTCGCGCATGGAGCAGGCACACCTGTCGCTGCTGGTTCTCGCGCATCGAGGCACGACGGACAAGATGAAGGGCCAGATCAGCAGCAACCTGGACCTGGCCATGGTGATGGCGCTGCGCCTGGCCGTGCTGTTCCATCGCAGCCGTACTGACGTGGCGATACCCGCCATCCGGGCGCGCTGCGACGCAAAGGGATTCCGACTCGGCCTGGACGCACAGTGGCTGGGACGCAGTCCGCTGACCGCCGCGGCGTTGCGCGAGGAGGTGCGCGAATGGCGCAGGATCGGCGTGGCGCTCGACATTCCTGCACTCGATGAGCTCGAGAACGAGCCCGAACTGACGACGGTCGAGTAGGCGGGCCGAATGTGGTGTCTCGCCTCGCGGCGATGGCACACTGTGAAGATGGACTTCTCCGCCGACCTGCTCACCGTACGCGACTTCGCCATTGCCCTGCTGATCGGCGCCCTCGTCGGCATCGACCGCGAGAAGCGCAAGCGCGAGGACGGGCATGGCTCCATCGGCGGCCTGCGCACCTTCATCCTGATGGCCGCCGCCGGTGCCATGTCGGCCTGGCTCTCGGTCGAGCTCGAGACCTACCTGATCTTCGCCGGCGCCCTGGGCAGCGCGGCGGCCGTGGTGATTGCCGGCTACCTGGTTCACGCACGCATCCACCCCGATTCGATCGGCCTGACCACCGAGACCGCTGCGCTGGTGGTCTTCCTTCTGGGCGCGACCGTGCTGTTCGGCTACGTGGAGATCGGCGTGGGACTCGCCATCGCCGTCTCCGCGGTGCTCGCCTACAAGCAACCGCTGCACGGTCTGGTCGGCCGCATCGGGCGCGACGACCTGTACGCCGGTCTGCGCCTGCTGATCGCCACCTTCATCGTGCTGCCTCTGCTGCCGGACCGGACCATCGATCCATGGGACGCGCTCAATCCCTACAAGCTGTGGCTGCTCACGATCCTGATAGCCAGCCTCTCCCTGATCGGGTACGTTGCCACGCGCCTGGTGGGCAGCCACCGGGGTGCGGCGGTCACCGGGCTGACCGGCGGGCTAGTCTCGTCCACTGCCGTCACGCTGAGTTTCGCGCGGCAAAGCCGTGGCGCCACGGCGGGTGCCGACGCGTTCGCCTGTGGCATTCTCGTGGCGTGGGCAGTGATGTTCGGCCGTGTCGTGGTCGAGGTGCTGGTGGTCAATGCCGCGCTCATCGGATCGCTGTGGCCCGCGCTGCTCGCGATGGGCGGCGCCGCGGTCGTCGCGGCCGTGCTGTTCTACCTGCGCAGCCGGCGGACGACTGAGGGCGCGACCGATCGCGACGCAGTGCCCTTGTCGAACCCGTTCAGTCTCACGTCGGCGGCGAAGTTCACCGCGTTCTTCGCGGTAGTGCTGATGCTGGTGGCGCTGACCAGACACTACTACGAAGGCCAGGGGCTGCTACTGGTCGCCGCCCTTGCCGGACTCACCGACGTCGATGCCATCACCCTGTCGATGGCGGACTACGCGCGTATCGGCGAGGCCGACCTCGCCGCGCAGGCAATCGTGGTCGCGGCGCTGGCGAACACGGTGGTCAAGGTCGGGATGGTGGTGGTACTGGGCGGGGCAGCGGTGCGGCGCCGGGTCCTGACGGCGGGAATCGCCATCGTAGCGATCGGCTCGGCGGCGTTGTTCCTGCTCTAGCGTAGTCCTGGCTCCGTATCGTCCGGAGGCACGGACGCTTCAGATCCGGCGCACCGGCCCCATCGCGGCGCGCCGGCGCAGCACGTGCGCACTCCACAGCGCCAGCGCGAACAACACCAGCGCACCCGCCTGATGAGCCGTGCCGAGTACCACCGGAACACGCTGCATCAGCGTGGCTATTCCCAGTCCGACCTGCACGAGCAGCATCAGCATCAGCAGGTCGAGCGGCAGCCGCAACTGGCCGCGTACGCCCGCGCGCCATGCGCGCCACCACAGGACGGGGATCAGGAATAACAGCGCCCAGGCGATGAGCCGGTGATTGAATTGCACGGTCGCCATGTTGTGCAGGAAGTTGTCCCACCAGGGCGAGAGCAGGAAGTACTCGGGTGGAAACACATGGCCGTTCATGAGCGGAAATGTGTTGTACGCGTAGCCGGCGCGAGTCCCGGCCACCAGTCCCCCCGACAGCACCATCACGAAGATCACCACGCTCAGGATGCTGGCGAAGCTGGCCACCGGGGCGAGACTGCGGTCGAGGCGCTCACGGACCTCGTTGGATAGCAGGTCGAGGGCGGTCCAGAACATCGCCCCGAAGATCAGGAAGGCGAGACCCAAATGAATCGACAGGCGCACGTGGCTCACGCGCGGATCGTCCACCAGTCCGCTGCTGACCATCCACCAGCCCACGAAGCCCTGCACCCCGCCGAGCAGGAAGATGCCGAGCAGCCGCGGGGTGAGTGCCGCGTCCACCTTCCGGCGCACGATGAACCAGATCAGGGGAAGCAGGAAGGCCAGGCCGATCAGGCGTCCCAGCAGGCGGTGGACGTATTCCCACCAGAAGATGCCCTTGAATTCCTGCAGCGACATGCCACGGTTGACCTTGAGGTACTCGGGCG